>NZ_JBIBZI010000005.1:139727-544612 GCF_043084105.1 Streptomyces sp. NPDC014676 | reverse complement strand
AAACGCCCGGTTACATTCCGAACCCGGAAGCTAAGCCTTACAGCGCCGATGGTACTGCAGGGGGGACCCTGTGGGAGAGTAGGACGCCGCCGAACTTCTTTTAGAGCTCTGGCTCTCGGGCGTATGCCCGAGAGCCAGAGCTTTTTTGCGTTGAGGTAAGGTCGGTGCAGCATCGACACGTTTCCCACAGGAGGATCCCGGGTGGAGGTCCAGGAGACGCGGGTCCAGACAGACCGCGTCCTCACCATCCCGAACATGCTCAGCATGGCACGGCTCGTTGGCGTACCGCTGTTCCTGTGGATGATCCTCAGGCCGGAGTTCGGCGGCCCGAAGAGCGACGGCTGGGCCCTCCTGGTGCTGGCCCTCAGCGGCGTCAGCGACTACCTGGACGGCAAGCTGGCGCGACGGTGGAACCAGATCAGCAGCCTCGGCCGGCTGCTCGACCCCGCCGCCGACCGGCTCTACATTCTTTCGACGCTGGTCGGCCTCACCTGGCGCGAGATCCTGCCCCTCTGGCTGACCATCGTTCTGCTGGCGCGTGAGCTGGTCCTCCTGGTCATGGTGGGCATCCTTCGGCGGCACGGCTATCCGCCGCCGCAGGTGAACTTCCTGGGGAAGGCCGCCACCTTCAACCTGATGTACGCCTTCCCGCTGCTCCTGCTCAGTGACGGAACTGGCTGGATCTCGTCACTCGCTGCTATTTTCGGCTGGGCGTTCGCCGGATGGGGTACAACTCTGTATTGGTGGGCAGGAGTGCTTTACGTGGTCCAAGTCCGCCGTCTGGTTCGTGCGGACGCTGTGACCGATTGAACTCGCTGATCAGCACGCGCATCGTGGCGCGGCGGCCCGCACTGTAAAAGTGTCGGCCAGTCCTGGCGGGTGAAGTCGGTCAGACCGTCGTCTCTTCGAGGAGGACGCTTCCGACATGAAGGCCGTCGTGATGGCCGGGGGTGAAGGCACTCGCCTTCGCCCCATGACCTCAAGCATGCCCAAGCCGCTCCTGCCGGTGGCCAACAGGCCGATCATGGAGCATGTTCTGCGGTTGCTCAAAAAGCATGGGCTCAACGAAACCGTTGTGACCGTCCAGTTCCTTGCGTCACTCGTCAAGAACTACTTCGGTGATGGCGAAGAGCTCGGAATGGAGCTCACCTATGCCAATGAGGAGAAGCCACTCGGTACCGCCGGGAGCGTGAAGAACGCCGAGGAGGCACTGAAGGACGACGCTTTCCTCGTCATCTCCGGCGATGCCCTCACCGACTTCGATCTCACCGAGCTGATCAATTTCCACAAGGAAAAGGGCGCCCTGGTCACGGTCTGCCTGACCCGCGTCCCCAATCCGCTGGAATTCGGCATCACCATCGTGGACGAGGAAGGAAAGGTCGAGCGTTTCCTTGAGAAGCCGACCTGGGGGCAGGTCTTCTCCGACACGGTGAACACCGGCATCTACGTCATGGAGCCCGAGGTCTTCGACTACGTCGACCCCGATGTGCCCGTCGACTGGTCCGGTGATGTCTTCCCGCAGCTGATGAAGGAAGGCAAGCCCGTCTACGGTTATGTCGCCGAGGGCTACTGGGAGGATGTCGGCACGCACGAGAGCTATGTGAAGGCGCAGGCCGACGTCCTGGAGGGCAAGGTCGACGTCGACATCGACGGCTTCGAGATCTCCCCGGGCGTCTGGGTCGCCGAGGGAGCCGAAGTGCACCCCGACGCCGTGCTGCGCGGGCCGCTCTACATCGGCGACTACGCCAAGGTCGAGGCCGGTGCGGAGATCCGCGAACACACGGTCGTGGGGTCCAACGTCGTCGTGAAGAGCGGTGCCTTCCTGCACAAGGCCGTCGTCCACGACAACGTGTATGTCGGACCGCACAGCAATCTGCGGGGCTGTGTCGTCGGCAAGAACACCGACATCATGCGCGCGGCACGGATCGAGGACGGCGCCGTCATCGGTGACGAGTGCCTGATCGGTGAGGAATCGATCGTCCAGGGCAATGTACGGGTCTACCCGTTCAAGACCATCGAGGCGGGCGCGTTCGTCAATACCTCGGTGATCTGGGAGTCCAGAGGACAGGCACATCTCTTCGGTGCCCGGGGCGTGTCCGGGATCCTGAACGTCGAGATCACACCGGAACTCGCGGTGCGGCTGGCCGGCGCGTACGCGACGACGCTGAAGAAGGGCTCGACCGTCACCACGGCCCGCGACCACTCCCGTGGTGCCCGTGCGCTGAAGCGGGCGGTCATCTCCGCGCTGCAGGCCAGCGCCATCGACGTACGGGACCTGGAGAACGTGCCGCTGCCCGTGGCGCGGCAGCAGACCGCGCGGGGCAGCGCGGGCGGCATCATGATCCGGACGACACCCGGGGTGCCGGACTCCGTCGACATCATGTTCTTCGACGGGCAGGGCGCCGACCTCTCCCAGGGCAGCCAGCGGAAGCTGGACCGGGTGTTCGCGCGGCAGGAGTACCGGCGCGCGTTCCCCGGGGAGATCGGGGACTTGCACTTCCCGGCCAGTGTCTTCGACTCGTACACGGGCTCGCTGCTGCGTAACGTCGACATCACCGGTATCGCGGAGTCCGGACTCAAGGTGGTCGTCGACGCCTCCAACGGCAGTGCCGGCCTGGTGCTGCCGAGCCTGCTCGGCAAACTGGGCGTCGACTCGTTGACCATCAACCCCGGTCTCGACGAGTCCAGGCCGACCGAGACGGCCGACATGCGGCGCTCGGGGCTGGTCCGGCTCGGGGAGATCGTGGCGTCCTCCGGCGCCGCCTTCGGCGTACGGTTCGACCCCGTCGGTGAGCGGCTGTCCCTCGTCGACGAGAAGGGGCGGATCATCGAGGACGACCGGTCGCTCCTCGTGATGCTCGACCTCATCGCCTCCGAGCGGCGCAGCGGCCGGGTGGCGCTCCCGGTGACCACCACCAGGATCGCCGAGCAGGTCGCGGCCTATCACGGCACGCAGGTCGAATGGACGACCACCTCGCCCGACGACCTCACACGCGTGGGCGGAGAGGAAGGGACGATCTTCGGCGGTGACGGCAAGGGCGGCTTCATCGTCCCGGAGTTCAGCAGCGTCTACGACGGCACCGCGGCCTTCGTGCGGCTCATCGGGCTGGTGGCGCGCACCCAGCTCACGCTCAGCCAGATCGACGCGCGCATCCCGCGGGCGCATGTGCTCAAGCGGGACCTGGCGACCCCGTGGGCCGTCAAGGGCCTGGTGATGCGGCGGGTCGTGGAGGCGGCCGGAGACCGGTTCGTGGACACCACCGACGGCGTGCGGGTGGTGGAGACCGACGGCCGCTGGGTGATGGTGCTGCCCGACCCGGCCGAGGCGGTCACCCATCTGTGGGCCGAGGGCCCCGACGACGCCTCCGCACAGGCCCTGCTCGACGAGTGGTCCGCGGTCGTGGACAGCGCGGGCCGGTGAGTGGTCGGCGCCGGCGGTAGAACGAGCGGTACGCGTGCGTGCCGGACAAGCGTCCTCAACGGGGCCTGTCCGGCACGCCGGTAGGTCCGTTCGGAGGTAGTGGCCGCGGCGTGCGACGATGTGCGGCATGCCGCAGCAACCCCCCGTTCGGAGCACACCCGCGCGGCCCGCGCGCCCGGACGCCTCCATGTCGTTGCTCACCAACGTCATGGACCACAGCCTCGACGACGGATACGCCGAGGCCGCCGCGCGGAGGAAGACCTCCGGCGATGGCGGCATGCCGAAGACCCTCAGGGCGAGGCTGGGGCTCGCCGTCGGCCTGGTGTTCGCCGCCCTGATCGTGACCGTCGGGGCCGCTCAGGCCCGGGTCGCGGCTCCCGTCGTCGCCAAGGAGCGCGAAGAGCTGATCGACCGGATCGACCAGGAGACCCAGGCCGCGGACAAGCTCGAGGACAGCGTCGACGAACTGCGCGCGGACGTGAGCGCACGGCAGCGCGAGGCGCTCCGGGACAGCGGAGGCGACCGGTCCGCGCTGGTGGGCATCCTGTCCGGCGCCGTCGCGGTGCACGGGCCCGGCGTGCGGCTCGTGGTGAACGACGCCAAGGACGCGAGTACGGGCGGCGACGGCGGCCCGCGGTCGACCACCGGCTTCTCCGACACCGGGCGGGTCCGTGACCGTGACATGCAGCGTGTGGTCAACGGTCTGTGGGAGTCCGGTGCCGAGGCCGTCTCCATCAACGGGCAGCGGCTGACCGCCCTGTCGGCGATCAGGGCCGCGGGAGACGCGATACTGGTCGACAACAGACCGCTGGTGCCGCCGTACACGGTGCTCGCGGTGGGGGACGGCGGGGAGCTGAGCGACCGGTTCCAGAACAGCGCGGACGGGCTGTATCTGCATGCCTTGCAAGAGAACTACGGGATCCGGACGGCCCTCTCCGTGGAGGACGACGTCCGGCTGCCCGCCGCACCGAGTGTGATCGTACGTACCGCACAGCCGATAACCGAGAAGGGCACATCGTGATCGCCGTACTGGGCCTCGTCGTGGGAGTCGTGGCCGGACTGTTGGTCCGGCCCGAGGTTCCGGCGGTCGTCGAGCCTTACCTGCCGATCGCCGTCGTCGCGGCGCTCGACGCCGTGTTCGGAGGTCTGCGGGCCATGCTCGACGGCATCTTCGACGACAAGGTCTTCGTGGTCTCGTTCCTGTCGAACGTCGTCGTCGCCGCACTGATCGTGTTCCTCGGCGACAAGCTCGGCGTGGGGGCCCAGCTGTCCACGGGTGTCGTCGTGGTCCTCGGTATCCGTATCTTCTCCAACGCCGCGGCGATCCGCCGGCACGTGTTCCGGGCGTGAGGCCGATGAGTGAGCACGAATCCGACGAGACGACGCGCCCGGCGGTATCCCCGCCCCGGCCCGCCCCGGACGCCTCGCCCCTGGCCGGGCTGCGCAGGGAACTGCCCGCGGAGGTGCCCGCCGAAGCGCCCGCGAAGGCGCCCACACCGGCGGAGGAGCCCGTTCCGGAGCCCTCGGGGCTGACCGGCCGACAGCGGCTGGTGAACGGGCTGTGGCCGCCGCGGGTGACCCGGGCCCAACTGATCGTCGCCCTTCTGCTGTTCGGTCTCGGTTTCGGTCTTGCCGTCCAGGTGGCGTCCAACAGCGACGGTGACAGCGCGCTGCGCGGGGCACGCCAGGAAGATCTTGTGCGCATCCTCGATGAACTCGACGACCGCACAGAGCGTCTTGAGGACGAGAAGCAGGGACTCGAGAAGCAGCGCGACGAGCTGGAGAACAGCTCCGACCAGGCCGAGGAGGCCCGAAAGCAGACGATCGAGAAGGAGCGGCAACTCGGTGTGCTGGCGGGCACCGTGGCCGCGCAGGGGCCCGGGATCACGATGACCATCGAGGACACGAAGGGGACGGTCGAGGCGGACATGCTGCTCGACGCCGTCCAGGAACTGCGCGCGGCCGGTGCCGAGGCGATCCAGGTGAACGATGTGCGGGTGGTGGCGGGCACCTACCTGACGGACTCCGGGAACGGTGTCGCCGTGGACGGGAACAAGATCACCACGCCTTATCGTTTCAAGGTCATCGGCAAGCCGCAGGACCTCGAGCCGGCGCTCAACATCCCCGGAGGCGTGGTGCAGACTCTCGAGAAGGAACAGGCCACCGTTACCGTGGAGCGGTCGACCAAGATCGTCGTGGATGCCTTGCGGGTGGTGAAGCGGCCTGACTACGCTCGGTCGTCCTCCCAGTGAACCGGGGGTGCATGCGGGGCGTCCGGCGAGGGCATGAGGTTGCGGGGGGTCGGCGCACCGAATGGGTGGTGCGTGGTGGAAACTGTCTGGCGGAGGCGGACGTTGTGAAGATGTCCGGGTCGGCCAATGTGTTCAGTCAGGGTTCGTCCTGCCCCACGGGCGGGTCTGTTTCGGTCAAGGGGAATCGCCCGTGAAGTTGTTTGCGAAGTTGTTCGGCAAGAGCGCGCGGCGAGAGGGCAGCGACAACGCGACCGCTCGCCATCGCGCACAGCCTGAGGCGGAAGGTCAGCGTCCGCTGTACCGGGACCAGGTGGGTCAGGGCGCGCCGTCCGTTGACCCCGCACAGTCGGGCGGCATAGGTTTCGGGCAACCGTCGACCTCAGGTACGGGTGGAGAGTTCTCCGACCCGTACGCGTCCCACGCCCCCGGAGGGCAGCCGCGGCAGGAGGATCCGTCCATGTCGGCCCTGGTGTGTACGAGGTGCGGCAACCGCAACGCGGAGAACAGCCGCTTCTGCTCCAACTGCGGCGCGCCGCTGAGGCCCGGAGTCACCCCGGAGCGCCCCTCGGAGACGACGTCCACGATCTCGATCTCCGGTCTCGAGGCCTACGACGCGGAGGCCACCGGTCAGACGCCGACGCCGATGCTCTCTCCCGAGGCGCAGGCGGCCGTCGACGCGCTGCCGGTGGGTTCCGCGCTCCTGGTCGTGCGCCGCGGGCCGAACTCGGGCAGCCGCTTCCTGCTGGACGGCGACCTGACCACGGCCGGGCGTCATCCGCAGAGCGACATCTTCCTGGACGACGTGACGGTCTCCCGTCGGCACGTGGAGTTCCGGCGCGGCCCGGACGGCTCCTTCACGGTGGCCGACGTGGGCAGCCTGAACGGGACGTACGTCAACCGTGAGCGGATCGACCAGGTCGCCCTGGCCAACGGCGACGAGGTGCAGATCGGCAAGTACCGGCTGGTCTTCTACGCGAGCCAGCGGGGCTACTGACCTCCCCGGATCCGTCCGGGGGACCCCAGGGAAGGTTCATGGTTCAGACACCGAGCGGCGGTGCCGACGACGGCGCCGCCGCCGCGGGCACCGGACTGATGAGCATCGGCACGGTGCTGGGCGTGCTGCGCGAGGAGTTTCCCGAGGTCACCATCTCCAAGATCCGCTTCCTGGAGTCGGAGGGGCTGATCGAGCCGCAGCGGACCCCGTCGGGGTACCGCAAGTTCAGCGCCGGGGACGTCGAGCGCCTCGGCCATGTGCTGCGCATGCAGCGCGATCACTACCTGCCGCTCAAGGTGATCCGTGAGCACCTCGACGCCATGGAGCGCGGTGAGGCCGTCCAGCTGCCGGTGCTGGGCCGTCCGGGGGACGGGGAGACCGCTCAGGAGCCCGCCGCCGAGGGGGCCACGGCGGCGCGTATCGGGCGCGGCCGACTGCTGGCCGCGGCCGGCATCGACGAGCGGACGCTCGCCGAGTGGGAGTCGTACGGGCTGCTCGCCCCGGTCGAGGACGGCATGTACGACGCCGAGTCGGTCACCGTCGCCGGGCTCATCACCGAGCTGGGGCGGTTCGGGATCGAGCCGCGTCATCTGAGGGCGATGAAGGCCGCCGCCGACCGTGAGGCCGGTCTGGTGGACCAGGTGGTCGCCCCGCTGAAGCGCCACCGGAACCCGCAGACCAGGGCCCACGCGCAGGCGCGTACGAAGGAGCTGGCGGGGCTCACGATGAAGCTGCACGCGGCGCTGGTGCAGGCGGCACTCGGGATACGGCCGCCCTGAGACGGAGCGGCGCGGGGGCCCGGATCGGCCACCCGTTCCCTGCCCGACTACCCAAACGTCCCGGGCACGGCCTAGGGTTACTGTGTGAACGAGCTCGATGTCGTAGGTGTCCGGGTCGAGATGCCCTCCAACCAACCGATCGTGCTGTTGCGTGAAGTGGGCGGCGACCGCTACCTCCCCATCTGGATCGGACCGGGGGAGGCGACGGCCATCGCCTTCGCCCAGCAGGGCATGGCACCCGCACGGCCGCTGACCCACGACCTGTTCAAGGACGTGCTGGAAGCCGTCGGACAGGAGCTCACGGAAGTACGCATCACCGATCTGCGCGAAGGTGTCTTCTACGCGGAGCTGGTGTTCGCCAGCGGGGTCGAGGTGAGTGCCCGCCCCTCCGACGCCATAGCGCTGGCCCTGCGCACGGGTACGCCGATCTACGGCAGTGACACGGTGCTCGACGACGCCGGGATCGCCATCCCGGACGAGCAGGAGGACGAGGTGGAGAAGTTCCGCGAGTTCCTCGACCAGATCTCGCCGGAGGACTTCGGAACCAGTAACCAGTGAGGGCGGCCGTCGGCCCGGTCGGCCGCCGGGGCTCACGCCGAGGGCATTCGGCTAGCCGTTCCCCGCGACGGGGTACGAGAAACCACTCTTAGGGTGATTATCACTCGGCGTGCCGAGTGTGGCGATCGTTGACGCACCCTTGGTGACTGCCTACCTTCGAGGAGGCAGGTCAAGGACGGAGGTCGGCGTGAGAAGCAGCGGCGACGGTACGGCTGGGGGTGCCCCCGGACGCGGTTTCGGGGCGAGCGGGCCGTACCCTTCCCAGAGCTCCCGGCTCCGTTCGAGCGGGGGGCATCCCGCGCACGGCGGTGCGATCGACCAGGCTCCGCAGCGACCGACGGCTGTGCCGAGCAGCGGAGGGGCGACATCCATGGCGTCCGAGGAGATCGGCTACCGGGGGCCCACGGCCTGCGCCGCCGCCGGCATCACCTACCGGCAGCTCGACTACTGGGCCCGTACGGGCCTGGTCGAACCGAGCGTGCGGCCGGCCCACGGGTCGGGCACGCAGCGGCTTTACAGCTTCCGCGACGTCGTCGTGCTGAAGATCGTCAAGCGGTTCCTGGACACGGGCGTCTCCCTGCAGAACATCCGCACCGCGGTCCGGCATCTGGGTGAGCGCGGCTTCAGCGACCTGGAGCGCATGACGCTGATGAGTGACGGGGCCACGGTCTACGAGTGCACCTCGTCCGACGAGGTGCACGCCCTGCTCCAGGGCGGCCAGGGCGTCTTCGGCATCGCCGTGGGCGTGGTGTGGCGGGACGTGGAGAGCGCGCTGTCCCAGCTGCACGGGGAGCGCGTCGACACCGGGGAGACCCTGGTCGGGCACAACCCGATGGACGAGCTGGCGCGGCGGCGGAACAAGGCGGTCTGAGGCCGTCCGGGGCCGCCCGGGAACGGCTGTTGTCAGTGGCGTAGGGCAGCATCGGAGATGTGAGATCCGCGCCCACGATCCTGCACCTCGACATGGACGCCTTCTTCGCCTCGGTGGAGCAGGCGTCCAAACCGAGCCTGCGCGGTAAGGCGGTCGTCGTGGGCGGGCTCGGGCCGCGGGGTGTGGTGGCCACCGCCTCGTACGAGGCACGAGTCTTCGGCGTCCACTCGGCGATGCCCATGGCGCAGGCCCGGCGACGCGCGCCGAACGCCGCGTACCTGGTGCCGAGGTTCGCTCTCTACCGGTCGGTCAGCGAGCAGGTGATGGAGTTGCTGCGGGCCCTGTCACCGCTGGTGGAGCCGCTCAGCCTGGACGAGGCGTTCGTGGACCTGGAGGCCGGCGGCACGGCCTGGGACGAGCGGTCGGCGCGGCTGGCCGGGGCGAAGCTGCGCGCGGACATACGGGCGGTCACGGGGCTCACCGGGTCGGTGGGGCTCGCGGCCTCCAAGATGCTGGCGAAGATCGCCTCGGAGCAGGCGAAGCCGGACGGACTGGTGCTGATCGAGCCGGGCACGGAGCGGGCCCTGCTGGGGCCGCTGCCGGTCCGCACCCTGCCGGGCGTCGGACCGGCGACCGGTGACCATCTGCGGCGGGCGGGGATCCACACGGTCGGCGAGCTCGCCGAGGCCGGGGAGGACGAGCTCGTACGGCTGCTGGGCAAGGCCCACGGCCACGCGCTGTTCGCGATGGCGCTGGCCCGGGACGAGCGGCCCGTGGTGGCCGAGCGGGAGACCAAGTCGGTCTCGGTCGAGGACACCTACGACGTGGACATCCACGACCGGGTGCGGGTGGGGACGGAGGTGCGGCGGCTCGCGGACCGGTGCGTGCGCAGGCTGCGGGGGGCGGGCCTGTCGGGGCGGACCATCGTGCTGAAGGTGCGCCGGTACGACTTCTCGACCCTCACCCGCTCCGAGACGCTGCGGGGCCCCACGGACGATCCGGCGGTGGTGCGGGAGGCGGCCGCGCGGCTGCTGGACTCGGTCGACACGACGGGCGGGGTGCGGCTGCTGGGCGTCGGGGTCAGCGGGCTGGCCGACTACACGCAGGAGGACCTGTTCGCGCAGGCGGCGGGCGTACCCGCCGACGACTTCCCGCACGAGGAGGCCGAGACCGTGCCCGCGCCGGAGCCGGAGACGCCCGCCGAGCGGCGCTGGCCGGCGGGGCACGACGTACGGCACGACGTGTACGGGCACGGATGGGTGCAGGGCAGCGGGCTGGGCCGGGTCACAGCGCGCTTCGAGACGCCCGGCTCGGAGCCGGGCCGGGTGAGGACCTTCCGCGTCGACGACCCGGCTCTGCAGCCGGCGCAGCCGCTGCCGCTGGTGTCCCGGGGATCCGGGGAGGACGAGAGCGCGGGGACCGGTGGAGGGATGCGGACGGAGAGCCGGTGAGCGGGGCGGATCAGGCCGGCTTGTCGTTCCCGGCGAGTTTGCCGAAGTCGCGGTCCGGGAGGGGAGGGGGAGCGGCGAGGTCCAGGCCGTAGTGGTGGTAGAGCTGGAGTTCCTGTTCGGGGGAGAGATGGCGGCCCACGCCGAAGTCGGGGGCGTCCTTGATGAGGGCGCGTTCGAAGGGGACGTGGAGGGCGCCGTCGATGAGTTCGCTGGGTTCCAGGGGGACGAAGGCGTCCCTGCTGAACAGGCCGGTGCGTATCGCCGCCCACTCCGGTACGCCGGTGGCGTCGTCGAGGTAGATCTCGTCGATGGTGCCGATCCGGGTGCCGTTGCGGTCGAACGCCTTGCGGCCGATCAGGTGGCGCGGATCGATGTCGGTCTGCACAGGCCCTCCATTGGTCGCAAACTCATCCGTAAGCACTACAAAACGGCACAATCGGCTGGACGGCCACTCGAAGGTTCTGGTGTGGTGCTCGCTGGTACGCTGGCAAACGGCTGCTGACCCCGTGCGGGAGAGCCCTCCGGACATCACCGGAGGCGCCGAAGGAGCAAATCCTCCCCGGAATCTCTCAGGCACACGTACCGCACGGACGAGGTCACTCTGGAAAGCAGGGCGGGTGTCGACGGCTTCCGCTCTCACCGACGGTGAAAGCCGGGCGCCTTCGGGCCGTCCGGTGAAGCTCTCAGGTTGAGATGACAGAGGGGGAGGCCGTTCGGGCACCCGCGCCGTGGTGCCCCTCGAAGGTCGTCGGACCAGGAGGCCTCCTCAATGACCGCCCCTCGCACTCCGCTCTCCGAGCTCGAACAGGGAATCCCCTTCGAGCAGCGCCACATCGGCCCCGACCACGAGGCCCGGGCCAAGATGCTCGCGCAGGTCGGCTACGGCTCGCTGGACGAGCTGACGGCCGCCGCCGTGCCGGACGTCATCAAGAACGCCGACGCGCTGGACCTGCCGGGCGCCCGGAGCGAGGCCGAGGTCCTGGCCGAGCTGCGTGCGCTGGCCGACCGCAACGAGGTGCTCGGCTCCATGATCGGGCTCGGGTACTACGGGACCTTCACCCCGCCCGTCATCCTGCGCAACGTGATGGAGAACCCCGCCTGGTACACGGCGTACACGCCGTACCAGCCGGAGATCTCCCAGGGCCGGCTCGAGGCGCTGCTGAACTTCCAGACCGTGGTCGCCGAGCTCACCGGCCTGCCGACCTCGGGCGCCTCGCTGCTCGACGAGGGCACCGCCGCCGCCGAGGCGATGGCGCTGTCGCGGCGCATGGGCAAGAACAAGAAGGGTCTGTTCCTGGTCGACGCGGACGCGCTGCCGCAGACGATCGCCGTGATCGAGACCCGTGCCGAGCCGACCGGCGTCGAGGTCGTCGTCGCCGACCTGAGCGAGGGCATCCCCGCCGAGCTCGCCGAGCGTGAGATCAACGGCGTACTGATCCAGTACCCGGGCGCCTCCGGTGCCGTACGCGACATCAAGCCGCTGATCGACCAGGCGCACGAGCTGGGCGCGCTGGTCACGGTCGCCGCCGACCTGCTCGCCCTCACGCTGCTGAAGTCGCCCGGTGAGCTGGGCGCGGACATAGCGGTCGGCACTACGCAGCGCTTCGGTGTGCCGATGGGCTTCGGCGGGCCGCACGCCGGCTACATGGCCGTGCAGGAGAAGATGGCGCGCAGCCTGCCCGGACGGCTCGTCGGCGTCTCCGTCGACGCCGACGGGAACAAGGCGTACCGCCTCGCCCTCCAGACCCGTGAGCAGCACATCCGCCGCGAGAAGGCCACCAGCAACATCTGCACCGCCCAGGTGCTGCTCGCCGTCATGGCCGGCATGTACGCCGTCTACCACGGCCCGGAGGGGCTGCGGCTGATCGCCCGGCGCACCCACCGGTACGCCACCGTCCTCGCCGCGGGCCTGCGGGCCGGCGGGGCCGAGATCGTGCACGGCTCCTACTTCGACACGCTGACCGTGCGCGTCGCCGGGCGGGCCGCCGAGGTCGTCGCCGCCGCCCGTGACAACGGCGTCAACCTGCGTCTCGTCGACGCCGACCACGTCTCGATCGCCTGCGACGAGACCACCACCCGGGAGCGGCTGACCGCCGTGTGGAGCGCCTTCGGCGTCGACGGCGACGTCGAGGCGCTGGACGCGGCCGCGCGGGACACCCTGCCGGACGCCCTGCTGCGCGACGACGAGTACCTGACCCACCCCGTCTTCCGGCAGCACCGCTCCGAGACCGCGATGCTGCGCTACCTGCGCCGGCTCTCCGACCGCGACTACGCGCTGGACCGGGGCATGATCCCGCTGGGCTCATGCACCATGAAGCTCAACGCGACCACCGAGATGGAGCCGGTCACCTGGCCCGAGTTCGGTCAGCTGCACCCCTTCGCGCCCGCCGAGCAGGCGCAGGGCTACCTCACGCTCATCCACGAGCTGGAGGAACGTCTCGCCGAGGTCACCGGCTACGACAAGGTGTCCCTCCAGCCCAACGCCGGTTCCCAGGGCGAGCTGGCCGGTCTGCTCGCCGTACGCGGCTACCACCGGGCCAACGGCGACGAGCAGCGCACCGTCTGCCTGATCCCGTCCTCCGCGCACGGCACCAACGCCGCCAGCGCCGTGATGGCCGGCATGAAGGTCGTCGTCGTCAAGACGTCCGACGACGGTGAGATCGACGTCGCGGACCTGCGCGCCAAGATCGGGCAGTACCGCGACGAGCTGTCCGTGCTGATGATCACCTACCCCTCGACGCACGGCGTGTTCGAGGAGCACGTCGCCGACATCTGCGCCGAGGTGCACGAGGCCGGCGGCCAGGTGTACGTGGACGGCGCCAACCTCAACGCCCTGGTGGGTCTGGCCAAGCCCGGCCACTTCGGCGGCGACGTCTCGCACCTGAACCTGCACAAGACCTTCTGCATCCCGCACGGCGGCGGCGGCCCCGGCGTCGGCCCGGTCGGCGTACGGGCGCACCTGGCGCCGTACCTGCCGAACCACCCGCTCCAGCCGGAGGCCGGTCCGGAGACCGGCGTCGGGCCCATCTCGGCGGCGCCGTGGGGCTCGGCGGGCATCCTGCCGATCTCGTGGGCGTACGTCCGTCTCATGGGCGGCGAGGGCCTCAAGCGGGCCACGCAGGTGGCCGTGCTCAGCGCCAACTACGTCGCCAAGCGTCTGGAGCCGTACTACCCGGTGCTCTACACCGGCCCCGGCGGGCTGGTCGCGCACGAGTGCATCATCGACCTGCGCCCGCTGACCAAGGCGACCGGCGTCAGCGTGGACGACGTGGCGAAGCGCCTGATCGACTACGGCTTCCACGCGCCGACGATGTCGTTCCCGGTGGCCGGCACGCTGATGATCGAGCCCACCGAGTCCGAGGACCTCACCGAGCTCGACCGGTTCTGCGAGGCGATGATCGCGATCCGCGCGGAGATCGAGAAGGTCGGCTCCGGCGAGTGGCCCGCGGACGACAACCCGCTCCGCAACGCCCCGCACACCGCCGCCGCGCTCGGTGGGGAGTGGGACCACGCGTACGCCCGCGAGGAGGCCGTCTTCCCGGCCGGGGTGAGCGCCGCCGACAAGTACTGGCCGCCGGTGCGCCGCATCGACCAGGCCTTCGGCGACCGCAACCTGGTCTGCTCCTGCCCGCCGCTGGACGCGTACGAGGACTGACACACGCCGAAGGGGGCCCTTTGCGGAGGGCCCCCTTCGGCTACGCCGGGTACGCGTGGGTCTGCGTCGCCTTGACCGCCGCCCAGACCGTCGCGCCCGGACGCAGGTCGAGTTCGGCCGCGGCGACCGCGGTGAGGTCGGCGGCCAGGGCGAGCTCGCCGGTGAGCTCCACGCGGATCTGATCCCTGTGGGTCTCCAGACCGGCGACCTCGCAACGCCAGAGGTTGCGGGCGCTGGAGCCGGTCGGCCGGTCCCGGTACAGGGTGACGGCGCCGGGCGGGAACGCCACGAAGGCGGGCCCGGAGAGGTCCTCCGTGGTGCTCACGGCGGGACCCGCGTCGAGCCGCACCGTGTGGCCGTCGGCCCGCCCGCGGTACAGGTTGAGGCCGACGAGCTGGGCGATGTACTCGGTGCGCGGGTGACGGGCGATGTCGGAGGGCGTGCCCTCCTGCACGATCCGGCCCTGCTCCACGACGACCAGACGGTCGGCGAGCACCATGGCGTCCAGCGGGTCGTGCGTGACCAGGACGGCGACGGCCTCGAACGCGGCCAGATGGCGGCGGAGCTGCGCACGCACCTCCAGCCGGGTGCGGGCGTCCAGGGCGGCGAGCGGTTCGTCCAGGAGCAGCAGCCGGGGGTGGGTGGCCAGGGCGCGGGCGAGGGCCACCCGCTGGGCCTGGCCGCCGGACAGCCGCCGGGGCTTGGCGCCCGCGTGCTCGGCCAGCCCCATGCGGTCGAGCCATTCGGCGGCCTGCGCGCGTGCCTCCGCCTTGCCGGCGCCCCGGCAGCGCGGCCCGAAGGCCACGTTGTCGAGGGCGGTCAGGTGCGGGAAGAGCAGGTAGTCCTGGAAGACGACACCCACCGGGCGCGACTCCGGCGGCGTACGGCGCAGATCCACGCCATCCAGCCGCAGATGCCCGGCACCGAGCGGGGTGAGGCCCGCGAGGGCGCGCAGGGCGGTGGTCTTGCCGGCGCCGTTCGGGCCCAGCAGGGCGACGACGTCACCGGGCGCGGCGGTCAGCGCGACGTCCAGTCGGAAGGAGCCGCGGTCCACGACGAGGTGCGCGTCCAGGCCCTCGGCGGCGTCGGGCACGGTCCCGGGATGCTTCGGCATGGTGTCAGACGGTCCTCGTCCAGCGGTCCCGCAGCCCGGCCAGTACGGCGATGGAGACCGCCAGCAGGACCAGGCTGAGGGCGATGGCGGCGGCCGGGTCGTTCTGCAGGGCGAGGTAGACCGCGAGCGGCATGGTCTGGGTGCGGCCGGGGAAGCTGCCGGCGAAGGTGATCGTCGCCCCGAACTCCCCGAGGGCCCGCGCCCAGGCCAGTACGGCACCGGCCGCGACGCCGGGAGCGATCAGCGGCAGCGTGACCCGGCGGAACGCGGTGAAGCGGGAGGCGCCCAGGGTGCTGGCCGCCTCCTCGTAGCGCGGGTCGGCGGCCCGCAGCGTGCCCTCGACGCTGATGACGAGGAACGGCATCGCCACGAACGTCTCGGCGAGGACGACGCCCGTGGTGGTGAAGGGCAGGGTGATGCCGAACCACGCGTCCAGCCACTGGCCGACGACGCCGTTGCGGCCCAGGGCGAGCAGCAGGGCGACACCGCCCACCACCGGGGGCAGCACCAGCGGGAGCGTCACCAGGGCGCGGACCAGACCCCGGCCGGGGAAGTCCGTACGGGCCAGCAGCCAGGCCAGCGGGACGCCGACGACCAGGCTCAGCGCGGTCGCCGTCGTGGCGCACAGCAGTGACAGGCGCAGCGCCTCCCACACCTCGGGGCTGGTCAGCTGCCCGGGGAGGTCCCGCCAGGGGGCGCGCAGGAGGAGGGCGAGGAGGGGCACCAGGAGGAACGCCAGGCCCAGGAGGGCGGGCGCGAGGAGGGCGAGGGGGACACCGCGGCCGGGGGCGCGGGGGCGTGCCTTCCGGAGGGCTTCCCGGCCGTTGGTCATGGCTTCAGGAACCCCGCCTCAGCCAGGACCTTCTGGCCCTGCGCGGACTTCACCAGCGCCACGAACGCCTTCGCCGCCGACGGATTGGGCGCGTTCTCGAGCCGGGCGATCGGATAGTCGTTGACGGCCTCGGCGGACTCCGGGAATTCCACGCCCTCCACCTTGTCACCGGCCGCCCTCACATCCGTGCGGTACACGAGGGCGGCGTCGGCCTCCTTCAGCCGGACCTTCGTCAGGGCGCTCTTGACGTCCTGCTCGTACGAGACCGGCTCCAGCTCGACGCCGCCGGCGGTGAGGGCGGTCCGCGCGGCGGCTCCGCAGGGCACCGTCTCGTCGCACAGCACGACCTTGAGGCCGGACGCGGTCAGGTCCTCGAGGGAGTCGATCGCGTGCGGGTTGCCCGGCACGGTGGCGATCTCCAGCCGGTTGCGGACGAACGTGCTCGGGCTGCCCGCCGTGAGCCCCTCGTCCGTGACGAGCTTCATCGTCTTCGCGCTGGCCGCCGCGAAGACGTCGGCCGGGGCACCGCCGTCGATGCCGGCGGCCAGGCTGTCGCTGCCGCCGAAGTTGAAGGTGACCTCGGTCCCCGGGTGCTCCTTCTCGAACCGCGCGCCCAGCGTCGTGAAGCTCTCCTTCAGCGAGGCGGCCGCGAAGACGGTGACGGTGCCGGTGACGTCCTGCCCGCCGGACGCCGGCGAATCCGAGCCGGACGTGGAACAGGCGCTCAGCACCAGTACGGCGGCGGCTGTCCCGGCACCGGCGATCCGACGGGTCCCATGCGAACGGGGCATGGTGGAGCACTCCCTCCGTGGGGCTGCGGAAGAGCCCGCAACGCCCTCCCGCTACGCCGATCATACTGGCGCATCTGCAAGGCGTTCACCCCATGTCACATCGCATGAGCCAGGGAAGGCGGTCAAGGGGTACGCAGGTGCGTTGTCGCCGTCAGGTGCGGTCGATATGGACGTTCGTCGACTTCACGCGGGCCGTGGCCTCCATGCCGACCTCCAGCCCCAGTTCCTCGACGGCCTCCCGGGTGAGCAGCGAGACGAGGCGGTGCGGGCCGGCCTGGATCTCGACCTGGGCGGCGACGTCGCCGAGCTTGATCGCGGTGACGATGCCGGGGAAGGCGTTGCGGGCGGAGGTGTACGGAGTGCCCTCCTCGACGGCGCCGGCCCTGGCGAGTTCGACGGAGAACGCCGCCAGGGCCTGCCCGTCGACGAGCCGGCGTCCGCCGTCGTCGCGGTGGGTGGTGATACGTCCCGCGTCCGCCCAGCGGCGGGCGGTGTCCGGGCTCACGCCGAGCAGCCTCGCTGCCTGGCCGATCGTGTAGGACTGCATGCCGGTCACGATAGGTGGTGCCGGAGGTGCCTCAGCCCCGCTCGACGGGAGCGGCCGTGCTCGCCCGGACGACGAGGTCCGTGCCCAGTTCCACACGGGGGGAGTCCGGCTGTTCGCCACGGGTGAGACGGAGCACCGTACGGACGGCGAGTTTGCCCATGTCGGCCAGGGGCTGGCGGACGGTGGTCAGCGGCGGCGCCGACCAGCGGACCTCCGGAAGGTCGTCGAAGCCGACCACGCTCATGTCCTCCGGGACCCTGAGTCCCCGGCCGCGCAGCGCCTCGATCGCCCCCAGCGCCATCTGGTCGCTGGCCGCGAACACCGCGGTCGGCGGCTCCGGCAGGTCCAGCAGGGCGTTGCAGCCCGCGAAGCCGGCCTCCGGGCGGAAGTCACCGGGAACGATCAGCGATGCGTCGAGCGTGATGCCGGAGCCCTCGAGCGCCGCCCGGTAGCCGTCGAGCCGCGCGCGTGCGCAGAGCAGGCGCGACGGTCCGGCGATCAGCCCGATCCTGCGGTGTCCCAGGGCCAGCAGATGTTCGGTCGCGGCCATGCCGCCCGACCAGTTGGCGGCGCCGATGGTCGGCACGTCCGCGGCGGGGGAGCCGGCCGGGTCCACGACCACCAGCGGGACGCCCAGGACCTGCAACTCCTCGTGCAGTGTGTTCATCGCGGAGGTCACGAGGATGACACCGTCGGACGCGCGCGCCCGCAGATTGCGCGTCCACTCCCGGGCGTCGCCGGAACGTCCGTGGATCGCCGATACCACCGTGCCCGCCCCGGCCGCGTGGGCGGCCTCCTCGACACCGCGGATGATCTCCACCGCCCAGGGGCTGCCGAGGTCGTTGAAGACCAGGTCGAGCAGGACCGCGCGCGAGGCGGAGGCGTGGGGGCGCTTGCGGTAGCCGTGACGGCGCAGCAGGTCCTCGACCCGGGCGCGGGTTTCCGGGGAGACGTCGGAACGGCCGTTGACCACGCGGGAGACGGTCGGCACGGAGACGCCGGCCTGCCGGGCGATCTCCGTGATCGTGACTCTGCCCCCGGCGTCGGCCTCATGTGCTGCCACTTGCCCCACCTCCGTGACGGAACCCGCGAAACTTCCAGGAGTCTTCCGGAAAGCGGACGTCCGTGGGAAGGCGTCGCGGGGCCGACTCTTGGCGGAGGGGCCGGCCGGTCACTCCTCCCGCATGCCGGACCACGGTGGGTGACCGGCCTCGGACAGGCGTCGGGGCCGGCGCGCAGGAGGTCCTGCGTCCGGCCCCTCGTCGCCTCGGGCGGCCCCGTTCCGCCCGGTCGTGCTCAGGCGGTGGTCAGGCTGGCGCCCCGGGGACGCTGCGGGGCGATGACCCTGCCGTCGGGCAGGAGTTCACCGGTGTCCTCGAAGAACACGACACCGTTGCACAGCAGGCTCCAGCCCTGCTCCGGGTGGTGCGCCACGAGACGGGCGGATTCCCGGTCGGCGGAGTCTGCTGAGGGGCACGGTGGCTGGTGCTGGCACATGGGTGGGATCTCTCGCTCTGTGGTGACCTGTGAGTCGGCTGTCGTTTCAGTTCCGCGGCGTGAAGCTTCGTTCATGGCCGCCCCCCGTTGTGATAAGTCGGTCGGAAACCAGTGTTGCCCCATGGGCGAGGATCCGCAGGGATTTCGCGGCACCGCTCCTCACAGCTTGAGGACGCGTCACCCGCGCGGACGGTTCATCCCAACTGCACTGTCACTTCGGATGGTTCGCCGTGGCCGGATGGGGCTAGTCCGTCCGGGAGACGCGTGTGCCCCGCCGCGTCGGGGGTCCGGGCGGCGGGGCACGGGGTGAACGCTCAGGCGGGCGAGCCGAGCAGGCGGGTCGGTGCCACCCGGTGCGTCAGGACCGGGAGCAGGTCGGTGAACCGGTGCGGGCGGTGGGCCGCGATGCCGGGCGGCGCCGGTGCGAGCGGGACGAGCAGATCGGTGGCGGCCGGGTGTCCGGTGGCGCCGTCCGCGGTGGGATCGCCGTGCAGCCAGAGCGCCAGCATGTAGAGGCTCGGCACCGACAGCAGCCGGGGCTGGTACGGCTGTGTCATGGCCTCGGCCTGGCGCAGCGCGAGCTCGGTGGAGGTGATGTAGGGGCCCTCGAAGAAGCGGGAGAACGTCCAGCCGTCGGCGGTGGGCACGGTGTCCGCTGCGGCCACCGCGCGGTCGCCGGTGCGGATCAGGAAACGCCAGCCGGCCAGCCGGGTCGAGGTCCCGTCGTCGGGGGTGGTCCGGTCCAGGACGTGCACGGGAAGGGGCAGCTCGGGTGAGACGGGTCCCTGGGTGACGAGCAGGGAGGGAGTTCGGGCTTCGCGGACCGCGGTCGGCGAGGAGAGCGCGGTCAGGACGGAACGCAGTGCGGGCGCGGGAGCCGGGGGAACATGCAGCGGCATGGTGGGTCGCCTCTCATTCGAAGGCACAGTGGCGCGAGGGCGGGGCGTGGCGGGGCGGACGGCGCTGTCAGCTCGCGAAGGTCAGAGAGGCAGGGGCCGGGGGCTGAGCCCGGGAGACGGGGGTGAGGAGTGCCGCACGCCACCTCCCGGCTGGATCGCTCGAACCGTGGGCGCCAACCTTCTGCCTTGTGCGCAAAGTTTATACGACACGCGTTCGGACTGTGTTTCGCCTAGCTGTTTTCGACCGGCGGAACAAGGGTACTTCTGGCCGGTGAAATGTGAAAATCATCCCGATTCCAGGCCGGATGCACGCCGATGACCTCGGATAACGGCCGCGAAGCGGTCGGCCCATTCTCGTCGGCGTTTTTCACGAGTTCGCAACCGACCCGTAAGGCGTCTTCTGTGCCATGCCTCGTGAATGTGCCACTGGTCACCCCGACCAGACTAGCGGCCGGCGGTTCCGTCCGGGGCGTTATCGATCGCATCGACGGGGCATCCTCCCCTGTGGACCGGGACCCGGCGGCCGCTCTTCGGCCCGCCCGTGCGAGGAAGGACCCTTCGATGGGGGAGAAGGTCGTGGCAGGTCAGTTCGACCTGTCCGATCGCCAGCGCTACCGCGAGAAGCTCCGCAGCTGTCTGACGGGCTTGGAACGACTGCTGGCGGAGAAGCGGTTCGACCGCCCCAAGAACCTCATGGGGCTGGAGATCGAGTTGAATCTCGCGGGCGCCGACGGCATGCCGAAAATGTTGAATGCGCAAGTCCTCGAACGGATCGCCAGCAGGGACTTCCAGACGGAACTCGCCATGTTCAATCTGGAAGTGAACATCGCCCCCCACCGATTGGGCGGGCGGGTATTCGACCGGCTCGACGAGGAACTGCGCACTTCGCTCACGTATGCCGACCGGAAAGCCGGTGAAGTGGACGCGGGGATCGTGATGATCGGCATCCTGCCGACACTGGACCGGGACGACCTGGTCTCCTCGAACCTTTCCGACGTCGACCGTTACGCATTGCTCAACGAACAGATCGTGGCCGCGCGCGGTGAGGAGTTCACCCTCGACATCGACGGCGTCGAACGCCTCAGCTGCACCTCCAAGTCCATCGCCCCCGAGGCCGCCTGCACCTCGGTGCAACTGCACCTCCAGGTCACCCCGGAGCGCTTCGCCGGTGTGTGGAACGCGGCCCAGGCCGTCGCCGCCGCCCAGATCGCCGTCGGCGCCAACTCGCCGTTCCTCTTCGGCCGCGAACTGTGGCGCGAGTCCCGGCCCCCGCTGTTCCAGCAGTCCACGGACACCCGCCCGCCCGAGCTCCAGGCCCAGGGCGTACGGCCGCGCACCTGGTTCGGGGAGCGCTGGGTGACCTCGGCGTTCGACCTGTTCGAGGAGAACCTGCGCTACTACCCGGCCCTGCTGCCCCTCTGCGACGACGAGGACCCGCTCGAGGTGCTGGACCGGGGCGGCGTCCCCAGCCTCGCCGAACTCGTCCTGCACAACGGCACCGTCTACCGCTGGAACCGCCCCGTCTACGGCATCGCCGACGGCGTGCCCCACCTGCGCGTGGAGAACCGCGTGCTGCCCGCCGGCCCCACGGTCACCGACGTCATCGCCAACGCGGCCTTCTACTACGGCGTGGTCCGCGCCCTCGCCGAGGACAGCCGGCCGGTGTGGACCCGGCTGCCGTTCGAGGCGGCGGCCGCCAACTTCGACGCCGCCTGCAGGTACGGCATCGACGCCCGCCTCACCTGGCCCCGGCGCGGCCGTCTCGGCGGGCTGGGCGAGGTGGACGCGGTCACCCTCGTACGGGACGAGCTGCTGCCGCTCGCCGAGGCCGGGCTGGACGCGTGGGGGATCGAGCCCGCCGACCGCGATCTGTACCTCGGGGTGATCGAGGAGCGGTGCCGGCGGAGGGTGAACGGCGCGACCTGGCAGGCCGCGACCTTCCACCGGGCCCTCGACCTGGGCCTCGGCCGGGAGGCCGCCCTGGCCGCCACCACCCGCCGTTACCGCGAGCTGACGGAGCAGGGCGATCCGGTGCACAGCTGGCCGGTGGGACTGCCGGAACGGGTGCCCACGGGCTGACGCCGCCACCGGCCCCCCGGCCGGGCGCACAGCCGCTGCCCTCATACTGATCGGACCGATCGGTGATGTGGAGGCAGGTGTGCAGGCGGAGGCGGGCCCGGCGGCCGGTTCGTACCCTGAGCGGAGGCCCTCGCGGACGACGCTCCGCGACGAGACGCTCCTCGTGCTCGCGCTGTCACTCGGCGCGAGCGGAGTGTCGGCCCTGATCAGCTTCGTCGGCTCGGTCACCGAACCGGGCGGCCTGAAGGACCAGGCGGCCACCCTCAACGCGTCGGCCGCGCCGGGCCGCCCCTGGCTGGACCTCGCCTGGCAGCTCTTCGGGATCACCACGGCGCTCGTCCCGGTCGCGTTGGTGGCGCACTTCCTGCTGCGCGAGGGCGCGGGGCTGCGCACCCTCGGCTTCGACCGCACCCGGCCCTGGTCCGACCTCGGCCGCGGAGCGGCGGTCGCGGCGGTCATCGGCAGCAGCGGCATCGCCTTCTACCTGGCCATGCGCGGCCTCGGCTTCAACCTCACCGTGGTGCCGGAGGCGCTGCCCGAGGTGTGGTGGAAGTACCCCGTGCTGGTCCTGTCCGCGATGCAGAACTCGATCCTCGAAGAGGTCATCGTCGTCGGCTACCTGCTGCGCCGGCTGGACCAGCTGGGCTGGTCCCCGGGCGCCTCGCTGGCGGCCAGTTCGGTGCTGCGCGGCTCGTACCACCTCTACCAGGGCATCGGCGGCTTCATCGGGAACATGGTGATGGGCGTGGTGTTCGTGTACCTCTACCGGCGCTGGGGGCGCGTCGGGCCGCTGGTGGTCGCGCACACGCTGCTCGACATCGGGGCCTTCGTGGGGTACGCCCTGCTGGCCGGCAAGGTGGGCTGGCTGCCGACGGCGTGAGGCGGCGGCGAAGGGGCGTGCGGCGCGGCCGTACGCCCCTTCGCCGTACCGGGTTCAGACCAGCAGGTCGCCCTCGATGACCGTCACGGCCCGTCCACCCAGCAGGGTGCGCCCGCCGCGCACCTCGGTGCGGACGCGGCCGGAGCGCGGTGAGGCCTGGAGGCCGGTGAGGGCGGGGCGGCCGAGGCGCTCGGACCAGTACGGGGCCAGAGCGGTGTGCGCGCTGCCGGTGACCGGGTCCTCGTCGATGCCGACGTTCGGGAAGAAGCAGCGGGAGACGAAGTCGTAGCCGAGGGCGGGGTTCTCGGCGCGGGCGGTGGCGATGAGGCCGCGCTCGGAGTAGGCGGCCAGGGCCTTGAGGTCGGGCCGCAGGGCGTGGACGGTCCGCTCGTCGGCGACCTCGACGAGCAGGTCCCCGATGTCCGGGCCGGTGTCGAAGGCCGTGAGCGGCCGGGCGCCCAGGGCCTCGGCGACACCCTCGGGGACGTCGACCGGGGCGAGCGGGGCGGTGGGGAAGTCCAGGGTGACGGCGCCGTCCTCGTCGGGCGTGGCGATGAGGACGCCGCTGCGGGTGGCGAACCGCACCGGGCCCCGGTGTGCGCCGGTGGTGTGCAGGACGTGCGCGGTGGCCAGCGTCGCGTGGCCGCACATCGCGACCTCGGTGACGGGGGTGAACCAGCGCAGCGCCCAGTCGGCCTCGCCTCCCGCGGGGAGCGGGTGGGCGAAGGCCGTCTCGGCGTGGTTGACCTCCAGGGCGACGTTCTGCAGCCAGGGGTCGTCCGGGAAGGCGTCCAGCAGCAGTACCCCGGCGGGGTTGCCGGCGAAGGGCCGGTCGGTGAAGGCGTCGACGATTCGAATCCGCATGTCCTGACGGTAGGGGCTCCGCGAAGCCGCAGGCCAAGGCCAATTCGAGGGTGCCGGCCCGGTTGCCGCGGCTGTCGCCCGGCCGAAGGGGGTTGTCGGACGAACAGTTCCGATATATCGTTGAAGCATCGCGACAGATCAACGACAGAATGGAGTGGTGGCGATGCGTACCCATGGTCACGAGCATGGGCACGGTCATGGCGGCCCGCGTGGCGGCCGTGGCGACTTCGAGCGACTGCGGGCGGCCTTCGGGCCCTTCGGTCCGGGGGGCCCGGGTGGTCCCGGTGGTCCCTTCGGCCCGGGTTTCGGGCACGGCGGCCCCTGGGGCGGACGAGGGCGCGGCGGACCGAGGGGAAGGGCGCGGCGCGGTGACGTACGGGCCTCGATCCTGGCCCTGCTGAAGGACCGGCCGATGCACGGCTACGAGATGATCCAGGAGATCGCCGAGCGCAGCGGCGGGGCGTGGAAGCCCAGCCCCGGTTCGGTGTACCCCACCCTTCAGCTGCTGGAGGACGAGGGGCTGATCGCCAGCGAGTCCGAGGGCGGCAAGAAGCTGTTCTCGCTGACCGACGCCGGCCGCTCGGCCGCCGGGGAAGGCCCCGAGGCTCCCTGGGAGGAGGCCTCGCGCGGGGTCGACTGGGAGGCGCTGAGCGAGATCCGGCAGGCCGGCTTCGGCCTGATGGAGGCCTTCGGGCAGGTCTGGAAGACGGGCAGCAAGGAGCAGCGGGATAAGGCCCTCGCCGTCATCAACGAGGCCCGCAAGAAGCTGTACCTGATCCTCGCCGACGAGTACTGACGGGGTCGGTGAGGACCGCCGAGGGGCGTGACGCAAACCGGCGCGCGCCCCTCGGGCGGAAACGCCCTGATGTCCTTCGCGAGGAGGAGATCCCGGACCGGGACGTCCGCTTTCCGTCGGACGCCAAGATGCTTCCCGCCGGGGATGCCCCGGGCCCGTGCGGCTGATGAGGTGGGGGACGTGCAACCCCGTATCCCCCGGCAGCAGGCCCAGGAGCTCCAGGAGCAGGGCATCCACCGCGCGGAGAACGATGCCAGGCTCGGCGCCGAGCTGGCAGCGGTGGTGACCGGTGCCCGGCGCAGAGCGGTCCGGGACGGGGACCGTCAGATCGACACCGCCCATCTGCTGCACTCGCTCCTGGAGTCCGACACCGACGTGAGGGCCGTCTTCGGTGAGGGCCCGCGGATCGCCCGGCTGCTCGGCTACCTGGTCCAGCGCAGCATCGGCTACGGACTGCGCTGGCAGGGCGTGGTCGAGGACTCCGGAGGCGTCCCCGTGGTGACCGAGGCCGCGGGCCTCTCGCCGCTGGCCGCGAGCTGCATGGAGTACGCCCACGAGCGCGCCGCCCGCCACGGCCGCGGCCCGGCGTGCGGTACGGATCTGCTCGCGGCGATCGTCACGGACCCCCGGGCGCGCGCCGTCGAGGTGCTCGAACGCGCCGGGATCGACCCCCGTGAACTGTTCGTCCGGCTCGAGGCGCCGTCCGGTCGGTGAGACAGGTGCCACAAGGGGTGACGCTCCTGTCGGGGCCTGTCATCATGTGCCGGTGCCTACCTCTGTGATGACCCCGGGCGACCACCGGAAGGGCGTCGGACTCGGCCTCGCGCTGCTGTCCGCGCTGGCCTTCGGAGGTTCCGGTGTGGCGGCCAAGCCGCTGATCGAAGCGGGTCTCGACCCGCTCCACGTCGTGTGGCTGCGGGTGGCGGGCGCGGCGCTCGTCATGCTGCCGTCGGCGGTGCGCCACCGGGGACTCCTGCGCAGCAGGCCCGGACTGCTCGCCGGGTTCGGCCTGTTCGCCGTGGCCGGCGTCCAGGCCTGCTACTTCGCCGCGCTCTCCCGCATCCCCGTCGGGGTCGCCCTGCTGGTCGAGTACCTGGCGCCCGCGCTCGTGCTCGGCTGGGTGCGGTTCGTGCGGCGGCGGCCGGTGACCCGTGCCGCCGCGGTCGGCGTGGTCCTGGCGGTGGGCGGGCTCGCCTGTGTCGTGGAGGTGTGGTCGGGCCTCGGCTTCGACGTGCTCGGTCTGCTGCTCGCGCTCGGCGCGGCCTGCTGTCAGGTCGGCTACTTCGTCCTGTCCGACCAGGGCGGCGACGGCGACGAGGCACCCGACCCGCTCGGTGTGATCGCCTACGGGCTGCTGATCGGTGCCGCCGTCCTGACGGCCGTCGCCCGCCCCTGGTCCATGGAGTGGTCCGTGCTCACCGGCAGTGCGGAGATGGACGGCACCCCGGTCGCCGCCTTCGTCCTGCTGGCCTGGATCGTCCTCGTCGCCACGGTGGCCGCGTACGTCACCGGGGTGGTGTCGGTGCGCCGGCTCTCCCCGCAGGTCGCCGGTGTCGTGGCCTGTCTGGAGGCGGTCATCGCCACCGTCCTCGCCTGGGTCCTGCTCGGCGAGCACCTGTCGGCACCGCAGATCGTGGGCGGTGCGGTGGTCCTGACGGGTGCTTTCATCGCCCAGTCCTCGGCCCCCGCGAAGGGCTCGGAGGAACCCGTGGCGAGCGGCGGTCCCGAAAGGGAGTTGTCCACGCCGGGAACGACCGCCTAGGGTGCTGATCATGCATGCGCGCGCACGTGTTCTTCCGCCTCCGGCCGCCTGACGCGGGCCCTCCCGTCCAGCCGCCCGGCACGCCGCCGGGCCTGACGGTGCTGCCCGCGAACGAAGTCCGCGGATCCCGCCGACCCGGCCCCGAGCGGGCCTGATCCGGGATCCCTTCCCGAACTTCCGCGCCCACGCCGACGCGCGTGGTGCGCGCATCCGCGGAGAGAACACGTGTCGAACGCCGTCTCCGGTCTGCCCGTCGGGCGAGGCCTCCTCTATCTGATCGTCGCCGGTGCCGCCTGGGGCACCGCGGGCGCCGCCGCGTCGCTGGTCTACCGGACCAGCGACATGGGCCCCGTCGCCCTGTCCTTCTGGCGCTGCGCCGTCGGCCTGGTCCTGCTGCTCGCCGCCCGGCTGCTGTCCCGCCGCCCCCGGTCCGCCGTACCCGAGCCGCTCGGACGCCGGGTGCTGCGGGCCGGGGCCACCGGCATCGGGCTCGCGGTCTTCCAGACCGCCTACTTCGCGGCCGTCTCCGCCACGGGACTCGCCGTGGCCACCGTCGTCACCCTCGGCGCCGGACCCGTACTGATCGCACTCGGCGCGCGACTGACCCTGGGGGAGCGCCTGGGGCGCGGCGGACTGGCCGCCGTCGTGGGCGCGCTCGCCGGGCTCGTCGTGCTCGTCCTCGGCGGCGGGGGCGCGACCGTGGACCCGTGGGGCGTCCTGCTCGCCCTGGTCTCCGCGGCCGGGTACTCGGCGATGACGCTGCTCACCCGCTGGTGGGGACGTGACGGCGGTACGGACTCCTCCGACACGACCGTCGGTGCGTTCGCCGTCACCAGTCTGGTGCTGCTGCCGTTCGCCGCGGCCGAGGGACTGGTGCCGCACACCGACGCCCCCGGCGCGCTGCTGTGCCTGCTGGCGTACGTCGCCTCCGTGCCGACGGCGCTCGCGTACGGCCTCTACTTCGCCGGCGCGGCCGTCGTACGGTCGGCCACCGTCTCCGTGATCATGCTGCTGGAGCCGGTGAGCGCGGCGGTGCTCGCGGTGGCCCTCCTCGGTGAGCGGCTCACCACGGCCACCCTGGCCGGCACCCTGCTGATGCTCGGCTCGGTCGCGGGCCTCGCGGTCGGCGAGGCACGGGGCGCGCGGACCCGTGGGGAGGAGCCGGACGTGGTGCCGGTGTGACGGCGCGGGGCCCTTCCGCGCGGGAGGGCCCCTGACCCCGGTGGTCAGGCCGGCTGCCGGCGCAGGACGTGTGCGCGTGCCTCCGCGTCACGCGCGCCGTTCCGGTCCGCCGGCCCGGCCGTGATGCGTTCCCGTACCGCCTCGGACCGCTTGCCCGCGTACTTGAACTTCGCCCGTACGCCCGTCACTTCGAGCCGGAGCCCGCGGATCCCTGACAGCAGCCTGCCGTACGGGGCCTCGCCCGCCGCCGCCCGCGCGGAGCCGCCCTCCGGCTGGAAGTGGCCTGTCTGGCGGTTGAGGAGCGCGGCCTTCTCCGCCGGATCGTCCACGACATGGGCGCGGCAGCGCAGCTGGACGGACGCGTAGAGGCTCGTCGGAACGCCGTGCTCGGACGGGGCGCCGGGCTCGGCCTGCCAGGGGCCGGGGACGTGGACGTAGTCGTCGACCACGCTCAGCACGGCCTCCGGGTTCGCCTCGACGGCGGACCGGAGCGGGTTGGGCCGGGCGAGGTGGGTGACCGCCTCGCCGCGCTCGGCGTCGTAGGCGAAGTGCAGGGGCTGGACGTGGGGCGGCTCGCCCGGCGGGCCGTTGACCGCGAGCTGTCCGAAGTCGTGCACGGCCAGCCATCGCCGCCACTCTTCGTCGTCGCGGGGCGCGTCCCAGGGGTGGATCGGCATCACAGGGCCGTCAGGTAGCCGGGCAGCTCGGTGCCGGGGGCCAGGTGCGGGTCGGCGAGCGGGGTGCCGTAGCCCTTGCGCAGCGGGACGACGCCGGCCCAGTGGGGCAGGGCGAGGTCCTCGGGCTCGTCGTTGACGCCGCCGGTGCGGAGCTTGGCGGAGACCTCGTCCAGGTCGAGGCGGATCACCGCCGTGGCGGCCAGTTCCTTCTTGTCGGCCGGCCGGGAGTCGGCGGCGCGGCCCGGTACGACATGGTCGACCAGGGCGTCGAGGGCCCGCCGCTTCTCCTCGGGGTCGGTCACGTCGCGCGCCGTGCCGTGCACCACCACGGAGCGGTAGTTGATCGAGTGGTGGAAGGCCGAGCGGGCCAGCACCAGCCCGTCGACGTGGGTGACGGTCAGGCAGACCGGGAGGCCGGGGTCGGCCTGGCCCGCCGCGCGCAGCGGGCGCGAGCCGGTCGAACCGTGGATGTAGAGGACCTCGCCGACCCGGCCGTACAGCGTGGGCAGCACCACCGGCGCGCCGTCCCGGACGAAGCCGAGATGGCAGACGTAGCCCTCGTCGAGTATCGCGTGCACCAGCTCCTTGTCGTACGCGGCACGGTCGGGGGAGCGGGTGGGGACGGTGCGCTCGGTGGGCGGGTAGGTGGCGGCGGGCCGCTGCTGCCGGGTCCCCTGCATGGCGTTCTCCATTGCACTAGTGCATAATTTGATTTGTGCTAGGAGAGTATCGGATCAGTGGGCGGCGTGCGGCGGAGATTTCCGCGAGCATCGAGCGCGCGGTGGGGGAGGGGGCGCTGGGGCCGGGCGAACCGCTGCCTCCCATGCGGGAGTTGGCGGAGCGGCTCGGGGTGAACCCGAACACCGTCGCCGCCGCGTACCGGACCCTGCGCGAGCGCGGGGTCATCGAGACCGCGGGCCGGCGGGGGAGCCGGGTGCGGTCCAAGCCGGCCACCACCGCGCGTGAACTCATCCGGGTGGAGGTCCCGCCGGGCGTGCGGAACCTGTCCGAGGGCAACCCGGACCCGGCACTGCTGCCCGCGCTGGCCGGGGTGTTCGCGGAGGCGGCCGGGGAGGGCGACCGGGAGCCGGTGCTGTACGGGCACGCGCCCGTGGAGCCCGAGCTGGCGCGGCTGGCGCGGGCCGGGCTGGACGCCGACGGTGTTCCCGACGGGCCCGTCGCCGTCACCTCGGGCGCGCTGGACGCGATGGAGCGGGTGCTCGTGGCGCACCTCAGGCCCGGGGACGCGGTCGCGGTGGAGGATCCGGGGTGGGGGAGTCTGCTGGACCTGGTTCCGGCGCTGGGACTGCGGACCGTCCCCGTGGGGGTCGACGACGAGGGCCCGCTGCCCGATGACGTACGGAGGGCGCTGGCGGGCGGGGCACGGGCCCTGATCGTCACGGACCGGGCGCAGAACCCGACCGGCGCCGCGCTGAGCGCCGCACGCGCGCGTGCCCTGCGTCCGGTGCTCGCCGGCCACCCGGAGACGCTGCTCGTCGAGGACGACCACGGGCACCACATCGTCGACCTGCCGCTGCACGCCTTGGCGGGTACGACCCGCAGCTGGGCCTTCGTGCGCTCGGTGGCCAAGGCGTACGGCCCCGACCTGCGGCTCGCGGTGCTCACCGGGGACGCGGTCACCCTCGACCGGGTGCGCGGACGGCAGCGGCTCGGGCCGGGCTGGGTCAGCAGGATCGTCCAGCGCGCGGTGGTGCGGCTGTGGAGCGAGGGCGCGGTGGATCCGGCGGCCGTGGCCGCGCGGTACGGGCGGCGCCGGGAGGCGCTGATCGGGGCGCTGGCCCGGTGCGGGGTCGCCGCGCGCGGGCGCAGCGGCATGAACGTGTGGGTGCCGGTCCCCGACGAGACCGGCGCGGTCGCCCGGCTGCTGCACGCGGGCTGGGCGGTGGCTCCCGGCGCCCGCTTCCGGATGAGCGCGGCGCCGGGGATCCGGGTCACCGTCTCGACGCTCACCGAGGAGGAGATCGGGCCGTTGGCCGAGGCGATCGCCGAGGCGATCGGTCCGGCCGGGGGGCCGGGGCGGACGTACGTCTGAGACGGGTGCCCGGGGTGAGGGCTGGGCGGGGGGTGTCGCGTGGCCCGGCGTTCGCGGGGTGCCTCCCCCACTCCCGGCTTCGCTCGAGCGGGGGACCCCCATGAGCGGGGGGACCCCCATCGCCCACCCGTGCCGCCCTGGGGGTACCGGCCAGGCCGTTTCAGGCACTGGGGGAGGCACGACTGCCCGCAGTCGGGCGGCGAGGGCGCCCGCAGTGACGGGGCGGGGGCACGACCACCCGTGGTGACGGGCAGGTGGTTCAGCCATGGCGTTGGTACCGGTGTCACCGGCGCGGCTGTGCCTGTCGCTTCGGCCTTACTTGAGTCAGGGCTGCGCCCGCCAGCACGACTGCCGCGCCCACCGGTGTCGACCAGGTCAGGGTTTCGCCGAGGATGGCGATGCCGGCCGCGGCGGCGATCACCGGAACGAAGTAGGTCACCATCTGGCCGGTCGTCGGACCGACCTCGGCGACCAGGCCGTACTGGATGAGTACGGCCAGGCCCGTGCCCAGCGTGCCCAGCGCGGCGATCGCCAGCAGCGGGCCGACGGCGAACCTGGTCGGCAGTGTGGTGAACAGCGGGGTGACGACGGCCAGTTGGAGCGTGGCCAGCAGCAACTGGCCGCCGGTCAGGGACAGGTTCGAGTGGCTGCTGCCCGCCAGGGTGCGGCGGACGTAGATCCAGCCGACGGGGTAGCTCAGCGAGGCCAGCAGGGCCAGCGTCGTGCCGCGGGCGTCCAGGCCCTCGAAGCCCTGCCAGGCGCCCAGCACGGTCAGCACCCCGAGGAAGCCGAGGCCGAGCCCCGCCACCCGCACCCGGGTCGGCCGGTCCTCGGACAGCGCCACCAGTGACAGCGCCATGCCCCACAGCGGCGAGGTCGCGTTGCAGATGCCGGCCAGCGTGGACGGGATGGTCAGCTCCGCGAAGGCGAACAGCGAGAACGGCAGGGCGTTCAGCAGGAACCCGGCGACCGCGAGGTGACCCCAGGTGCGCGCACCGCGCGGCAGCCCCTCCCGCCGCACCGCCATCGCCACCGCCAGGACGGCGGTACCGAAGGCCAGCCGGCCGAAGGTGACCTGGAAGGGGGCGTAGCCCTGGGTGCCGACCTTGATGAGGAGGAAGCTGAACCCCCAGATCAGGGAGAGCGCGCCGAAACGCAGCCGCCAGTCCAGGCGGGGGCGGACGGGTTCCGGGGCGGGGCCGGCCGGAGCCGGTGCGGTGGTGGTCGCGGTGACGCTGCTCATGGACGCAACGATGCGGGACATCCATCTCGTAGCACAATCGAGATTTCGCACGCGGTATCTCGTAGCATCGCTTACATGTTGAACCTGGAGCGCCTGCGCACCCTCGATGCCCTCGCCCGGCACGGCTCGGTCAGCGGCGCGGCCGAAGGACTGCACATCACGACCTCGGCCGTCTCGCAGCAGATGTCCAAGCTGGAGCGCGAGATCGGCCAGCAGTTGCTGGCCAAGAACGGGCGGGGCGTCCGGCTCACGGACGCGGGCCGGCTGCTCGCCGAGCACGCGGCGCGCATCCTCTCCCAGGTCGAGCTGGCCCAGTCCGACCTGGAGGCGCAGCGCGGACAGGTCGGCGGTGAGCTGCGGGTCTCGGCGTTCCCGACCGCCGCGCGGGGACTGTTCCCGGTCGCGCTCGCGGATCTGCGCGAGCGGCACCCCGCGCTGCGCGTGCGCTCCCGCGAGCAGGAGCCGGAGCAGGGCATCCGGGGAGTGGTGCGCGGGGACCTCGATCTCGCGGTGGTGCTCGACTGGTACAACAAGCCGATGCCGCTGCCCGACGGCCTGGTCAAGGCGCCCCTGCTGGACGACCCGGCCGATGTGGCGCTCCCGGCCGGCCACCGGTTCGCCGGCCGCGACGAGGTGGACCTCGCCGACTTCGCCGAGGACGAGTGGATCACCTGGGGCGAGGGCGAGTTCTGCCACGAGTGGCTGATGTTCACCCTGCGCTCCAAGGGGATCGAGCCGGTCATCGGCCACCGCGCCGCCGAGAGCCACACCCAGCTCGGCCTGGTCGCGGCGGGGCTCGGCGTCTGCATCGCCCCGCTGCTGGGCCGCGACCCGCTGCCCGACGGGGTGGTGACCGTCCCGCTCCGGCAGCGCGTACGACGGCACGTCTTCGTCGTCTGGCGCGCGGACGCCGACCGCCGCCCGTCGATCCGGGCGGCGGTACGGGCACTGAGGGCGGCGGGGGAGCGCGTCGGGGCGACGAGCGAGAGGCCTAAGGCAGTGTCGGCAGCTTCCTGAAGTCCCAGGACACGGTCTTCTCCGGAGTCAGGCGCAACCAGGCGTGCCGGCCGTCGTGGGGCATCTCGTCCAGGCCGAAATTCTTGCGGGCGAACAGCGTCTCCGGAACGTCGAGTTCCGCGCGCAGTTCGCCGGTGCGCGGGATCTCGCCCACGAACTCCACCCGTCCGGACAGCTCCGCACCGCGCAGCTCGTCGTACTCCTCGCCCGTGTCGACCACGATCGCCACCCGCGGGTCCCTGCGCAGATCCGCCCAGCGCCTGCTGCGCACCACGGAGTACAGCCACAGCGAGGTGCCGTCCCAGGCGAACCAGAGCGTGCTGACGTGCGGTGCTCCGTCCGCGGACACGGTGGCGACCCGGCAGGTGCGCTGGACGGTGAGGAAGTCGTCCAGTTCACCGGGCGTCATCATGATCTTCCGGCCCCGGCGCTGCGTGGCGGTCATACGGCCCCTTCGTCTCTCGTGCCGTGCCCGGTGCCGGAGGCTCAGGCGAGGGTGATCGAGTCCCCGCTCACCGTGATCTCCACGGCGGGCAGCGGCTTGGTCGCCGGGCCGCTCTGCACACTGCCGTCGGTGATGGAGAAGTTGCTGTTGTGGCAGGGGCAGTTGATGACCCCGTCGGCGATGCTCTTCACCGCGCACCCCTGATGGGTGCAGGTCGCCGAGAACGCCTTGAACTCGCCCGCCGCCGGCTGGGTGACGACCACCTTACGGTCGGCGAAGACCTTTCCGCCGCCCTCGGGGATGTCGGCGGTCGAGGCGAGCGGGTCGGCGCCGGCGCCGGCGTTCTCGCCGCCGCCCGAGCCCCCGCCGCTCGCGCCGCCGTCCGAGGAACCGCCGGCCGAGCCGGAGTCCGCGGAGGAGTTCGACGCGTCGTCGTCGGAGCCGCCGCACGCGGTCAGCGCGACGGTGAGGCCCGCCGCTCCGGCCGCCGCCACGACGGTTCGACGAGCGGGTCCGGAGGTGCGGTGGAGCGATGCGCTGGTCATGCGTGTTCCTTCCGGGATACGTGATCTGGGGAGAGGTACGGTCAGCGGGCCCACGCCGTTCATGCGCTGCCGAGCCTGGCCTGTCCGCGGTCGGGCGGGCGTAAATCACGGCTGTCGTTTCGCTGTCGGCCCCGGACCGTCCCGCCCGGGTCGCCTACGACGTGCGGCGACACGCCAGTAGCCTGGTGCGATGCTGAAGGAAGTCACCGCGACCCGTTTCATCGCGCCGCTGCGCGAGGGCGGCTCGCTGCCGGGACTGATCGAGGCCGACGACCTCGGCACGTACGTGCTGAAGTTCGCCGGCGCCGGACAGGGCCGCAAGACGCTGGTCGCCGAGGTCGTCTGCGGGGAACTCGCCCGCCGGCTGGGACTGAGGGTGCCCCGCCTGGTCACCGTCGAACTCGACCCCGTGCTGGGGCTCGGCGAGCCCGAGCCGGAGGTGCAGCGGCTGCTGAAGTCCAGCGGCGGCACCAACCTCGGCATGGACTTCCTCTCCGGTGCCCTCGGCTTCGATCCGCTCGCCTTCGAGGTGAGCCCGGAGGAGGCCGGGCGGATCGTCTGGTTCGACGCGCTGGTGAACAACGTCGACCGCTCCTGGCGCAACCCCAACATGCTCCGCCGGCGCGGCGAACTGTGGCTCATCGACCACGGCGCGACCATGATCTGGCATCACAACTGGCCCGGCGCGGCAGCCTCCGCCGCCCGCCCCTACGACGCCTCCGAGCACGCCCTGAAACCGTTCGCGCCGGACATCGCGTCCGCCGCGGCCCGGCTCGCGCCGCGGGTCACCGAGGAACTGCTCGCCGAGGTCACCGCGGAGATCCCCGACCTCTGGCTGACCGGCGAGCCCGGCTTCGACACCCCGGACGAGCTCCGGTCGGCCTACGCGCGGCCGTTGATCGCCCGCGCGGCCACCGTCCACCACGACATCCACGGCCTCGAGGGGGACCAGTGAGCGACCGGCACGTCTTCGAGTACGCGCTGCTGCGGGTCGTACCGCGCATCGAGCGCGGGGAGTGCGTCAACGCCGGGGTGCTCGTGTACTGCCGCCCGAAGTCGTTCGTCGCGGCCCGCACCCATCTCGACGAGGCGCGGCTGCTGGCCCTCGACCCGGAGGCCGACGTGCCCGGCGTACGGGCCGCGCTGCGCGCCGTCGAGGGCGTCTGCGCGGGCGGGGACGCGGCGGGGCAGGCGGCGCGGGACGACGCCGGACGGCGCTTCCGCTGGTTGATCGCACCCCGGTCCACCATCGTCCAGCCCGGCCCCGTGCACACCGGACTCACCACCGATCCGGCGGCGGAGGCGGAACGGCTGCTGGAGTTGCTTGTGCGTTGACGGCTGCGGGCGGCCGGTGGCTTCTCGCACCCACGCGGCGGGGCCGCGTACCGACATGGCCCCGTGCCTCTTTCAGACAGGTCCGGCCGACCCACCGCAAGGAGCGCGGGGAACCGCGCGACCGGCCACCGGCTACCGGCGGCCGCCCACGGCCCGTCGTCGTACGACGTATCCCGTCGCGGCCGCCGCACCCGTCACGAACGTCGCCCCGATCCCCAGATCCCAGCCGCTGGGCCCGGACGCCGCCGGGCCACCGAGTCCGCCCTCCACGCCGCGCGTAGGCGCGACGGAGGCGGGGGGCGCGGGCGCGGTCCGGGTCGCCGGCGCGGACGTGGGAGGCACGGTGCGCGTGGGCGTGACGGTCGTCGGCGCCGGCACCGGCGGCCGGGTGGGCGCAGCGGTCGTCGGCGCCGGTGACGGCGGCCGGGCCGGTGCCGGGGTGGCGGGGGCCGGACGGAAGGTGGACGACGTGAGACCGCGCCGGGGCAGCGCCTCGCAGGCCACTCCGTCGTCCGGACCCGGGTCCTCGTCGAGCCGGTGCGGATCGCTCCGGTCCGTGTCGAAGAAGACCTGCGCGTCCTCCTGGTAGGTGAAGTCGCTGCAGTTCAGGTCCTGGGCGTGAGCGGTGTCGGCCAACGGCACGATCGCGGCGAGCGCGATCAGCGTGCCCATGGCACCGGTGCGACGGCGCATGGAGTGCCTCCTTTCCGGCCGCGGGTGGCTCGCGCTTCGACGCTAGGGGCTGTCCGGCGCCGGGGCGCGCAGCGCGGGGCCGATCGGGTGTTCCACCCGGGGGCCGCCCACGGCAGGGCGGAGACGGTCCCCGCGCGGGGAATGGATCACACCCGCGCGGTGTGCCGTTGACACCGGGTGCCAGGGCTTCTAGCGTCACGTCTGCTGAAGGTACTAAGCGGTCGCTCACTGATTCCGGTCCGGCCGCAGGAGCCGCATCCCAAGCGCGAGGAGAAGCAGCAATGTCCACCACTGAGCAGCGGGTCGCGGTCGTCACCGGCGCCGCGCGCGGCATCGGAGCCGCCACCGCCGTACGACTGGCCGCCGAGGGCCGCGCGGTCGCCGTGATCGACCTCGACGAGGCCGCCTGCAAGGACACCGTTGAGAAGATCACCGCCGCCGGCGGCAAGGCGATCGCGGTCGGCTGCGACGTCTCCGACGAGGCACAGGTCGAGGCGGCCGTCGCGCGGATCGCCGAGGAGCTCGGCGCGCCCACGATCCTCGTCAACAACGCGGGCGTACTGCGCGACAACCTGCTGTTCAAGATGAGCGTCTCCGACTGGGACACCGTCATGAACGTGCACCTGCGCGGCGCGTTCCTGATGTCGAAGGCCTGTCAGAAGCACATGGTGGACGCCGGGTTCGGCCGGATCGTCAACCTGTCCTCCTCCTCCGCGCTCGGCAACCGCGGCCAGGTCAACTACTCGGCGGCCAAGGCCGGCCTCCAGGGCTTCACCAAGACCCTCGCCAAGGAGCTCGGCAAGTTCGGCGTGACCGCCAACGCCGTCGCCCCCGGCTTCATCGCCACCGAGATGACCAAGGCCACCGCCGACCGCGTCGGCATGGGCTTCGAGGACTTCAAGGCCGCCGCCGCCACCCAGATCCCGGTCGCCCGCGTCGGCGAGCCCGAGGACATCGCCAACGCGATCGCCTTCTTCACCGGCGAGGCGGCCGGCTTCGTCTCCGGCCAGGTGCTGTACGTCGCCGGCGGACCGCTCGACTAGGAAGACCGGGAACATGACTGCTGTGGAACTCTCGGGCAAGGTCGCCCTGATCACCGGTGCCAGCCGCGGTATCGGCTACGGCGTCGCCGAGGCGCTGGTCGCGCGCGGCGACCGGGTCTGCATCACGGGCCGGGGCGAGGACGCCCTCAAGGAGGCCGTCGAGAAGCTCGGCGCCGACCGTGCCGTCTACGTCGCCGGCAAGGCGCACGACGAGGCCCATCAGGCCCTCGCCGTCGAGCGGGTGATGGAGGCCTTCGGCCGGGTCGACTACCTGGTCAACAACGCCGGTACCAACCCGGTGTTCGGGCCGATCGCCGACCTCGACCTGAACGTGGCGCGCAAGGTGTTCGAGACCAACGTGATCTCGGCGCTCGGCTTCGCGCAGAAGACCTGGCACGCCTGGCAGAAGGAGAACGGCGGCGCGATCGTCAACATCGCCTCCGTCGCGGGCATCGCGCCCTCGCCGTTCATCGCCGCCTACGGGGTCAGCAAGGCCGCGCTGATCAACCTGACCCAGCAGCTGGCGCACGAGTTCGCGCCCGGGGTGCGGGTCAACGCCATCGCCCCGGCCGTGGTGAAGACCAAGTTCGCGCAGGCGCTGTACGAGGGCCGGGAGGCGGAGGCCGCCGCCGGCTACCCGCTGGGCCGGCTCGGTGTGCCCTCCGACATCGGCGGTGCCGCGGCGTTCCTCACCTCGGACCAGTCGGACTGGGTCACCGGCCAGACCCTGGTCGTCGACGGCGGCATCTTCCTCAACGCCGGCGTCGCCTGAACCGGACGTCCCGCGCGGTGCGACAGGTGCGCCGCGCGGGACGGTTCCACGCCCCGCGCCGGTGACGCGCGTGCCCGCGCGGGACCCCTGTTCGACGATCCGGCACGGGCGTCCGTCGACGAAAACGGCGCCCGTGCCGGCGTACCGGGGTCGCGACGGTGCGTGACAACGTAGTCATCGGAGAGTTGATCTCAAGGGCCGTACAGAGGGGGGTCAACGGGGCGAACACTGCGGTATGGTCTGCCGACTCTTGGGACGGCAGAGCGAGGAGCGTGCGCGTGTTCAACCGGAACCGATGCCTGCGGCGGGTGGCGGCCATCGCGTCCATAGCGTCCTTGGTGACCGGGTGCGGCGTCCTGTCGTCCGACATCTCGGACGACGAGGGACCCATCGTCGTGGGAACCACCAGCTCGCCCAGCACGCTGGATCCCGCCGCCTCCTGGGACAGTTCCTGGGAGCTGTTCCGCAACGTCTACCAGACCCTGCTGAGCTACCCGGTCGGCGCGAGCGCCCCGCAGCCGGACGCCGCCAAGAGCTGTGAGTTCTCCGACGCCTCCAACCAGGTGTTCCGCTGCGAGCTGCGCGAGGGGCTGACGTTCTCCGACGGCGACGCCCTCGACGCCAAGGCCGTCAAGCACTCCATCGACCGGATCCGGGAGATCAACGTCAACGGCGGCCCGGCCGGTCTGCTGGGCAGTCTCGAACGGGTGCAGGCGCCCAGCGAGCGCGAGGTCGTCTTCCACCTCGACAAGCCGGACGCCACCTTCCCGTTCGTGCTCGCCACCCCGGCGATGTCCATCGTCGACCCCGACGCCTACCCGGCCGACGCCCTGCGCGAGGACGACGGCGTCGTCGGCTCGGGTCCCTACACCCTCCGGTCGTACAAGGAGGGCGAGGAGGCCGAACTCGCCCGCAACGACCGCTACAAGGGCTTCGCCGAACGCCGGAACGACGCGGTGACCATCCGCTACTTCCAGGACTCCGGCACCATGGTCAAGGCGCTGCGGGACGACCGGATCGACCTGACCTACCGCGGTCTGGCGGCGGACGACATCATCGATCTCCAGGGCAAGACCTCCAAGGAGGAGGAGCTCCAGCTGATCGACGGCACCGGGACGGACATCAACTACCTGGTGTTCAACCCGAAGGACCGGTGGGCCGGCAAGAAGGCGGTGCGCCAGGCCGTCGCCCAGGTCGTCGACCGCGCGGCGATCGCGCACAAGGTCTACAAGGACACCGTCGACCCGCTGTACTCCATGGTCCCCAAGGGGCTGACCGGGCACACCACCGGCTTCTTCGACGACTACGGCGAGCCCAGCGTGGCCAAGGCCCGGCGGATCCTCACCGAGGCGGGCATCACCGAGCCGGTCCCGCTCACCCTCTGGTACACCACGGACCGCTACGGCTCCGAGACCGCCCTGGAGTTCAAGGAGCTCGAGCGGCAGCTGGAGGCGTCGAAGCTGTTCGACATCACGCTCGAGAGCCGTCCCTGGAAGACGTACGTCGAGGGCTACCAGAACGGTGAGTACCCGGTGTTCGGGCGCGGCTGGGCCCCCGACTTCCCGGACGCGGACAACTTCATCGCCCCGTTCGTCGGCAAGCAGAACGCGCTCGGCACACCCTACGAGGCGGCCAGGATCGTAAACGAGCTGCTGCCCAGTTCCCGCCGGGAGAGCGACCGCGGGAACGTGGTGAAGCAGTTCGAGGAGGCCCAGCGGATCCTCGTCGACGACGTGCGGCTGCTGCCGCTGTGGCAGGGCCGGCCGTACGTGGCGGCGAGCCGCGACATCTCGGGCGCGGAACGGGCCCTGGACCCGTCCACGATCATGATGTTGTGGCAGCTCTCCCGGAAGACGAGCTGGTAGAGCCGGGTGCGGCCGTTCGCCGGGCGGGTTGTCAGTGGTCGCCTGTAGGTTCTGTGCTCTGGAAGCGACCGCACACGTAAGGACATTGACGTGACCGACATCGCCATGCTGCCCGAGTCCTGGCGCGGGGTTCTGGGCGACGAGCTGCAACGGCCCTACTTCAAGGAGCTGACCGAGTTCGTCGAGGAGGAGCGGGCGAACGGTCCGGTCTACCCGCCCCGCGAGGAGGTCTTCGCGGCGCTGGAGGCCACGCCGTACGACAAGGTGAAGGTCCTGGTCCTCGGCCAGGACCCGTACCACGGCGAGGGGCAGGGGCACGGTCTGTGCTTCTCCGTCCGCCCGGGCGTGAAGATCCCCCCGTCCCTGCGCAACATCTACAAGGAGATGCACGCCGAACTGGGCACGCCCGTCCCGGACAACGGCTATCTGATGCCGTGGGCCGAGCAGGGCGTGCTGTTGCTCAACGCGGTGCTCACGGTCCGCGCCGGTGAGGCCAACTCGCACAAGGGCAAGGGCTGGGAGCGGTTCACCGACGCGGTGATCCGCGCGGTGGCGGACCGCCCCGACCCGGCGGTCTTCGTGCTGTGGGGCAACTACGCGCAGAAGAAGCTGCCGCTGATCGACGAGAGCCGGCACGTGGTGGTCAAGGGGGCGCACCCCTCGCCGCTGTCCGCGAAGAAGTTCTTCGGCTCCCGGCCGTTCACGCAGATCAACGAGGCGGTGGCCGCGCAGGGCCACGAGCCGATCGACTGGACGATCCCGAATCTGGGCTGACGTCGCCCCGCCGGGTGCGGAGCGCTCCGTCGGCCCCGCACCCGGCCCGCTCGAGGCGTTACGGAGCGGCTTGTCCGGTATTGCCCCGGCCTGCGGTTAGCGTCGGGGGCGACAGTCGGCGAGCGGTGCGGAGGACGTGGTGGCGGAGCGACAGGAGCAGGCGGCGCCGGACGCCGTGCTCACACGGATCGGTCAGGTCGTGATGCTGCACCACGCGGGGGACCGCGAGGAGGCCCGGCACCGGTTGCTCGGCCTGTGGGCGGAGATCGGCGAGCACGGTGACCCGCTGCACCGCTGCACCCTGGCCCACTACCTCGCCGACACACAGGACGACCCCGAGGACGAACTGGCCTGGGACCTGCGGGCGCTGACGGCGGCCGAGGAGGCCGCGGACGACCGCGCCGGCGTGCCCGGGAAATCCCCCGCCGTGCGCGCGCTCTACCCGTCCCTGCAGCTCAACCTGGCCGCCGACTACGCCCGCCTCGGCCGCCCCGACGCCGCCCGCACCCATCTCCACCGGGCCCGGGGCGCCGCCCGCACCCTGGCCGACGACCGCTACGGCGAGGGCGTACGGGCCGCCATCCGGCGGCTGGAGATCCGGCTGGACGAGGACGGGACGCCCGAGGGCCGGTGGCCGCCGGAGCGACGTTCCTAGGACCGGCATCGCCCCGGCCGCTTCATCCTCCGTACGTCTTCTCGCAGATGGTCGCCTCCGGGCTGCCCGGGCGCCAGCCGCCGTACCGCCTGCCCAGCGCGCACACGTCCGTTCCGCCGGAGGAGCCGCGGCGCATCGACTCCGCCATGTCGGGGAGGTCCGTCGCGGGAGGCCGCGGCCGGACGTTCCCGCCGGTCGCGGGACGGGGCGGCCGGGCCTGCCTGGTCCGGTCGCCGGATGGTGCGTCCCGCTCCGGCGTGGCCCCGGGAGCGGCCCGGCGCGACGGGGGCGCGGGGGTCTTCGAGGGCCGGGACGGGCCGATCATCTCCAGGGCCTCGCGCGCCGGTGCCTGCACGACCTCCGTCTCGTCGCCTCCCACCGGACGCGGCTCCGGATCCCGGGACGGTGCCGTCGCCGGTCCGGGCGCGAGGGGGCGGTGGACCGTCGTACAGCCCGAGAGGGCCGAGAGGGCCACGGTCACCAGAAGCGTTGCTGTGGTCGTCGTTCGATGCACCCGCGCCACTCTGCTGGCTCCGGCCGCCCGGGGGGGGCCGGACGGGCACGGCATGCCCCGCACGGGTGATCTCCCGCCCCGTACGGAGGCCCCGGGGGTGCCGTGGGTGACGTCATTCGCCGGTGGCGCCGTCGATCCGTTCGCGGATCAGATCGGCGTGGCCGTTGTGACGCGCGTACTCCTCGATCATGTGGGTGTAGATCCAGCGCAGGGTGTACGGATCCTCGCTGAACCGGTGGCGGCCCCGGGACGGATCGTCGAGGGTGAAACCGGCCGCGTTGCGCCGGGCGGCGCCTATCTCGGACTGCCAGGTCGCGTACGCCTCCTGCCAGGTGTCCGCCTCGGTCAGATGGAACTCGCCGTCCGGGTCGGCCTCGCTGTAGTACAGGGGGCCGGCGTCCTCGTCCGCGAGCACCCTGCGGAACCAGCTCCGTTCCACCTCCGACATGTGCCGCACCAGGCCCATCAGGGACAGCTTCGAGGGCGGCACCGACGCGGTGCGCAGCAGCTCGTCGGTCAGTCCCTCGCACTTCTGGGCGAGGGTGTCGCGGTGGTAGTCGAGCCACCCCTCCAGCATGGTGCGTTCGTCGGCGTCGACGGCGGGTTCACTGCGCTCGATCGTCATGCCGCCATCCTTGCCCAGCGCGAGCTTCCTTCACCAGGGTTTTTCGGTGCCGAGCATCCCCGCCAGCAGTTCCCCGAGGTCCGCGCGCACCTCCGCGAGGCTCGGCACGCACGCGCTGAAGGAACCGGCCACGCAGGAGAACATCAGCCCGTCCGCCCAGGCGACCAGCGACAGGGAATGACGGTCGGGGTCCGTCGAGCCCAGCCCGGTGACGAGGGCGGTGAGAAGGTCGCGGAAGCGGGCACCGGCCGCGTCGAAGTGCGCCCGCAGCTCGGGGCGGCGGGTGGCCTCCAGGGCCAGCTCGTAGCGGGCGATCGTCAGCGCCCGGTTACGGGTCAGCGCGCGGTGCGTGGCCAGCGCGAGGGCGTCCACCAGTGAGCCGGCGCCGGCCCGTGGGTCGGGCATCTCGTGCAGTGCGAGGACCCGTGCCTCCCGCTCGGCGAGCCGCCGTACCGCCAGATCGAGGAGTGCCTGGCGGGTGCGCGCCAGGTTCGAGGTGGACCCCTGGGGGAGTCCGGCCGCCTCGTCGACCGCCCGGTGGGTGAGGCCGCGCATCCCGCGTTCGGCGAGCAGGGCGAGGGCGGTGTCGGCGACGAGATCGGCACGGGCGGCGCCTGCGGTGCGTACGGACATGGAAGTCAAACTACCCACCTCACTACGGATGTAGTACGTTGGAGTCCTGCGTTCACTACAGGTGTAGTCCAGGTGGGATGCGAGGAGGAGTCATGGCGCGGATCGAGCGGGCGGTCGTCATCGGCGGAGGGATCGGCGGCCTGACCGCGGCGGCCGCCCTGCACCGGCGCGGTGTGCGGGTGACGGTGCTGGAGCGGGCCGGCTCGCTGGAACCGGTCGGCGCGGCCATCTCCCTGGCCCCCAACGCGCTGCGCGGCCTCGACGTCATCGGCCTCGGCGACGACATCCGCGCCCTGTCCGCCTGGCAGGGCGACGGAGGGCTGCGCGCGCCGGGCGGACGGTGGCTGTCCCGTACCAGCGCCGCCGCGGCGGCCGAGCGCTTCGGCGGCCCCCTCGTCCTGCTGCACCGCGCCACCCTCGTCGGTCACCTGGCCGCACTGCTCCCGCCGGACGCCGTCCGCACGGCCACCGACGCCCGCCTCCTCGACCCCGGTGTCCCCGGCGACTCCGGCCGGCCGGCCCGCGTCGGCACCCCCGACGGCGAACTGGAGGCCGACCTCGTGGTGGCGGCCGACGGCATCCACTCCGCCGTACGCCGCGTGCTGTTCCCCGGCCACCCCGGGCCCGTGTACGCCGGGTTCACCACCTGGCGGGTGGTGATCCCGCTGCCCGGCGTGGAGTTCGCCTCCCACGAGACCTGGGGCCGGGGCCGCATCTGGGGCACGCATCCGCTCAAGGACGGCCGGATCTACGCCTACGCAGCCGCCGTGGCCCCCGCCGGAGAGCATGCCCCCGACGACGAGCGGGCCGAACTGCTGCGGCTCTACGGCGACTGGCACAGCCCGGTCCCCGACGTACTGGCCGCCGCCCGTCCCGAGGACGTACTCCGTCACGACGTCCACCACATCACCGAGCCGCTGCCCGCCTGCCATCACGGCCGGGTGGCCCTGGTCGGCGACGCCGCGCACGCCATGCCGCCGACCCTCGGCCAGGGCGGCAACCAGGCCATCGAGGACGCGATCACCCTCGCCCACCACGCCGGTGATTTGCCCGCCTACACCGCGGCCCGGCTGCCCCGCACCACCCGGATCGCCCGCCGGGCCGTGAGGGTGGCCCGCTTCAACCTGATGACCAACCGCGTCGGCATCGCCGTACGCGACCAGGCGGTCGCCGCGCTGTCCAAGGCCGGACCGGCCCTGCTCCTGCGCGGCTTCGACTCGATCGCCGGCTGGCGGCCGCCGCAGCAACCGTATGCTTCGCAGCACACCACGCAAGGCAAGGGCTAGAGGAGAACACACGGTGAAGGTCGGCTGCATCGGACTCGGTGACATCGCGCAGAAGGCCTATCTTCCGGTGCTCGCCCACCAGCCCGGAGTGGAACTGCACCTGCAGACCCGCACCCCCGCGACCCTCGACCGGGTCGCCGACGGCCTTCACCTCCCGCCCGCGCGGCGCCACGCGGACCTCGGCTCCCTGATCGCCCAGGACCTCGACGCGGCCTTCGTGCACGCGCCCACCGAGGTCCACCCCGAGATCGTGACCCGGCTCCTGGAAGCGGGCGTGCCGACGTACGTCGACAAGCCGCTCGCCTACGAACTCGCCGATTCCGAGCGGCTGGTGGCGCTCGCCGAGGAACGGGGCACGAGCCTCGCCGTCGGCTTCAACCGGCGCTTCGCCCCCGGCTACGTCCAGTGCGCCGACCACCCGCGCGAGCTGATCCTCATGCAGAAGAACCGCGTCGGACGGCCCGAGGAACCCCGCACGATGATCCTCGACGACTTCATCCACGTCGTCGACACCCTGCGCTTCCTGGTGCCCGGCACGGTCGACGACGTGACCGTGCGCGCCCGCACCGAGAACGGCCTGCTGCACCACGTGGTGCTCCAGCTCTCCGGGGACGGCTTCACCGCGCTCGGTGTGATGAACCGGCTCAGCGGCTCGGCCGAGGAGATCCTCGAGGTCTCCGGGCAGGACACCAAGCGTCAGGTGGTCAACCTCGCCGAGGTGATCGACCACAAGGGACAGCCCACCGTGCGCCGGCGCGGCGACTGGGTGCCGGTGTCGCGGCAGCGCGGCATCGAGCAGGCAGTGCTCGCCTTCCTGGACGCGGTCCGCGCGGGCGAGGTGCTCAGCGCCCGGGACGCGCTGGCGACCCATGAGCTGTGCGAGCGGGTGCTGCGAGCGGTCCACGAGCGCCCCGCCTGACCCGCAGTACCTCGATGACGCCCCAGACCACGAGGATCACGGGGGCCCCGTACAGCGCCCAGTCGCCGAAGCGGACGTAGGGCGTGGTGCCGTGCGCCAGCGGAACCTCGTACACCCGCGCGGCGGCGGTGTCCGTGCCGAGCCGCGCGCCGACGCGCTCCCCGCCCGGCCCGTACACCGCCGAGACGCCCGTCAGGGTCGAGTGCACCATCGGGCGGCCGGTCTCGGCGGCGCGCAGCGCGCCGAGCGAGGCGTGCTGCGCGGGCGCCCAGCTCTGCTGGAACGTCGACGTGGAGGACTGGGCGAGCAGCACCTGGGCGCCGTCCTCGGCGAGGTGCCGGCTCATGTCGGGGAACGCGGACTCGAAGCACACCATCGGGCCGATCCGCAGCCCGCTCCCCGCGTCCATCACCACCTGCTCGGAGCCCTGCCGGCGGTCCTCGCCGGCCGCTTCGCCGACGGAGGTCGCCCAGCCCAGCAGGGAACGGGCCGGGACGTACTCGCCGAACGGGACCAGCCGCATCTTGTCGTACCGGTCACCGGTCGGGCCGTCCGGGCCGATCAGCACCGAGCTCTTGTAGATGCCGGGCTTGTCCGACCGCCGGGCGTCCACGTTGACCAGGAGTCCGGCGCCCGTCCCGCGGGACAGCGCGGCCAGCCGCCCCGCGAGGTCGGGCCGGTCCCCGAGGTCGAAGCCGACGCTGCTCTCGCCCCAGACGACCAGGTCCACGTCCTGCCCGGCGAGCTCGCGCGTGAGCCGTTCCTCGCGGTCGAAGCGGCGGTCCGCGCTGTCGGGCCCGGCGACGACGCCCGGCTGCACGAGCGCGATCCGCACCCGGTCGTCGGTGCCGGGCCGGGGCGCGAGGACCCAGGCGGCGGAAGCGGCGGCGGCCGCGGCGACGAGCCCGGCCAGGGCGGGCACCCGGGCCCGCCGGACCGCGACCAGCACGGCCACGGCGACGTTCAGGGCCACCACCAGGAAACTGAGCAGCCACACTCCTCCGACCGACGCCAGCCGCAGCGCGGCCTCCACCTGCCACTGGCTCGCACCGAGCACGCCCCAGGGACCACCGAGACCCTGCCAGGAGCGGACGAGTTCGATCGCCAGCCACCCCGACGGCACCACGACGAGCGCGGCCGCGGCCCGCCCGCGCGACGGCACCCCGCCGAGCAGCCGCCGCACCAGCCACCCCCACGGCGCCCACAGCGCGCCCAGCAGGGCGGCGATGACGAACGTGAACACGTGCAGATTGGGCAGCAGCCAGTGGTGCATGGCCAGCATGAAGCCGAACCCGCCCCACCAGCCGTCGCAGGCCGCCCGTCTTCCCGTGGGAGCGGTACGGGTCAGCAGCACCCACGGGACCAGGGCGACGTAGGCGAACCACCACAAGGAGGGGGCGGGAAAGGCCAGGACGGGCAGGGCGCCCACGATCGCGGCGACGGTCGAGCGCCGCCAGGGGGAGGTGAGCCAGTGGCCGAGCGTCTTCATAGGCGCCTCCCTACCCCGTGGTGCCTCCAGTGTGCGTCCCCTCGGTGATCCGGGACAGGGCACGCCGGGGTCAGTCGATCACAGGAACCGTCCGGCGGTCGGACGGGCGGCGCCACTTCTCCCGTACGACCACCTCGCTCAGCCGCCAGCCGTCGTCCGTGCGCAGCATCGCGAAGGCGCACCGGCCGCCGCACACGAAGTCCGGCGCGGCGAGGGCGCCGTCCTGCCCGGCGCGGCCCATCGGATTGACGTAGTCGGCCTGCACCTGGGCCGTGTCGCCGGCGTCCTGCTCCCAGACCCCGAACCGCACCCGCCGGTTGACGATCAGGTGCTGCCGCACGGGGAAGCCCCCGAGACGGTCCGCCAGCCATCCGGCCACCGCCCGGGCGCTGCCCTCGATGCCGCCGGCCGAGCGGTAGTCCGCCCGCCCGTCCGGGGTGAACAGCCCCCGGTACGCTTCCCAGTCACCGTCGTCCACGGCCACCGCGTACTCGGTGACGAGCCCGTCCACGGCCAGCCGGTCCCTCACGGTCGCGAGCTCCACACGCTGCGTCATCGGCTCAGTGTTGGCCATGGGACGTGCGCAGCCAAGGGGGCGTGCGCGGATATCCACCGGCCTTCGCCCCCTCGCGCGCCCGCCCCGCCGGGCCCACCGTCCGAAGACCGGCCACCGCACGGCGAGGCCGTCGCGCGGCGCGGCTGCCGAGGGCCGCGCGTCCGGGCCGGCGGCCGCCGTTCGGATCACCCGAGGTGGCCCTTCAGGTGATTGCCGGACGCCTCATGAGCCGGACAGCCGTCGCAGGGGTACGACGTCCCGGCAGAGGACGAGTCCGGCGACGCCGTGAGGAGCTTGGGGATGTACGCAGCAGTCCGGCGGTACGAGGGAGTGACCGATACGGCCGAGGCGGCACGTCTCGTGAACGAGGGGTTCGTGCCGCTCATGCGTCAGGTCGCGGGCTTCGTGGCCTACTACTGGATCGACGCCGGGGACGGAGTGATGGTCTCGATCAGCGTCTTCCAGGACCGGGCCGGCGCCGAGGAATCGATCCTGAGGGCTGCGGGCTTCGTACGGGACAACCTCGCGTCACTGCTTCCCGAACCTCCCGAGATCATGGCCGGCGAGGTGGTGGCTTCCGCGTGACGGCGTTCGGTCCGGCCGTATGAGGTGGTCCCCACGGGACTGGCCCGGCCCTCTCGGCGAGGTGCCGTCGGCCGCGAAGGGGGCCGTGGGCACGTGCCCGAACGCCGGGCCGCGTCAATTTCGTTGGACGAGCCGGACGGAACGCGGATCATGGAGCCGTGAGGAAGCGGACGAAGAAGGTGCCTCCGGCCGGACAGCCGGGGCGTGAGCCCGGGCTCCCGGCGTACCAGCGGGCGATGTGCGGCCGGCTTCTCGCCTTCCGGACGCACCATCGCCGTGGCGACGAGCAGCGACCTCTCCCTGTGGACGCGCAGGACGGACGACGGACCTTCCGGTGGCGCCGAGGAGTGACGGCACCGGACCCCGCGTGTCCGTCGCATCGCGTCCCCGTGCCGCGCGGGGACGCGGAGACCTGGAAGAGAGCGTCGCGGAAGGCGCCCGCGCGGGTGCGGTGGAACCCGGAGCGGTATCCGCGGCTCGACCCGCCGATCGCTGCGACCGGGGCTCGCGGGGGAGGCCGCGGCGCGGTACGCGGACGAGTGGACCGTAGGCGTCGGGGACGTGAGACCGCTCGCCACGGAGATCCGTGCCCCGGTGCGGGAGGGCGGTCCGACCGTGCGGCCGGGCCGCTGCCCGAGGAGCGTCCCCACCCCCTCGACGACGAGGTGCTCGCGCGTCTGAGAGCCTGACGATCCTCGTCCCGCGATCTTCGCGCTCTGCGCCTGGAGGTACTCATGAAGCGTCTCGTCACGGTGGTCACCGGTGGCAGCCGGGGAATCGGCGCCGCGACCTGTCTGCGGCTCGCGGCGGAGGGGCACGACGTGGCGGTGAACTACGTCCGGGACGCCGCGGCCGCCGAGGACGTGGCGGAGAGGGTGCGGGCGGCCGGGGCGCGGGCCGTGACCGTGCGCGCGGACACGTCCGTCGAGGCGGATGTCGACCGTCTCTTCGAGGTGGCGGAACGGGAACTCGGGCCGCTGACGGGACTGGTGAACAACGCGGCGGTGACGGGGCCGCTGGGGCGGTTCACCGAGGTCGGGACGGACGTCCTGAGGCGGGTCGTCGACGTCAACCTCATCGGTACGCTGCTGTGCTCGCGGCGGGCGGCGCAGCTCATGACGCCCCGGGGCGAGGGCGTGATCGTGAACATCTCCTCGGGTGCCGCCACCCTGGGCAGTCCCGGCGAGTTCGTGCACTACGCGGCGACGAAGGCCGCCGTCGACACCCTGACCCTCGGCCTGTCCAAGGAGCTCGGCCCGGACGGCATCCGGGTCAACGCGGTCGCGCCGGGCGCGATCGACACGGAGATGCATGCCGCCATGGGAGCCCCGGACCGTGCCCGGGAGATGGCCGGGAGCATCCCGCTGCGGCGGGCGGGACAGGCCGGGGAGATCGCGGCGGCCGTGGCGTGGCTGATGTCGCCGGAGGCCTCGTACACCACGGGGACGGTGCTGAGAGTGGCGGGTGGGCGCTGAGCCGCGGCGCGGGAGGGTCAGGCCGCCTTGACGACGCGGCCGCGGATCGCCGCCGCCCACTCGACCACCAGCAGTTCGTACTGCTCGCGTTCCTGGGCGGACAGGGACCCGCCCGCGCGCAGCCACAGCGCGCGGATCTGCTCGTTGATTTCGGCGGCGGACCGCACGGAACCAGGGGTCACTAAATCGGGGGACATGCGGACAAGCCTAGGGCCAGGGACTGACAGTGCGCTACCGGACGGCTACGCGCACCGTATGTCTTCGGTCACGTGCCCGAGTCACGTTCCCGCCGGGGCGCCGTTCCCGACGGGGAGGTGTGTTCCCCGTCGGGACTCAGCCCGCCGACTCCGCCGCGTGCGGGCTGAGGGTGCCCATGGCGACCAGCACGATGATGACGATGCCGAGCGCGATGCGGTACCAGACGAAGGGCATGAAGCTCTTGGTCGAGATGAACTTCATGAACCAGGCGATCACCGCGTACCCGACGGCGAAGGCGATCACCGTCGCGAAGAGCGTCGGACCCCAGGAGACGTGCCCGCCCTCCGCGGCGTCCTTCAGTTCGAACGCGCCGGAGGCCAGCACCGCGGGGACGGCGAGGAGGAAGGAGTAGCGGGCCGCGGCCTCGCGCCGGTAGCCCATGAACAGACCGCCGCTGATGGTGGCGCCGGAGCGGGAGACACCCGGGATGAGGGCCATGGCCTGGCAGACGCCGTAGATCAGACCGTCCTTGACGCTCAGGTCCTTCAGTTCCTTGCGCTGCCTGGCCACGCGGTGCCGGCCGCCGCTCTCGCTCCGCGCCGCGAGGCGGTCGGCGACGCCGAGCACGATGCCCATGCCGATCAGCATCGCCGCGGTGAGCCGCAGATCGCGGAACGGACCCTCGATCTGGTCCTTGAGCGTCACCCCGAGCACGCCGATCGGGATCGAGCCGACGATGACGAGCCAGCCCATGCGCGCGTCCTGGTCGCGGCGCATCTCCTTGTTCGTCAGCGAGCGGGTCCAGGCCGACAGGATCCGCCCGATGTCCTTGCGGAAGTAGATCAGGACCGCGGTCTCCGTGCCGATCTGGGTGATCGCGGTGAAGGCCGCGCCCGGGTCCTCCCAGCCGGAGAAGGCCGCGGTCAGCCGCAGGTGCGCGCTGGAGGAGACGGGCAGGAACTCGGTCAGCCCCTGGACGAGTCCGAGGATGAGTGATTCGAACCAAGACATGAGGTAGCGGAGTCCAAGTGCCGATCGTGGGACGGGCGACGGCGCACCGCACCGCCGTGAGCGGTGATCAGGCGCGCCGAGGGGGAAGCGTAGCGCCCCAAGATGAACAGTCCCGCCACAGGGGCTCCACGGCCCCTCCCTTGGTGGAAAGCCGGCGGTTCAGGCCGCCGTGGGGCCGCTCACCGTCCACCCCGGCGCCTGCGGATGCGAGGTCAGGTCCTCGTGACGCGCCTCGTCGCCGCAGGCCCGGCAGGTGACGACCGGGACGAACTCGTTGCCGCAGGCGTGCTCGAGCACCATGGGCAGGTCGCCGTCCTGGTGCAGGTGGCGGTCGCCCCACTCCTTGAGGGTCAGCAGGACGGGCTCCAGTTCCAGCCCCGCCCGGGTGGGCCGGTACTCGAAGCGCTGCGGGCGCTCGCTGTAGGGGTGCTTGGCCAGGATCCCGGCGTCGACCAGCCGCCGCAGCCGGGTGGCCAGGATGTCGCGCGGAGCGCCGATGTTGCGCACCAACTGGTCGAAGCGGCCGTTGCCCAGGCACACCTCGCGCAGGACGAGCAGGGAGTACTTCTCGCCGACCAGCGCGAGCGTGTCGGCGATCGAGCAGGGACGCGGGTCTTTGGAGGCGGCCATACGGCCGAGTCTAGAGGAGGGTTTGCTTTTCCAACTCATAGGGTTATGGTGAGTTCGGATTTCCTACTCACCGGTACGTCGTCCTGAACCGGTCCCGGCCAAGGAGGCCCGCCCATGCGTGACGCAGTCGTCGTCGAAGCCGTACGCACCCCCATCGGCAAGGGCAAGCCGCAGGGCGCCCTCGCCCATGTCCACCCCGTCGAACTCCTCGCCCACACCCTGCGCGCCCTCGTCGAGCGCTCCGGCGTGGACCCCGCGCTGATCGACGACGTCATCGGCGGCACCGTCGACCAGGTCGGCGAGCAGGCCATGAACACCACCCGCTACGCCGTCCTCTCCGCCGGTCTGCCGGAGTCCGTCCCGGCCACCACCGTGGACCGCCAGTGCGGCTCCTCCCAGCAGGCCGTGCACTTCGCGGCGCAAGGGGTCATGTCCGGTGCGTACGACCTCGTCGTCGCCTGCGGCGTGGAGTCCATGAGCCGGGTGCCGATGTGGTCCAACGTGCCCGCCGGCAAGGATCCCTTCGGTCCCGGAGTCGCCGGGCGCTACCCGGAAGGGCTCGTCCCGCAGGGCATCAGCGCCGAACTCATCGCCGCCAAGTGGTCGATCAGCCGCGAGCGGATGGACACCTTCGCCGTCTCCTCGCACCGCAAGGCCGCCGAGGCCTGGAACGCCGGACTGTTCGACGCCGAGGTCGCACCGCTCGACGGCGTCACCCGCGACGAGTGCGTACGGCCGGACAGCACCACCGAGACCCTGGCCGGCCTGCGGCCCGCCTATCACGACCCGGTCTTCGCCGAGCGCTTCCCGCAGATCGAGTGGAACGTCACCGCGGGCAACGCCAGCCCCGTCAACGACGGCGCCTCCGCCGTGCTCATCACGTCCGGCGAGACCGCCGCCCGCCTCGGCCTGCGCCCGCTCGCCCGGCTGCACAGCTTCGCCGTCACCGGCTCCGACCCGCTGCTGATGCTCACCGGCGTCGTCCCGGCCACCGAGAAGGTGCTGCGCCGCGCCTCCCTGTCGCTCGACGACATCGACCTGTTCGAGGTCAACGAGGCGTTCTCCAGTGTGGTCCTGGCCTGGCAGCAGGAGACCGGCGCCGACCTGGCCCGGGTCAACGTGCACGGCGGCGCCCTCGCCCTCGGCCACCCGCTCGGCGCCAGCGGCACCCGGCTGACCACGACCCTGGTCCACGCGATGCGCGAACGCGGCGCCCGCTACGCCCTGCAGACCATGTGCGAGGCCGGCGGACTCGCCAACGCGATGATCCTGGAGCGGATCTGACGCACCGCCGGCCGGCTCACCGTCCGCGCAACTGGTGCCGCTTGCGCCACGCCACCACCGCGCCCGCCAGACCCGGTACGGCGATGCAGGCCAGCGCGATCAGGAAGGCCGGGGACGTCGGCGTCGACGCGCGGGCGCCGGCCACCACGTAGGCGGCGGTGTTCGGGACCGAGCCGAGCGCCGTCGCCAGCAGGAACGGCAGCAGGCCCATGCGGGAGACCGCGGCGCAGTAGTTGGACGCGGCGAACGGGATGCCCGGGAACAGCCGGGCCGCCAGCATCGAGCGGAAGCCGTGCCGGCTGAGCTGGTCGTCCGCGGCCTTCAGCCAGCGTCCGCGCAGCAGCGGACGGAGCGCCTCCTGACCGAGAGCCCGCCCCAGGCAGAAGGCCAGCCCGGCGCCCAGCACCGTGCCGCCCAGCGCCGCGCCCAGGCCGAGCTGGGAGCCGAACAGCGCGCCCGCGGCCAGGTTCAGCAACGGGCGCGGCACGAACGCCACCGTGCACACCCCGTAGGCCACCGCGTACGCCACGACCGCCGCGGCCCCGCCGAGCCGGTCCGGCCAGCCGTCGGTGAGCAGCCGCTGCGGCTCGAACGCGAGCATCAGCGACGCGGCGGTGACGAGGATCACGACGAGCAGGGACAGCCGTGACCGGGGCGACAGCAGGAGTCTGGCGCACCGGGCGGCGAATCCGGTGGCCGTGGCCGGCGGCAGTGACGCGGCGAGGTCCGTGGCGGTGGCCCGGGGAGAGGCCGTGGCGGTGCCCCCAGAGCGGGTGGTGGCATCGAGCATTCGGTGACACTAACCGACAAATATGTGTGATCGCCGTAGTGTTCGTCTCATGCGCGTCACAGAGGACGGTACGGCGACGCCACCGGTGCCGGGCAGCCCGCTCGCCGACATGGTGCTGGAGCGGCTCACCGCCGCGTACGGGCCGGCGGCAGACCCGGAACGGGCCGTGGCGATGCGCGCCTACATGAAGGACGTCGCCCCCTTCCTCGGCCTGACCACCCCGGTCCGCCGCGCCCTGTCCCGCACCGTCGTGGAAGGGCTGCCCCGCCCCGATGAGGCCGACTGCACGGCCGTCGCGCTGCGCTGCTGGGAACTGCCCGAGCGCGAGTACCAGTACTTCGCCGTGGACTATCTGCGCCGTCACGTACGGCACTGCTCCTCGGGCTTCCTGCCCGTCGCCCGGCACCTCGTCACCACGGTCCCCTGGTGGGACACCGTCGACCCGCTCGCCGCGCACGTCGTCGGGGCGCTGGTCGCCGCCGACCGGAGCCTCACCGCCGAGATGGACGAATGGATCGGTGACGACGACATGTGGCTCGCCCGCACCGCCCTGCTCCACCAGTTGCGCTACAAGGAACGCACCGACACCGCGCGGCTCTTCGACCACTGCCTGCGCCACTCCGGCCACCGGGACTTCTTCGTCCGCAAGGCCATCGGCTGGTGCCTGCGCGAGTACGCCAGGACCGACCCCGACGCCGTACGGGCCTTCCTGGCGCGCGAACAGGGACGGTTCGCGCCGCTGTCGGTACGGGAGGCGCTGAGGAACATCGGCGCCCGGTAGCCGGCCCGGCCCGGCGCGGCGCGGCGCGGAAAACCATTCGACGCGGGGCGGGCCGTCGGCAAGGATCGACGCCATGTTCCGGTACGCCTTCCACCTCGCAGCATCCGCGGTCGCGGATGCCCCGAAGGCTGCCGTTCCCGCCTTCCTCGCCGCAGTCGACGGCGCCCGAAGCTGACCCTCCCCGGATCGCCCGGCGGACCCCCAGGGGGAGGGTCGGCCAGGTTCCTGGGGTCCCCGTCCCGGCCGCGCGCCGATCCGCCGCGCCCGGGGCCGTCACGCGTCACCACGCGTCATCACCGAGAGGCTTCGAGGTACCGCCATGTCCAAGACGGCGTACGTCCGCACCAAACCGCATCTGAACATCGGCACGATGGGCCATGTCGACCACGGCAAGACCACCCTGACCGCCGCCATCACCAAGGTCCTCGCCGAGCGCGGCTCCGGCGGTTTCGTCCCGTTCGACCGCATCGACCGGGCGCCGGAGGAGGCCGCGCGCGGCATCACCATCAACCTCGCGCACGTCGAGTACGAGACCGACACCCGGCACTACGCCCACGTCGACATGCCCGGCCACGCCGACTACGTCAAGAACATGGTCACCGGCGCCGCGCAGCTCGACGGGGCGATCCTCGTCGTCTCCGCGCTCGACGGGATCATGCCGCAGACCGCCGAACACGTGCTGCTCGCCCGCCAGGTGGGTGTCGACCACATCGTCGTCGCCCTCAACAAGGCCGACGCGGGCGACGAGGAACTGACCGACCTGGTCGAGCTGGAGGTCCGCGACCTGCTCTCCGCGCACGGCTACGGCGGCGAGTCCGCGCCCGTCGTACGGGTCTCCGGGCTGAAGGCGCTGGAGGGCGACCCGCGCTGGACGGCGTCGATCGACGCGCTGCTCGACGCGGTGGACACGTACGTGCCCGTGCCCGAACGGTACCTGGACGCGCCGTTCCTGCTGCCGGTGGAGAACGTGCTCACCATCACCGGCCGGGGCACCGTCGTCACCGGCGCGGTGGAGCGCGGCACGGTCCGCGTCGGCGACCGGGTCGAGGTGCTCGGCGCCGAGGCGGAGACCGTGGTGACCGGTCTGGAGACCTTCGGCAAGCCCATGGAGGAGGCGCAGGCCGGGGACAACGTGGCGCTGCTGCTGCGCGGGGTGCCGCGCGACGCGGTGCGACGCGGGCACGTGGTGGCCGCGCCGGGCAGCGTGGTGCCGAGCCGGCGCTTCACGGCGCGGGTGTACGTGCTGTCGGCCCGCGAGGGCGGCCGCACGACACCGGTGTCGACCGGGTACCGGCCGCAGTTCTACATCCGTACGGCGGACGTCGTGGGTGACGTCGACCTCGGCGAGGTGGCCGTGGCGCGACCCGGGGACACGGTCATGATGACCGTCGAACTGGGACGGGACGTGCCCCTGGAGTCCGGGCTCGGCTTCGCCGTCCGCGAGGGCGGCCGCACGGTCGGCGCCGGCACGGTGACGGCGGTCGGCTGAGCGGCGGAACGGCTGCCCGCCCCCGTACAGGGGGCGGGCAGCCGTCCGTACGGACGACGGCACAATGGGACGGTGAGCGAGCCCATCCCCGTGACCCGCGCCGTCGATCACGGCACCGCCAAACTGATGCCCGACGTCGACCGGGAACGGGCCTGGCTGCTGACCGTCGACGGGGCACCGCAGTCCTACGTCGACCTCGACGAGCCGACGCATCTGGAGTTCGAGTACGCGCGGCGGCTCGGGCACGTCCTCGACACCGTGGGCGAGCCGGGGCGCCCCCTGGACGCCCTGCACCTCGGCGGCGGCGCGCTCTCCCTGCCCCGCTACCTGGCCGCCACCCGCCCCGGCTCCCGGCAGCACGTCGTGGAGTTCGACCGGGGACTGCTGGAACTGGTCGCCGAGCACCTGCCCCTCCCCGCCGACGCCGATGTCACGCTGCACGCGGCGGACGCCCGCGCCTGGCTGGAGACCGCCCCCGACGACAGCGCGGACGTCCTGGTCGCCGACGTCTTCGGCGGCTCACGGGTCCCGGCGCATCTGACCTCCGTCGCCTACGCGCGGGAGGCCGCGCGTGTCCTGCGGCCCGGCGGGGTCTACCTCGCCAACCTCGCGGACGCGGCCCCGTTCGCCTTCCTCCGCTCCCAGCTCGCCACCCTGGGGACGCGGTTCGAGGAGCTGGCGCTGATCGCCGAGCCGGGAGTACTGCGCGGCCGCCGCTTCGGCAACGCGGTCCTGGCCGCCGCCCACCGGCCCCTGGACATCGCCGCCCTGTCCCGCGCCACCGCCGCCGACGCCTTCCCCGCGCGGGTCGAGCACGGCGCGGCCCTGCGGGACTTCACCCGCGGTGCGCGCCCGGTGCACGACGAGGACGCCGTACCGTCCCCCAAACCCCCGGAGGGGGCCTTCGGCATCGGCTGAGGCGGCGCCCGTACCGAGTCCGCCGACGGGCGTTCGGTGGTGGCCGGTGCGGTGTTCGTGCCGGGTCCGGCGGTGTGGTCCCGTGCGACGTGGCGCGTGGCGCGCCCGTCATCCGAGTCCGCCGACGGGGCGTTCGGTGCCGGCTGACGCGCTGTCGGCGTTCGGGGCCGCGCCGGTGATCCGGAGGGTTCGGCGGCGCAGGTTCCGTACGTCCGGGACGCACAGCACCGCCGCCGTGACGACCACGACCAGCGCTGCGCAACCCCACAGCGCCTCCGGGCGGCCGAACGCCGTCTCCGCGGGGCCCGCCAGGGCCATCGCCGCCGGCACCAGCGCGACCGAGCCGAACCAGTCGTACGCCGAGACCCGGGACAGCTTCTCCTCCGGTATCTCCTGGTGCAGAGCGGTCATCCAGGAGACGCCGAACACCTCCAGCGACACACCGGTCACGAACATCACCGCGCACAGCACGGTGACCGGCGCCGGCACGGCGAGCGCGGCGGACGGCAGGGCCAGCGGGAACACGCACAGGGTGCCGGCGAACAGCAGACGGCGCGGCTGCCAGCGGGTCATCAGCAGCGCGCCCGCCACCGTGCCCCCGCCGAAGAAGGCCAGCGCCACGCCCCAGGGCCCGGCGCCGCCCAGGTGGTCCCGGGCGACGAGCGGACCGTAGACCGCGTCGGCCGCGCCGACGACCGCGTTGGCGACGGAGAACTGGACGACGACGCCCCACAGCCAGGGCCGCCCGGTGAACTCCCGCCAGCCCTCCTTGAGGTCGGCGAGCATGCCGCCGCCAGGGGCGCGCGCCGGTATGTGCCTCACGTCGAGGAACGCCCGCAGCGCGGCGGCGACCGCGAACGCCACCGCGTCCGCCGCCAGCACCCAGCCGGGCCCGATCGCGGCGACCATGGCGCCGCCCAGCGCGGCACCGCCGAGGGTCGCCCCGTGCATCGCCATCCGGAACACCGCGAACGCCCGGCCGGCCTCCTCGCCCCGCACCGACGACAGCAGCATGCCCTCGGCGGCCGGGTTGAAGAACGCCTGACCGGTACCGCCGAGCGCGCTGAGCAGCATCATCTGCCACAGCCGCGCCTCGCCCGTCAGCACCAGCGCCGCGAACGCGGCCTGCGAGACGCAGTTCAGGGCGTTGGCCGCGACCATCACCCGGTGCCGCGGCAGCCGGTCCGCGACGGCACCGCCGATCAGCAGGAACAGCACCAGCGGCAGGGTGCGGGCGGCGGCCACCAGACCCACGTCGCCGCCGTCGCCGCCCGAGCCCAGCACGGCGAACGCGGCGGCGATCAGCGCGCCGTGGCTGCCCAGGTTGGTCACCACGGCGGCGGCGGTCAGCAGGGAGTAGTTGCGGCCGGCCCAGGCGGGGCGGCGGCGGATGACGGTGGTCGGCACCCCGTGACTATCGCCGGGCCGCGGCCGACTTGCCAAATGGGCCGCCGCCCTCCTGGCCTGCTCTACGCCCCCTGCGGCCCGTCCTCCGTCAGGCGCACCGTGCTGAGGATCTTCTGCACGGTCTCCTCCGGGATCTCGTCCTTGACGCCCTTCGCGCCGTACAGGTTCCAGGTGACGAAGTCCCCGGCGCCGTTCTTGAAGGCGAACGTGATCGCCTTGCCCTCGCTGTCGCACTTGCCGTTCTGCGGCGTGTTCTCCGAGTGCGACGTGGCGACGTGGCCCTTGAGGCCCGATGCCGTGGTGTACGCCTTCGGCTTGTCCTGCTTCACACTCTTCTTGTCGGGCTGCGTGTACCCGCCGTAGATCCACCACGGCACGCGGGTCTCGGCCGCCTCCTGGGTGGTCTTGGCGCCGTTCTCACCGCGGGTTCCGGCGGTGGCGAGGGCGGTGTCCTCCTCGCGGCCGTCCTTGTTGTCGTCGCTCGTGCACCACTTGGACTTCAGATACGCGGGAGCGGTGACGGTGGTGCGGTCCATCTCGCCGTCCTTCTCCTCCCACTCGAAGCCCACACTGGTGCCGGGCGTCTCGATCTCCCAGTCGGCGGGGACGTCGAACTTGGTGCCGAAGCGGGTGTTGACGACGACCTGCCAGCCCGGAATGGTCGCCTTCTCCCCCTCGCCGCCGCGCGGGTTGTCGTCCGAGGCGGAGGCGCTCGGTTCGGCGGAGGTGTCCTTGGTCGCCGTCGCGGTCGGCTTGGCGCCCTTCTTGCCGTCGGCCTCGTCGTCCTTGTCGCCGCCGAGCACCAGGAACCCCGTGACACCGGCGGCCACGACGACGGCCGTCGCGGCGATGATCGCCACCAGCTTCGTCCGGTTCCCGCCCCCGCCCTGCGGTGGCTGCGGCCCGCCCGCCACGGTCTGCGCGCCCCATCCGGGCTGCTGCTGATACGGGTTCGGCTGCTGGTAGCCGGGCTGCTGATACGGATTCGGCTGTTGGTACCCCGGCTGCTGGTACGGGTTGTTCGACTGCGGGTTCTGCTCGCCCCCGGGCGGCTGCTGTCCTGGCCACATGGGCAGCCACCCTAGCCGCGCCAGGGACACGATGGGGTCACCGCCCTTTGACAGGGACGTAGCAAACCGGATGCCGCGCGGCATGGCGGGTTGAGGCTACTCGTGGGTAACCTGCGTTCATGAGCGCAGACCAGATGTCCATCGGCGAGATGCTCGCCGCCACGGTGCCCATGGCCCGGACCCTCAACCTCCAGTTCCTGGAGACCACGCCCGAGCGGGCCGTGGTGGCCCTGCCGGACCAAGCCGACTACCACAACCACGTGGGCGGGCCGCACGCCGGCGCGATGTTCACCCTCGGTGAGTCGGCGAGCGGCGCGATCGTGCTCGCCGCGTTCGGGGACCAGCTCGCGCGGGCCGTGCCGCTGGCCGTCAGCGCCGAGATCGCCTACAAGAAGCTGGCGATGGGCCCGGTCACCGCCACCGCGACCCTCGGCCGCCCGGCCGCCGAGGTCGTCGCCGAACTCGACGGGGGCGTGCGCCCCGAGTTCCCGGTCTCGGTCGCCATCCGCCGCGAGGACGGCGCCGTCACCGGCGAGATGACCGTCGTGTGGACCCTGCGTCCCAACGGCTGACCACCGGCACACCGGCGGGGCCGGTAGGCTTCCCGTTCGTGCGCCGGGACCGGCGCACGAACGGCGGACCGGGAGGACAGGGCGTTGCACGTGCAGGAGTGGCTCGAGACCGTACCCGCGGTCGCCGTGTACGCCCTGGTGGGGCTGGTCATCGGACTGGAGAGCCTGGGCATCCCGCTGCCGGGCGAGATCATCCTGGTCTCCTCCGCGCTGCTCGCCTCCCAGCACGGCGACATCGACCCGGTGGTCCTCGGCGCCTGCGCCACCGCCGGCGCGATCATCGGCGACTCCATCGGCTACGCCATCGGCCGCAAGGGCGGACGGCCACTGCTGGCCTGGCTGGGCGCCAAGTTCCCCCGTCACTTCAGTGAAGGGCACATCGCGACCGCCGAGCGTTCCTTCCAGAAGTGGGGCATGTGGGCCGTCTTCTTCGGCCGCTTCGTGGCCCTGCTGCGCATCTTCGCCGGCCCGCTCGCGGGCGTGCTGCGGATGCCGTACTGGAAGTTCCTGATCGCCAACGTCCTCGGCGGCATCGTCTGGGCGGGCGGCACCACCGCCGTCATCTACTACGTGGGCATCGTCGCCGAGTCGTGGCTGAAGCGCTTCTCCTGGCTGGGCCTGGTACTGGCGGTACTGATCGGCGTGACGTCGATGCTGGTCCTGAGGCGCAAGGCGAAGAAGGCGACCCCGGAACCAGTCGTCGCCGCCGAGTAGAAGCGCCCCGAAGGGGCGCGGGGCCGTGCCGATGTGCGGCTCCGCGCGTGGGCGCGAGAAGCCCGGTCGACCCAAAGCCCCCACCGTCACCTCTCGTGCTGTTCCCGGTGAACCCCGGCCAGTTCCGCGTACATCGTGCCGTTGAGTGTGAGCCCCTCGCGCTCCTCGGAGCTCAACTCCCGCCGCACCTTCGCCGGCACCCCCGCCACCAGCGACCCCGGCGGCACCCGCATCCCCTGAGGCACCAACGCCTGCGCGGCGACAAGAGACCCCGCGCCGATCACGGCGCCATTGAGCACCGTCGCCCCCATCCCGATCAGGCAGTCGTCCTCGACGGTCGCCCCGTGCACCACGGCGTTGTGCCCGATGGAAACCCGCTCGCCCACGCTGACCGGGAACCCCGGATCGGCGTGCAACGTGCAGTTGTCCTGCACGTTGCTGCTCGCCCCGACGGAGATCCGCTCCACGTCACCGCGCAGCACCGCCCCGTACCAGACGCTCGCCCCCGCGTGCAGCGTCACATCCCCGATCACCGAGGCCGTGGGTGCCACGAAGGCGTCCCCGTCCACCTTCGGCTCCTTGCCCCCGATACCCGTGATCAGCGCGCGGTGCGTCATCGCCCTCTCCTCCACACGACGTCGTAGACACCCCGCACCGTACGCCGGCCCGGTGGGGTGAAGATCACAGGGGCGTGGGCCCGTCCCCGGGGTGCCCGCCGACTACGGTGAGCGGGTGCCGAAGCGCAAGAACACGTTCTCGTCCTGGCCGCGCCGCCTCGCTCAGCGCGCGGTCCACGCGGGCTGGGCCTGGGCGCAGCGCACGGGCTCGGTGACCGCCGAGCACCCCGGCCGCTTCCGCTTCGGGGCGATGGGAACAGGTACCAGGCTCGCCTTCCCGCTCGGCACGGTCTTCGGTGAACCCTGGATCCGGATCGGCGCGCACTGCATCGTCGGCGAGCAGGTCACCCTCACCGCCGGTCTGATGCCCGGCCTCGACCTCGGCCCCGAGCCGATCCTGCGCATCGGCGACGGGGTCGTGCTGGGCCGCGGCAGCCACGTCATCGCCGACACGACGGTCACCATCGGCAACGACTGCTACTTCGGACCGTACGTCTACGTCACCTCCACCAACCACTCCTACGACGATCCGCACGAACCCATCGGCAAGCAGTGGCCGCGGATGGAGCCGGTGGAGATCGGCCCCGGCTGCTGGATCGGCACCGGCGCGGTGATCCTGCCGGGGGCACGCGTCGGGCGGAACGTGGTGGTGGCCGCGGGCGCGGTGGTCCGGGGCACGGTGCCCGACCACGCCGTGGTCGCGGGCGCCCCGGCCCGTGTCGTACGCCGCTGGACCCCCGCCGACGGCTGGCAGCCGCCGCTGCGCACCCCGGCGCCCGTACCGATCCCGGAGGGCATCACCCCGGAGCAGTTGCGGGCGCTGTCGGAGCTGGACGAGGAGGACGTCGCACGGCTCGCGGAGCTGGACGAGGAGGACGCGGTCCGGCTCGCCGAGCTGGAACCCGAGGGCTGAGCCGTCCTCACCCGGTCGTGGGCGGCGCCGATTCCGGTCGCAGTACAGTGCGACGGACGACCGGGTCCGCCCCGCGGCAGCCGGACACAGAGCCCCGGTCGCCCCACATGCTGGACGGAACGGACGGAACGTGTCGGACCTCGACCTGCTGACCCAGTCCCTGGCGCGCAACGTCAGACGCTGGCGCACCGAGCGCGGCTTCACGCTGGACGCGCTCGCCGCGCGGGCCGGTGTCAGCCGCGGCATGCTCATCCAGATCGAACAGGCCCGCACCAACCCGAGCATCGGCACGGTCGTCAAGATCGGCGACGCGCTCGGCGTCAGCGTCCCCACCCTGCTCGACTACGAGCGTGGCCCGGAGGTCCGGATCGTCCCCGCCGACCAGACCGTGCGGCTGTGGCACACCGAGGGCGGCAGCTACAGCCGGCTGCTCGCCGGCACCGAGGCGCCCGGCCCGCTGGAGATGTGGGACTGGCGGCTCATGCCGGGCGAGAGCAGCGACTCCGACCCGCACCCCGCCGGCACGGTCGAACTCGTCCACGTCACGTCCGGGGAACTGACCCTCACCGTCGACGGAGCGGAGCACCGGGTGCCGGCCGGCGCCAGTGCCTCCTTCGAGGCCGACACACCGCACACGTACGGCAATCGGGGCGACGCCCCGATGGAGATGATCATGACGGTCTCGGTGCCTCCCGTGCACTGAGGCGCCCCTGTTACGGTGCGGCCATGCGCGCACCCATCGGAGACTTCGACCACGCCACCCCCACCCCCGACTGCCTCGACGAGCTGACCGCCCCGGTCGCCGCCGCCGTCCGCGCCTGGAGCGGCAGCGTCCCCGCGGACCAGATCCTCTACGTCGACACCGATCCGCGCTGGGCGGACACCGCCGTCTTCGTCGAGCACTACGGCCAAGAGCTGCTGGAGCGGTCGGCGAACTGCGTGGTGGTGGCGGGCAAGCGCGGCGGAGAGACCACACTCGCCGCCTGTGTCGTCCTGTCCACCACCCGGCTCGACGTCAACGGCGTCGTACGGCGTCACCTCGGCGCCCGCAAGGCGTCCTTCGCCCCGATGGACACGGCCACGGGGGAGACCGGCATGGAGTACGGCGGCATCACCCCGGTCGGACTGCCCGGCGACTGGCCGGTATTGGTGGACGCGGCCGTCGTGGACCTGCCGTACGTGCTCGTCGGCAGCGGCCGGCGGCGCGGCAAGCTGCTGGTGCCGGGCAAGGCGTTCGCGGAGCTGCCCGGAGCGGTCGTGCTGGAGGGACTGGGAGCGGCCTGAGCGGTCGTGCCGGAAGGGCAGGGAGCGGCCTGAGCTCACCGCACCGCGTGGTGGGCGAGCGGCAGGTGCGGATCCGCCGCGCCGGGCACCGGTTCCGGGTCGGCGTGGACCAGGGCCGCGGTCAGCCGGGGGACGGCGTGCAGCAGCGCGTGCTCGGCCTCGACGGCGACGCGATGGGCCTCGCGCACCGTCGCCCCGCCGTCCACCACGACCGCCACCTCCGCGCGCAGCCGGTGGCCGATCCAGCGCAGCCGCAGTTCACCCACCCCGCGTACCCCCGGAACCGCCGTCAGGGCCCGCTCGGCCCGGTCCACCAGCGCCGGGTCGACGGCGTCCATCACCCGCCGGAACACCTCCCGCGCGGCGTCCCGCAGCACGAACACGATCGCCGCCGTGATCGCCAGCCCCACCACCGGGTCCGCGTACCGCCACCCCAGGGCCGAGCCGCCGGCGCCCAGCAGCACCGCCAGCGAGGTGAACCCGTCCGTACGGGCGTGCAGCCCGTCGGCGACCAGCGCGGCCGAGCCGATGTCACGCCCGACCCGGATGCGGTACCGGGCCACCCACTCGTTGCCCGCGAACCCGGCCAGCGCCGCGACGGCGACCACCGGGACGTGCGCGACCGGGCGCGGGTCCAGCAGCCGGTCGAGCGCCGTCCAGCCGGCGAAGGCCGCGGACGCGGCGATCGTCAGCACGATCGCGATGCCCGCCAGGTCCTCCGCGCGCCCGTAGCCGTAGGTGAAGCGGCGGGTGGCGGCGCGCCGCCCCAGGACGAAGGCGATACCCAGCGGCACGGCGGTCAGCGCGTCCGCCGCGTTGTGCACCGTGTCGCCGAGCAGCGCCACCGAGCCCGACACGGCCACCACGGCCGCCTGCGCCAGCGCCGTCACGCCCAGCACCGCGAGCGAGACCCACAGGGCGCGCATGCCCCGGGCCGAGGACTCCAGCGCGGAGTCGAGCCTGTCGGCCGTCTCGTGGGAGTGCGGAGTGAGGAGGTGGGCGAGGCGGTGGAGCGGCGAAGCCCGGTGGTGCCCGTGCTCATGACGGTGGTGGCGGTCGCTCATGGTCGTCCCCTTCCGGTGCGCGGGTGGACGCGGCGGCGCCCACCCCGCCATTATGTGCGTATGAGCGCACGCATGCACCTGTCACCTGCGCACGACGCGCACCCGCGCACACCCGGCGAGGAGCACTTCGCGCTCGCGGCGGAACTGCTCGCCCTGCTCGGCGACCGCACCCGGCTGACCCTGCTGCACGCCCTGACCGGCGGCGAGGCCGATGTCACCACGCTCACCGAGGCCTGCGGCGCGGCCCGGCCCGCGGTCAGCCAGCATCTGGCGCGGCTGCGGCTCGCGGGTCTCGTGGACACCCGCAAGAAGGGCCGCCGGGTGATCTACTCCCTGCGCGACGGCCATCTGCGGCGGCTGGTGGACGAGGCGCTGAACGTGGCCGACCACCGGATCGGCGACCGGCCTCCGCACGACTGACGGGCCCGCCTCAGTACCGCGCGGCCGTGCCCAGGTACTGCTCCGCGAAGGCGGCAGCGGCGGCGGGGGAGGAGAACAGGCGGCGCAGCCGGGCGGCCGTGGTGCCCGCGCGGAAGGGGTCGCCCGCCGCACTGCCGTGGTACAGCTCCGACAGCCACTGCGAGAACTCCTGGTAGTCCCACACGCGCCGCAGACACTCCTGCGAGTAACCGGCCAGTCCGCTGTCGTCGCCCTCGGCCAGTCGGGCGACCAGCGCGTCGCCGAGCAGGAACGCGTCGTGCAGGGCGAGGTTCATGCCCTTGGCGGCGATCGGCGCGACCAGGTGGGCCGCGTCCCCGGCCAGGAAGAGCCGGCCGGACGCCATCGGCTCGGTGACGTAGTCGTGCATGTCCAGCACGCGCTTCTCGATCAGCCGCCCCTCGGCGATCGGGGCCGCTCCGGCCGCCCCGAGACGGCGCCGCAGCTCAGCCCAGACCCGCTCGTGCGGCCAGGCGTCCGGGTCGTCGCCGGGCGGGCACTGCAGGTAGTAGCGGGTCACCTCGGGGCTGCGGGGCATCTGACCGGCGAAGCCGTCCGGATGGCAGCCGAACAGGACGCAGTCGGCGGACGGCGGAGCCTCGGCGAGCAGGGCCAGCCAGCCGATGCCGTAGTCGTGCCGTGCCACCCGGACCCGCTCCGGAGCGAGGGCGGCCCTGGTCACCCCGCGGGCTCCGTCGCAGCCCGCGACGAAGTCACAGGCGACGACCTCCCGCCGACCGGTCTCCGGACAGACGTACGACACCGAGGGACGGCCGCCGTCCAGGTCGTGCAGCCGCACGTCGCGCACACCGAACCGCACGGCTCCGCGCCGCACGTCCGCGTACTCCCGCACCAGGTCCGTCACCAGCGACGGCTGCGGATACACCCAGTGGTGACTCCCCGCCAGCTCCCGGTAGGAGAAGCGGTACCGCTCCCCGCCGAAGCGGAACTCACACGCGGTGTGCAGACCGGCCCGCTCCAGCAGGTTCCGCGCGAGACCCCGCCGCTCCAGACCCCGTACCGCCCACTCCTCGATCACCCCGGCCCGCGGCCGCCGCTCGATGACCTCCCGGCTCTCCGTCTCCAGGACCAGGCACTCCAGACCGGCCGCCCGCAGGATGTTGCCCACGGTGAGCCCGGCGGGCCCGGCACCCACGACGACGACCGGAAAGCGTCGCGAGGAAAGGGAGTCGAGGCGGGGGGAACGCTCGTCCATCGCGCCATTATGGCGGCCCGGCGCCCCCGGGACAGGTCCTAACCGAGCCGGGGTATCTCGATCGCCGGACAGCGGTCCATCACCATCTCCAGGCCCGCCGCGCGGGTCCGCTCGTAGGCCGCCTCGTCGATGACGCCGAGCTGGAACCACACCGCCCCGGCACCCCTGGCCACCGCCTCGTCCGCGACGGCCCCGGCCAGGTCACTGTTGACGAACACGTCCACGACGTCCACCGGGAAGGGAATGTCCGCGAGGGAGGCGTAGCCCTGCTCGCCGTGCACGGTCTCGGCCTTCGGGTGCACCGGTACCACCCGCTTGCCGAACCGCTGGAGCACCTGGGCGACCCCGTACGCCGCGCGCTGCCGGTTCGACGACAGGCCGACCACGGCCCAGGTGTCACCGAGTCCGGTGAGGATCTTGCGGACCGTCGCCTCGTCGCCGTACACCGTAGGCCTCCCGGGAGTCGTGAAAGAGCTGTCGCCCCGCACAACGAAGCGGGACGCGTGGTGATTCCCGGAACCGCCCGTCCTCCGCCGGGGGGTGGACTGTACCGGCCACCGGGCCGCCCGGCGCCGGGAACCGCACACGGCGACCCGAAAAGCGGCCCGGATACCTGCGTACGCCCGCTCACGCGCCTACGCTCGCCTCGTGCTGCGCATCACCGACGCCCGAACCGGCGAACCCGTGGACGCCGCCCCCGCCCGGCGGGGCCTGATCCGGGTCGAGGCCCACACCCAGGGGTCCGACCCGACGAACCTGCGTGTGCTGCTCGTCGCCGACCTGCTCGTACGCGCCCTGGAACTCGGCGGCACGCCGGTCTGGGCGCTGCTCACCGGCGATCGGCGGCGGGCGGAACTCCGCGCGGCGGGCGCGGCCCTCGGGGTCCGGCCCTTCGAGGACGGCGGGGACACCGGCACCGGCCTGGGCGAGGCCCAGGTACTGCACGTGGTGAGCGAGGGCGGCGCGACACCCGACGGAGTGCGCGTCGCCGTGGCCCCCGCGCACGGGGAGGCGGCCGGCGCCGACCCCGCCGCCCTGCGCCTGGCCCTGCTCGCCCGCCCCAGAAGCGAGCCCGTGACGATCGGCCCGGCCGCCCTGGGCGACGCCGCCGGAACCCTCGGCCGCTGGCGCCGCGCGGTCGCCGACTGGGCGCGACGGCCCTCGAAGCCGGTCCCCGACGCGGTACGCGCCGATCTGCGCACCGCGTGGGAGGACGATCTCGACACGGCCGGCGTGCTGGGCGTCCTCCGCGCGGTGGAGACGGACCCCGGCCTGGCGGACGGCGCCCGCTTCGAGACGTACGCCTACGCCGACCGGCTGCTCGGTCTCGACCTCACCCGGGACCTGGGATCCCCGGCATGATCGAGCGTGCCGGACCGGGACCGCTGCGCCGCCTGGTCGTCCTGCGCCACGCCAAGTCCGCCCGGCCGGAGGGCGTCACCGACCACGAGCGCCCCCTCGCCCCGCGCGGCCTCCGGGACGCACCCGCCGCCGGACGCGCCCTCGCCGAGGCCGACTGCCTGCCGGGCCTCGCGCTGTGCTCCACCGCCGTCCGGGCCCGCCGCACCTGGGAGCTGGCCGCCGCGCAGTGGGGCACACCCCCGCCGGTCCGCCACGACCCCCGCCTGTACCACGCCGACGTCCCCGAACTGCTGGACGTGGTGCGCGAGACACCGGCCGAGGTCGAGACGCTGCTGCTGATCGGACACAATCCGGGGCTGGAGGACCTCGTCCTGACCCTGGCCGGCGACGGCCTGGACGACACCCTGGACCGCGTCCGCGCCAAGTTCCCCACCTCCGCGATCGCCGTACTGTCCTGGCGCGGCGCCGCATGGCGGGACCTCACCCCCGGTGCCGCCCTCCTGACGTCGCTGACCGTGCCCCGGGGCGGGCACCGGTAGCCCGCGCGGAGACGCATAGGCTGGCCGGATGCAGGACGAGTACCGCACCGTCGCCCGCGCGGGTGTGCACGAGACCGAGATCAACCGCTCCCGCTTCCTGTGCGCCCTCGCCCCGGCGGCCACCGAGCAGGAGGCGCAGGACTTCGTCGCGGCCGTCCGCAAGGAGCACGCCGACGCCACCCACAACTGCTGGGCGTACGTCATCGGCGCCGACGCCTCCACCCAGAAGGCCAGCGACGACGGGGAGCCCGGCGGCACCGCCGGCGTCCCCATGCTCCAGATGCTGCTCCGCCGCGACATGCGGTACGTCGTCGCCGTCGTCACCCGCTACTACGGCGGCGTCAAGCTCGGCGCCGGCGGCCTCATCCGCGCGTACGGCGGCGCCGTCGGCGAGGCACTGGACACCCTCGGCACGATCACCCGGCGCCGCTTCCGGCTGGCCACCGTGACCGTCGGCCACCAGCGGGCCGGCAAGGTCGAGAACGACCTGCGCGCCACCGGACGCGAGGTGCGCGACGTGCGCTACGGCGAGGAGGTCACGATCGAGATCGGCCTCCCGGACGCCGACGTGCCCGCCTTCCGCGCGTGGCTCGCCGACATCACCGCCGGGACGGCCCGGTTCGAACTGGGCGGGGAGGCGTACGGGGACGCGTGACCGGTCCGTGTTCAACCCTTTTGAGGGCATGAAGGAGGAATGCGCACCGGGTCATGACGGAGCGATACGGGAGTTACCGCCCGTGCTGTCGGGCCCTCCGGTTACGCTGCGGGGATCATGAGACTGCTGCACACTTCCGACTGGCACCTCGGCCGGTCCTTCCACCGGGTCGGCATGCTCGGTGCCCAGGCCGAGTTCATCGGCCACCTCGTCGGCACCGTGCGTGAGCGCGAGGTGGACGCGGTGGTCGTGTCGGGAGACGTGTACGACCGCGCGGTGCCGCCGCTCGCCGCGGTCGAGCTGTTCGACGACGCCCTGCACCGTCTCGCCGGCCTCGGGGTGCCGACGGTGATGATCTCCGGCAACCACGACTCGGCCCGCCGTCTCGGCGTCGGCGCCGGGCTCATGGGGGGCGCCGGCATCCATCTGCGGACCGAACCGTCCGCGTGCGGCACGCCCGTGGTGCTGTCCGACGAGCACGGGGACGTCGCCTTCTACGGGCTGCCGTACCTCGAACCCGCGCTGGTGAAGGACGAGTTCGCGGTGGAGAAGGCCGGTCACGAGACGGTGCTCGCCGCCGCCATGGACCGCGTCCGCGCGGACCTCGCCACCCGCGCGCCCGGCACCCGCTCGGTCGTCCTCGCGCACGCCTTCGTCACCGGCGGCCAACCCAGCGACAGCGAGCGGGACATCACCGTCGGCGGGGTGGCCGCCGTGCCCGCCGGGGTGTTCGACGGCGTCGACTACGTGGCGCTGGGGCATCTGCACGGCTGCCAGACCCTCACCGAGCGGGTGCGCTACTCCGGCTCCCCGCTGCCGTACTCCTTCTCCGAGGCCGGCCACCGCAAGAGCATGTGGCTCGTCGACCTGGCCGCCGACGGGGCGGTCACCGCCGAGCGCGTGGACTGCCCGGTGCCGCGCCCGCTGGCCCGGATCCGCGGCACCCTCGAGGAACTGCTCGCCGACCCCGCGCTGGCACCGCACACGGAGGCGTGGGTCGAGGCGACCCTCACCGACCCGGTCCGCCCGGCCGACCCCATGGCCCGGCTCACCGAGCGCTTCCCGCACACCCTCAGCCTCGTCTTCGACCCGGCCCGGACGGCGGACGACCCCGCGGTCTCCTACGCCCGCCGCCTCGCCGGCCGCGACGACCAGCAGATCGCCGAGGACTTCGTCGCCCATGTGCGCGGCGCGGGACCCGACCCGCACGAACGGGCCGTCCTGCGGGACGCCTTCGACGCGGTCCGCGCGGACGACGCGGTGCGGGAGGTGGCGCGGTGAGGCTGCACCGGCTGGACATGACGGCCTTCGGGCCGTTCGGGAACACCCAGAGCGTCGACTTCGGCGAGCTGTCCGCCGCGGGGCTCTTCCTGCTGCACGGCCCCACCGGCGCCGGCAAGACCTCCGTCCTGGACGCCGTCTGCTACGCGCTGTACGGTTCCGTCCCCGGCGCCCGGCAGAGCGGTCAGGGCATGACCCTGCGCAGCGATCACGCCGCCCCGGGCGTCCGCACCGAGGTCACCCTCGAACTCACCGTCGCCGGACGCCGGCTGGAGATCACCCGGCAGCCGCCCTGGGAGCGTCCCAAGAAGGGCCGCCGCGCGGGCACCACGGTGGACAAGGCCCAGACCTGGCTGCGCGAACGCGACGCCGCCTCGGGCACCTGGAAGGACCTCAGCCGCTCGCACCAGGAGATCGGCGAGGAGATCACCCAGCTCCTCGGCATGAGCCGGGAGCAGTTCTGCCAGGTCGTGCTGCTGCCCCAGGGCGACTTCGCGCGCTTCCTGCGCGCCGACGCCGAGGCCCGCGGCAAGCTGCTGGGCCGCCTCTTCGACACCCGTCGCTTCGCCGACGTCGAGAAGCGCCTCGCCGAACGCCGGCGGGCCGCCGAGTCCCGGGTGCGTGAGGGCGACGCCGACCTGCTCGCCGACGCGCACCGGATGCAGCAGGCCGCGGGCGGCTCCATGGAACTGCCCGAGCTCACGCCGGGCGAACCGGGACTGGCCGAGGCCGTGCTGTCCGCCGCCGCCGTCGCCCGCAGCACCGCGCGGGAACAGCTCACCGCCGCCCGCTGCCGCCTCGCCACCGCCGAGTCCGCCCTCGCCGGCGCCGGCCGCGCCCTGGACGCCGTACGCGAACGGGACCGGCTGCAACGGCGGTTCGCCGAGGCACGGGAGCGGGCGGACCGGCTTCGGGAGCGGTCCGGCGTTCATCACGAGGAGCGGACCCGCATGGAGCGGGCCCGCAAGGCCGAGACCGTCGCCCCCGCCCTGGAGCTGCGGGACTCCGCCGGGGCCGAGCACGCACGGGCGGCCGGTGCCGAGCTGCGCGCGCGTGCCCTGCTCCCGGCGCCCCTCGCGGACGCGGGGGCGGCCGGGCTCGCGGCCGCCGCCCGCCGGGCCGCCGAGGAACTGGGCGGGCTGGAGTCGGCCCGCCGCGCCGAGCGGCGGCTGACGGAACTCCTCGGTGAGCGCGCCGACCTGGACCGCCAGGAACGTGCCGACGAGGAGGCGCGGGAGGACGCGGAGACCTGGCTCGCGGACTGGGAGGAGACCCGCGCGGGTCTGCAGGCCGGCATCGAGTCCGCTCAGCAGGCCGCGACCACGGCCCGTGAACTCGCCGTGCGGCGCGACCCCGCACGGCAGCGGCTGAACGCCGCGCGGCTGCGCGACCGGCTGGCCGGGGAGACGGAAACGGCCGAGGAGCAGGTCCGCGCCGCCCGGGAGCGGGCGCTCGCGGCGAAGCAGCACTGGCTCGACCTCAAGGAACAGCGGCTGAACGGCATCGCCGCCGAACTGGCCGCCGGTCTCACCGACGGCGAACCCTGCGCGGTCTGCGGCGCCACCGAACACCCCGACCCCGCCCGCAAGGACGCCGGGCACGTCGACCGTGAGACGGAGGAACGCGCCCTCGCCGGCCACCAGCGCGCCGACGACCAGCGCGCGCAGGCCGAACAGCGGCTCGGCGCCCTGAGGGAGGCACTGGCCGCCGCGAGCGCCGAAGCCGGGGACGGCGCCACCGAACAGCTCTCCCGCGCGGTGGACGAGTTGGAGCGGCAGTACGCGCAGGCGCGGGACGCGGCCTCCGTGCTGCACGCCGAGCAGGAACGGCTGCGCCGCGCGGAGGACGAGCACGAGCTGCGGATCACCGCCCAGCGGGAGGCGGCCGTCCGGGCCGCCTCCCGCGTGGGCCACCGCGAGCGGCTGGACCGCGAACACGCCGCGCTGGAGGAGGAGCTGGCGCAGGCGCGGGGGGACGCCACCAGCGTGGCCGCGCGCGCCGCGCAGCTGGAGCGGAGCGTCGGACTGCTCACGGACGCCGCCGACACCGCCCGCGCCGCCGAGGAAGCGGCCCAGCGGCTCAAGGAGGCCGACGCCCGGCTCGCCGACGCCGCCTTCCGCGCGGGCTTCGACACCCCGGAGGCCGCCGCCGAAGCCCTCCTCGACGACGCGGCCCACCGCGAACTCCAGCGGCGCCTGGACGCCTGGCAGCACGAGGAGGCCGCCGTACGGGCCGTCCTCGCCGAGCCGGAGACCGTCGCCGCCGCACAGCGGCCGCCCGCCGACCTCGGCTCCGCGCAGCGGGCCGCCGAGGACGCGGACCGCAGGGTGCGTGAGGCGGTCTCCGCGCGGGACGCCGCCGAACGGCGCTGCGCCGAACTCGACCGGCTCTCCGCGCGGGCCGCCGCCTCGGTGCGCCGGCTGGGTCCCCTGCGCGAGGAGTACGAGCGGGTGGCCCGTATGGCCGGACTCACCGCGGGCACCTCGGCGGACAACGAAAGGAAGATGCGCCTGGAGTCGTACGTCCTCGCCGCCCGCCTGGAACAGGTCGCCGCCGCCGCGACCGTACGGCTGCACCGCATGTCGTCCGGCCGGTACACCCTCGTCCACTCCGACGACCGCACCGGCCGCGGCCGCAGCGGACTCGGACTGCACGTGGTCGACGCCTGGACCGGACGGGAGCGCGACACCGCGACCCTCTCGGGCGGCGAGACCTTCTTCGCCTCGCTCGCCCTGGCGCTCGGTCTCGCGGACGTGGTCACCGACGAGGCGGGCGGGGTCCGGCTGGACACCCTCTTCATCGACGAGGGTTTCGGCAGCCTCGACGACCAGACCCTCGACGAGGTCCTGGACGTCCTGGACTCCCTGCGCGAACGCGACCGCAGCGTGGGCATCGTCAGCCATGTCGGCGATCTGCGGCGCCGGATACACGCCCGGCTGGAGGTCGTGAAGGGACGCTCGGGCTCGGAGCTGCGCCGGCACGGCACCCGCTGAGGGCCGCGGTTCAGCGCCCCAGCGGGCGGCGCGGCAGCGGCGAGGAGTAGACGACGCTGGTGGTCACCGAGCCGAGGGTGCCGATCCGGCCCGCCACCTCCTCCAGGTGCCGCATCGAACGGGCGGCGACCTTGATGACGAAGCAGTCCTCGCCCGTCACGTGGTGCGCCTCCAGGACCTCGGGCGTCACGGCGACGAGGTCGTGGAACGGCTTGTAGTTCCCGGTCGGGTAGCGCAGCCGTACGAAGGCCAGGATCGGCAGCCCGATCCGTTCCGGGTCCACCACCGCCGCGTAGCCCTGGATGATCCCGGCCTCCTCCATGCGGCGCACTCTCTCGGTGACCGCGCTCGCGGACATCGAGACGGCACGGGCGAGTTCGGCGAAACTGGCCCGTCCCTCCCGCTGGAGGACGTCGAGGATGCGCCAGTCGGTGGCGTCCGGGGAATACGCGGTCATGCAGGAGAAGTAGCAGGGGAATCCCCTGCGGATCAAGGTGAAGGCCGGGGGTCTCCGCTTCAGGACCGGCTTCCGCGGCCGTAGTTTCTCTCCCATGACCACCACCGTGAACTCCGTCCTGCGCGTCGCCCCCGCCTCCCCGGCGGAGGCCGCAGCCCACTTCCGCGCGAGCCTCGCCTTCCACACCGACGTCTCCGACGTGGCCGCCGCGCTCGCGGCCGGCGGGGACCCCGGGTTCGTCCTGGTGGACTCCCGCTCCACCGAGGCCTGGGACCAGGGCCATGTCCCCGGCGCGGTGCACCTTCCCACCGCGCTCGTCCCCGAGCGGGCCGCGGAGCTCCTGGACCCGTCGGTCCCGGTCGTGACGTACTGCTGGGGTCCCGGCTGCGACGGCGCCGCCCGAGCCGCGCTCGCCCTCGCCGAACTCGGCTACCGGGTCAAGGAGATGCTCGGCGGATTCGAGTACTGGGTGCGTGAGGGCTTCGAGTTCGAGACCCGGCGGGACCGGGAGCGCCGCGCCCCCGACCCGCTGACGGCGCCCGTGGGCGCCGGCGACTGCGGATGCTGAACCCCCGGTCCCGGTAAGGGAGTCGGCCCGGTAGGTTCTGCGCATGGTGCGATACGCGGAGCCGGTCACGGTCGAGTGGGTGGAGTCGGGCGGCGGGCCGCTCGTCGCGGTGCCGGAGACGGTGCTGCCGTTCTGGACGGGTGCCGACGGCGACGAGACGGCCTCGGACTACGACCGGGCCTGCGAGGTGGACGGACTCGTCGGGCTTCTTCCGGTCGGCGACGCGACGGCCCTGGTCCTGGGCGACGAGCCCGCCGCGACCGCCTTCCTCCCCGAGCACGGCACCCTCGTCCGCTGGATCGCCGGTGACTCCGAGGCGGAACTCCTGGCGAGCCTCCCGGCCGCGCTGCACACCGCGCGGTGGCAGCCCGAGGTGCACTGGAAGGTGCCCGGCACGGTCGTCCTGTTCGACGCGGCCTGGCCCGGTACCGGCTCCACGGGCACCGACCATGTGAGCCTCACGCTCGCTCCGGGCCGTTACGCGGTCCGCGCGGCCCGGGTCCAGCCGGGCCCGGAAACCTGGCTGGTCCTCGTCCAGCTCCGACCGCTGCCCTGACGGGCGGCCCGCCGTCACGGCGGTCGCGCCCGTGGGCGGCCGGCCCCGCCGGTCCCGGTCCGCACGCACCGTGGGCGGCCGGTCCCGCCGTCCCTGGTCCGTGCGCACCGTGGACGGCCACGGCGCGCACGGACCAGGGACGGCGGCGACCGTACCGCCGAGCGGGCGGATCGTCCGGCCGATATTCGCGTGCGCCGGCCCGCCCGGCCCCGCATCATGGACGATCATGCCCAAGCTCCCGCACCCCACGCCCGAGGCACTCCGCCGTGACCCCTTGCCCCTGCGGAGCCGGACCGCGCTGGTCACCGGGGCCAGCCGGCGCGGAGGCATCGGTCATGCCGTGGCCCGGCGTCTCGCCGCCTACGGGGCGAGCGTCTACCTGCACCACCACGTGCCGCACGACGCCGCCATGCCCTGGGGCGCAGACCGGCCCGAGGCCGTGACCGCCTCCGTGCGCGACGCCCTCGGCGACCCCGATGCGACCGTGCTCGCCGGTCCCGGCGACCTCACCGACCCTACGGCCCCCGCCGAACTGCACGCCCGCGCGACCGAGGCGCTCGGCGGACGGCTCGACATCCTCGTCGCCAACCACGCCCTCAGCGGCTCCGACGGCGACCTCGACACGATCGACGCCGCCGTGCTCGACGCGCACTGGGCCGTCGACGCCCGCTCGGTGCTGCTGCTCGTCCAGGCCCACGCCCGGCACCGCGCAGCCCTGCCGCCGCGCACCCCGGGCGGGCGCGTGGTGATGATGACCTCCGGGCAGGACATCGCCGGCGGCATGCCGGGCGAGATCGCCTACGCCCTCCAGAAGGGCGCCCTCGCCTCCATCACCCGCTCCCTGGCCACCACCCTGGCCGAGCACGCGGTCACCGTGAACACCGTCAACCCCGGCCCCGTGGACACGGACTACCTGACCGGCGACACCTACGACGCCATCGCCGCCCTCTTCCCCGCCGGCCGCTGGGGCATGCCCGACGACCCCGCCCGCCTCATCGCGTGGCTGGCCACGGACGAGGCGGACTGGATCACCGGTCAGGTCATCGACTCCGAGGGCGGCTTCAGGCGCTGACGGCGCCGGACCGGCTCACAGCGCCGACAGCTCGTCCACCAGGTCGTCCAGGCCCAGCGAACCCTGGGACAGGGCGGCCATGTGCCACGCCTTGAGGTCGAAGGCGTCGCCGTGCCGCTCGCGGGCCTTCTCCCGGCCCAGCAGCCACGCCCGCTCGCCCAGCTTGTAGCCGATCGCCTGGCCCGGGATCGTCAGATACCGGGTCATCTCGCTCTCCACGAAGTCCGCCGGGCGGCTGCTGTGCGCCCCGAAGAACTCCTCGGCCAGCTCGGGCGTCCAGCGCTCGCCCGGGCGGAACGGCGAGTCCGCCGGAATCTCCAGCTCCAGGTGCATGCCGATGTCGACGATGACCCGGGCCGCCCGCATCATCTGCGCGTCCAGGTAGCCCAGCCGCTCCTCCGCGTCCGCGAGGAACCCGAGCTCGTCCATCAGCCGCTCCGCGTACAGCGCCCAGCCCTCCGCGTTGGCGCTGACCCCGCCCACCGAGGCCTGGTAGCGGGAGAGGTTCTCGGCCACGTGCACCCACTGCGCGAGCTGCAGGTGATGGCCGGGGACGCCCTCGTGGTACCAGGTGGAGACCAGGTCGTAGACCGGGAAGCGGGTCAGGCCCATCGTGGGCAGCCAGGTGCAGCCCGGCCGGGAGAAGTCCTCCGACGGGGGCGTGTAGTACGGCGCCGCCGCACTGCCCGCCGGCGCGATCCGCGACTCCACCTTCCGTACCCGCTCCGCGAGGTCGAAGTGCGTGCCGTCCAGGGACTCGATCGCCCGGTCCATCACGCCCTGGAGCCACGCGCGGACCTCGTCGACGCCCTCGATGTGCCGGCCGTGCTCGTCCAGGTGCGCCAGCGCCACCCACGGCGTGGCGGCTCCCGGCAGGATCTTCTCGGCCTCCTTCCTCATCTCGCCGAGCAGCCGGTGGTACTCCGACCAGCCGTACGCGTACGCCTCGTCCAGGTCGAGATCGGTCCCGTTGTAGTAGCGGGCCCAGCGGGCGTACCGCTCCCGGCCCACCGTGTTCGGCGCGCCCTCGATGGCCGGCGCGTACACGTCGCGCATCCAGTCCCGCAGCTCCACGACGGCCGCGGTCGCCGCGCGGGCGCCCTCGTCCAGCTCCGCGCGCAGCGCGTCCGGTCCCGCGGCGGCGAAGTCCTCGAACCAGCCCCGGCCCTCACCGGTGTCCGCCCACTCGCCGAGCTGCCCGATGAACGTCTCCGTCGGGCGCGGAGCCGCGTACAGCTTGCGCTCCAGGCCCAGCGCGAGGGACTCCCGGTAGCCCGCCAGCGCGGCCGGCACCGCGCGCAGCCGCTCGGCGATCGCCGTCCAGTCCTCCTCCGTCTCGGCCGGCGTCACGGTGAACACCTCGCGCACCGAATGCGCGACCGTGCCCAGGTTGCCGACCGCGCGCAGGCCCTCGTCGGCCTCGTGCACGGCGAGTTCGGCGGTGAGCCGCTCGCGCAGCAGGCGGGCGCAGCGGCGCTCGATGTCGCTGTCCGCGCCGGGCCGCCGCTCGGCCTCGTCGAGCCGCGCGAGGGTGGCCCGCTGGAGCTCGGCGAGCGCCTCCTGTCCGGCGGGCGAGAGATCGGGCAGCCGGGAGGAGCTCTCCTTCACTCCGAGGAACGTTCCGGTGACCGGGTCGAGGGCGATGAGCTCGTCGACGTAGGTGTCGGCGACCTGACGGGGAAGCGCGCTGTTGGTCTGAGGCATGCGGACCATCCTGGTACGCGGCCCCTCGCACGTCACCCGGTTTGAGCTGTGGGCGAAGGCGGCAGCAGAGGGCCGCAGTCCCACTGCTGGAAGATCAGCCGGGTCTCCACGCGGGCCACCTCCCGCCGGGCGGTGAACTCGTCGAGCACCAGCCGCTGCAGATCCGCCATGTCCGCGACCGCGACATGCACCAGATAGTCGTCGGGGCCGGTCAGGTGGAACACGGTCAGCGACTCCGGCAGCGCCCGGATCCGCTCCACGAACGGCCCCACCAGTTCCCGCCGGTGCGGTCTGACCTGCACCGACAGCAACGCCTGGAGCCCGCGCCCCAGTCTGGCGGGATCCAGCTTCAGCCGGTGCCCGAGGATCACGCCACAGCGGCGCAGCCGGGTCACCCGGTCCAGACAGGTCGACGGCGCGACCCCGACCTGCGCGGCGAGATCCCGGTACGTCGTCCGGGCGTCGTTCTGCAACAGCCGCAACAGATGGAGGTCCACCGGATCCAGTACGACAGATTCGGCCACTGGCCGAACGTAACACGGGCTTCTGCTCCTCCGACCCGTTCGGTGTTCACCCTTCCGTCCATGGACTTGGGCATGGACACGCGACGCACCACCCGCGCACTCGCCACCGAGGCCGTGCACGCAGGCCGCGACGACCTCGCCGGACTGGGACTGCACGCCCCGCCGATCGACCTGTCGACCACCTACCCCTCGTACGACAGCCGCGCCGAGGCCGCCCGCATCGACGCCTTCGCCGCCACCGGCGCCGAGCCGGAGGGCCCGCCCGTCTACGGGCGGCTCGGCAACCCGACCGTCGCCCGCTTCGAGACCGCCCTGGCCCGGCTCGAAGGCACCGAGTCGGCGGTGGCGTTCGCCAGCGGCATGGCCGCGCTCAGCGCCGTCCTGCTGGTCCGCGGCTCGACGGGGCTGCGGCACGTCGTCGCCGTACGTCCCCTGTACGGGTGCAGCGACCATCTGCTGACCGCCGGGCTGCTCGGCTCCGAGGTGACCTGGACCGATCCGGCCGGGGTCGCCGACGCGCTGCGCCCCGACACCGGCCTGGTGCTCGTGGAGACCCCGGCCAACCCCACGCTCACCGAGATCGACCTGCGGGCCGTCGCCCACGCCTGCGGCTCCGTGCCGCTGCTCGTCGACAACACCTTCGCCACGCCGGTCCTCCAGCGTCCGGCCGAGCACGGGGCGCGCCTGGTGCTGCACAGTGCCACCAAGTACCTCGGCGGGCACGGGGACGTCCTGGCGGGCGTGGTGGCCTGCGACGAGGAGTTCGCCGGGCGGCTGCGCCAGGTGCGGTTCGCCACGGGCGGCGTGCTGCACCCGCTGGCCGGATATCTGCTGCTGCGCGGCCTGTCGACCCTGCCGGTACGGGTGCGGGCCGCGTCCGCGAACGCCGTCGGACTCGCCGGCCGGCTCGCCGCCGATCCGCGCGTGGCCCGGGTGCACTATCCGCGCATCGGCGGGGCGATGGTCTCCTTCGAAGTGCACGGGGACCCGCACGAGGTGATCGCCGGCGTACGCCTGATCACCCCGGCCGTCAGCCTGGGCAGTGTGGACTCCCTCATCCAGCACCCGGCCTCCATCAGCCACCGCATCGTCGACGCCGACGACCGCAGGGGCGCCGGGGTGAGCGACCGGCTGCTGAGGCTCTCGGTCGGCCTGGAGGACGTCGAGGACCTGTGGGCCGATCTGGACGCGGCCCTGGGGGAGGGAGCCGGAACGCCCGCACCGGCGGAGGCGTCGGCCCGGGGCTGAGGCCGGGTCCACGGGGGACGGCCCGGCGAATCGCACCGCCGGACCGCTTTCCGGACGCCCGCGCGGCGGCTGGGATCCCGTGCCCGCGCGCTCGTTGTGCGCCGGTCGGCATGGTGTGGTCGTCCTCCCGCGGCCGTGCGGCGCCCGGAGCCCCGTGTCCGCGTGCTCGCCGTGTGCCGGCCGGCGCGTCGTGACCATCGCCCCCGCCGTCCCGCGCCCGCGCGGCGCCCTCGTGCTCGCGCGCGGTGCCGGTGCCGCGTGCGCGCGCGTGACGGGCTACGACCGGCCGACCCGCTCGCCGTGCTCCCGTCCCTCCTCCGCGCGGCGGTCCGCCGCGGCGTCCAGGCGGGCCGTGACGACCAGCGTGCCCTCCTCGATCTGGTAGTCGAGCGGCAGCCCCAGGCCGCGCATCGCGGCGACCATGCCGGTGTTCGACGCCTGCGTCACGGCGTACACCTGGGCGCAGCCGTCCTCGGCCGCCATCGCCACCAGCCGGGTGAGCAGCTCGGAGCCGATGCCCCGGCGTTGCCAGGCGTCCTCCACGACCAGCGCGACCTCGGTCTCGTCGCCGTCCCACAGCAGATGGCCGAGGCCGACGATGCGGCCCGAGGCGGTCTGCGCGGCGAGCGTGCGGCCGAAGCGCGGGCTGAGCAGGTGGTTCAGATAGCGGTCGGCGTCGCCGACCGGCCCGTGGTACCGCATGCGCAGGGTCTCGGTGGAGCACCGCTCGTGCATCGCCCGCGCGGCCGCCAGATCGGCGGTGTCCGCGCGGCGCACGGAGACGGCACTGCCCTCGGACAGCGTGAGGACGTCACGACCGCGCGGGATCCGCGGACCGAGCCGGGCGTCCAGCTCCACGAGTGCCCGCGCGCGGGCGAACTCGGTGGGTGTGAACGGCAGATACGGCCGCTCCACGGTGATCACCCCGCCCTCCGGGGCGCGCAGCCGGATCACGGTGTCCTCCAGGGAGCCCTCCTCGGGCACGGTCGTGGCCGCCCGGTGACCGCCGCCCGGCAGGGAGCGGATCGTGCACCGGCCCAGCAGCTGGCGCAGCGCGAGCGGCAGTTCGGCCGCGTCCTGTGCGGTGCGGGCGGCCAGCCCGAGGACCCGGGTCGGCGCGTCCACCAGATCGTGGGCGTCGGCCCGCTCGGTCCAGGTGTCCGCGCCCCCGGCGAGCGACACGGCGGCGACGAGGTCCGTCCCCTCCGGCGCCCGCAGCAGGAACTCGTCGACGGTGTCCTCGCCCAGCGGGTGCGTCTGCAGGCTCAGGATGTCGACCCGCCGCTCGGCCAGCGCCGTGCAGAGCGTGGCCAGCGCACCCGGTTCGTCCTTCACCGTCGTCCGCATCCGCCACAGCACGCTGCCGCCGGCCCCGGCGGAGGGCGGCGGGGCACCGCCGGTATCGTGCGCCGGCGGTGCGTGGCCGTGGCGGCGTACCCACCAGGCGTGGAACGCCGCCGTGCACCGTGCGGCGAGTCCGGCCGGGTCCCGGCGGCCGTTCGTGGGGCCGCCGTGCGGGGTGTTCGTCACTTCAGACATGTCTCGACTCATACAGCCACTGTGAAGGAACCGTGTTTCGTGATCACGAACGTACTGTGACTGATGGGTAAAGCGCGCTTCTGACCGTTTTGTTGAGTTGCCGACCGAAGTTACTGGCCGACCAGACCCGGCCGCAGCGTCTTCGTGAACAGCACGGTGCCGTCCTGCTCCCGCATCCGCACCGTCAACTCGCCACTGTCGCCGTCGATGTCGACCTCGCCGAAGAACTGGTAACCGCCGGCGGGCGAGACGTTCGAGGCGCTCGGCGCCTTCACCCACACCCGCTCGGGGCCGAAGGTGCCGTCGAGCGCGCTGGCCGGGAAGGCGCCCGCGTTCAGCGGACCGGAGACGAACTCCCAGAACGGCTCGAAGTCGTCGAACGCGGCCCGCGAGGGCTGGTAGTGCTGCGCCGAGGTGTGGTGCACGTCGGCCGTCAGCCACACCGTACCGGTGATCCGCCGGTGCTTGACGAACCGCAGCAGCTCCGCGATCTGCAGCTCCCGCCCCAGCGGCGCCCCCGGGTCGCCCTGGGCCACCGCTTCGACGTGTCGACTGCCCTCGGTCGTGTCGGGCACGACGAGACCGATCGGCATGTCGGCGGCGATCACCTTCCACACCGCCCGCGACCGCGACAGCTCCCGCTTGAGCCACTCCAGTTGCTCACGCCCGAGGATGCCCTGCGGGTCCACGGTCTGGTCGCCGGGGGAGTTGGCGTTGCGGTACGTCCGCATGTCCAGCACGAACACGTCGAGCAGCGGCCCCTGCCGCAGCACCCGGTACACCCGGCCCTCCCGGGCGCCCGGCCGCAGCGTGGACATCGGGAAGTACTCGCCGAACGCGCGCCGCGCGCGGGCGGCCAGCACGTCGACGCTCTTCTCCGTGTACCGGGCGTCCGTGTCGGCGATCCGCTGCCCCGGGTACCAGTTGTTGCGCACCTCGTGGTCGTCCCACTGCACGATGGACGGCACCTGGGCGTTGAACCGGCGCAGGTTCTCGTCCAGCAGGTTGTAGCGGAAGTTGCCCCGGAACTCGGCCAGGGTCTCGGCGACCTTGGCCTTCTCCTCGGTGGTGACGTTCCGCCAGACACCGCCGTCCGGCAGGGCGGCGGTCGCGGAGAGGGGTCCGTCGGCGTAGACGGTGTCGCCGCTGAACAGGAAGAAGTCGGGGTCCAGCCGGGCCATCGCGTCGAAGATGCGGTAGCCGCCGACGTCGGGATTGATGCCCCAGCCCTGTCCCGCCAGGTCGCCCGACCACAGGAACCGCACACCGTCCCGGCGCCGGGCGGCGACCGTGCGGAACGTGCCGGTGACCGGCTCGCCGGTGCGGCGCGGGTCGTCGGGGTCGGCGAGCAGCACCCGGTAGTGGATCTGCTCGCCGGACGGCAGTCCGTGCAGCCGGGTCGTACCGGTGAGGTCGGTGTCCGCGCCGAGCAGCGGACCGTGCCATCTGCGCGGGCGGCGGAACGACTCGGTCGCCGACGTCTCGACGATCATCCGCGCCGGACGGTCGGAGCGCACCCACACCAGCCCCGAGTCACGGGTGACGTCGCCGGTCTGCACGCCCCATTCGGCCCGCGGGCGCCCGGAGAGGGCGAAGGCGGGCGCCGCGCCGAGCGCGGTGGGCAGGGTCAGGGCCGCCGAGGCCGCGAGCGAGCCGCGCAGCACGGCGCGACGGCCGGGGAGCGGACGGTGTGACATGGGATGCGCCTCCAGGGACGGGATCCGGCCAGTGTGCGCAACCACACCTACGCGGACGGCGCGGCCCGCACACGAACACCGAGTGAACAACTCGCACGGGTGGGGGAGCGGGCCCCTGCCGGGCGGCGGCCGACCGGGTCACGGTTCGACGGCAGCCGGGTCCCCGGGGCGAGCCGCCCCGACCGCACCGCCTCGCGCGGCGCCGCGGAGGCGGCGGGCCCTTCGGGGCCGGTCCGCGGTGCCGCCATGCCAGGCACGCACTGGGCGTTCCGGGAACGGGGCCGGCGCCGTACGGCCCGCCCTCAGCGGCTGCCGTCGAGGATGACGCGCGCGACCAGCGCCGGGTCGTCGTTCATCGGGACGTGACCGCAGCCGGGCAGCCTGACCAGCCGGGCCCGGGGGATGATCCGCTTGGCGCGGACGCCCTGCCGGGGGATCAGCAGCCGGTCCCGGGAGCCCCAGGCGACGGTCACCGGGATGCCGGGCACGTCGTCGGTGAACCGTACGGCGGTGCCCGCGCGGAGGGTCTCGGCGAAACCGGTGGCCCCGGCGAGCGCGAGCGTCTCGGCGACCACGGCCTCCGGGGAACGGCGCCCAGGACGGGCGTAGATGGTGCTGGTCAGCGCCGCCCGGCCGGCCGCGGAGCGGGCGAGGCGCTCGACCAGCGGAAGCGGCATCCGCTCCGCGATCCGCCGCATGGCGGTCAGCACGCCGAAGGCGTACCGCCGCTCGGCCTGCGTCCAGAAGCCCGCCGGGGACAGGGCGGTGACGGACCGTACGAGCCGTTCCCGGCCGAGTTCCAGGGCCAGCAGGCCGCCGAGCGAGTTGCCCGCGACATGCGGCCGGCCGAGCTCCAGCTCCTCGCACAGGGCGCCCAGGGCGGCGTTCATGGTCGGCAGGTCGTGGGTGAGGCCGCCGGGCAGCGACGGGGAGGCGCCGAAGCCGGGCAGGTCCACGGCGATCACCTCGCGCTCGGTCGCCAGGATGTCCACCACCGGGTCCCAGGCCTGGCGGTGATGGCCGATGCCGTGCAGCAGGAGCAGGGGTTCGCCGCGGCCCACGCGCGCGTAGGACAGGGTCACGGACTGCGGGCCGAGGGGGGAGGTGACCTCGAAGGAGACGGTCGCGGACATGAGGGTGCTCCTCGTCTGGGACTCGCGGAAACGGACGCCGCCCGGCGTCGTGGACAGCTTGTCAGCAATTGCTACCGGCGGGTAGCCCCACGGTCGGCGTGTCCCGCCGGCCGCCGGCCGGTGCCGCCTGGACACGACCGCGCGGGTCGGCTGGGATGGTGCCGTGACCACCGACACCGTGACCGACGTCTTCGAGGAACACCGCCCCGTCCTCCTGGGGGTCGCCTACCGCATGCTGGGCCGGGTGGCCGACGCGGAGGACGTGGTGCAGGACGCGTGGCTGCGCTGGTCGGGCGGCGACCGGGCCGAGGTGCGCGAACCGCGCGGCTACCTGGTGCGCGTCACCACCCGCCTCGCCATCGACCGGCTGCGCCAGATCAAGGCGCACGGCGAGACGTACGTCGGCCCGTGGCTGCCCGAGCCCTACGTCACCGACTTCGGCGACACCGTCCCGGACGCCGCCGAGCGGGCCGTCCTCGCCGACTCCGTCTCCCTCGCCGTCCTCGTCGTCATGGAGTCCCTGTCGCCCCTGGAACGCGCGGTGTTCGTGCTGCGGGAGGCCTTCGGCTACCCGTACGCCGACATCGCGGCCATGCTCGACCGCGGCGAACCGGCCGTACGCCAACTCGCCGGCCGGGCCCGCAAGCACGTCGAGGAGCGCCGCCCGCGCTACGAGGTCGACCCCGCCGAGCGCCGCGACCTCACCGAACGCTTCCTGGCCGCGGCGGCCGACGGCGACCTGGAGGGCCTGCTGGAACTCCTCGCCCCCGACGCGCGGCTGGTCGGCGACAGCGGCGGCAAGTCGCGTGCCCCGCTGCGGGTCCTGGAGAGCGCCGACCACGTGGGGCGCTTCCTCCTCGGCGTCGCCCGCAAGGGCGTGCCGGACCTCTCCTTCCGCTTCCTGGAGCTCAACGGCGGCCCCGCGGTGCTCGTCCTGTCCGGTGACGAGCCCGACTCCGTCGTCCAGCTCGACGTCGCCGACGGACGCGTCCGGACGGTGTACGTCATCCGCAATCCCGACAAGCTGCGTCCGCTCGCCGAGGTCCGGTAGGAGCCCCGCGCCGAAGCCCCCGTCGCGACGGGGCCCGTCATCGTGCCCGATTGGTATTGACCAAGGGTGAGAGGCGCCTTATGGTCGCAGATAAGTGAAACAACCTTTAATAAACAAGGGCGCTAAAACGCGGCCGGACACGGCGATCGTGGAGGACAGGGTGGGGACCACGCAGCTGGAAACGGTGCCGGAACCGAAGTACTGGCACCTCAGGACCGTGCTCAGCGAGGCGCTGGACTCGGAGTTCTCCGTGGGCGAGGTCCTGCCCAACGAGCGCGACCTCGCCGCCCGCTTCGGCGTCGCCCGCGCCACGCTCCGGCAGGCCCTGGAACAGCTCGAACTCGAAGGCAGGCTGCAGCGCCGCCGCGGTGTGGGCACGACGGTCGCCCCGCCGCGCATGGGCGTGTCCGTCGGCACGGCACAGCACGCCTGGCCCGGCGGACCGCACGACGCCTGGCAGACCCTCGACTGCGCGCCCGAGGTGCCGCCCGCCGCCGTCGCCGAGACGCTGGTGACCGGCCGCGACGAGCCCGTGCACGTCGTGCGGCGCTCCCGCGTCTCCCACGGCCAGCCCGTCGCCGCCGAACTCCTCTACATCCCCGCGGACTCGGTACCGGACCTGTCCGGCATCGACGCGCCGTCCGGTACGGCACGCGCGCGTGCGGTACTGCGGGAGCTGCAGCGCCTGGAACTGGAGCGGCAGGAGAACGCGGTGGAGCTCGGCTCCGCCCGTGCGGACGACGCGCGCGAACTGGACCGCCTGCCCGGCGCGCCCGTCCTCGTCGTCACCACCCGCTTCATCGCCCGCGGTCGCACCGCCGCGCTCTCCGTGGCCACGTACCGCGCGGACACCTGCCGCCTCACCTTCGGCGACTCGGGCGGCGTCGAGATCCACCACGGTCCGGAACGCCACGCGTCCTGACCCCACCCAGGCCACCACTGCGGACAGCCGCACCGCCGCCGCTGCGGGCAGTCGTGCCTCCCCCAGTGCCTTGAGGGCCTGGGAGGTGCCCCCAGGGCGGCACGATTGCCCGCGGGAGCGGGAACGCGCGAGCCGGGACCCCCGGGGCGCTGGGCGCCGATACGGCGTGCCTGCTACCGGCGGGCCGTCACCGTGCCCTCCACCGCGAAGAGTTGTTCCTCCACGTGGTCGAGGGCCAGGCGCACCGCACCCGTGGCGACCGCCGCCTCGCCGAGGTGGGACAGGGTGACCTTCGGCGGACGCAGGCAGTAGCGGGCCAGTTCGCGGCGCAGCGGTTCCAGGACGCCGTCCAGGCCGGCCGCCCAGCCGCCGATCACGACCAGCTCCGGGTCGAGGGCCAGCACCAGCGCCGCCACGTCGTGGACGAGCCGGCGGATGAACCGGTCCATGGCCGCCAGCGCCCGCTGGTCGCCCTCGCGGGCCTGGGCGAAGACCTCGGCGACCGCCTGCTCGTCGAGCGGGTGCAGCGGCTCGTCCGTGGTGGACAGCAAGGTCTCGGGGGTCGCCTCCCGGCCCAGCAGATGCAACGCGCCGATCTCGCCGGCCGCCCCGCCGTACCCCCGGTGCAGCCGCCCGCCGATCAGTGAGCCGGCGCCCGGACTCAGCCCGGCCAGCACGAACACCACGTCGTCGGTCCCCCGGGCGGCGCCCTTCCAGTGCTCGGCGACGACCGCCGCGTTGGCGTCGTTCTCCACCAGCACCGGACACTTGAAGGACCGGCTCAGCCGCTCGCCGAGGCCGAGGCCCGTCCAGCCGGGCAGCGCCGTGCCCAGCCGCACCGTACCGTCCGCCTCCACGATCCCCGGCGTGCCCACGCCCACGGCCCGCAGCGAGCCGCGCGGGACACCGGCCCGCCGCAGCAGCTCCGCGACGGCCGTGCCGATCCGCTCCAGCCGCTCGTCGGCGTCGACCGTCTCGTCGACGTCACGTGCCTGCGCGCCGATCACCTTGCCGTCCAGATCGGCCAGCAGCGCGGCCACCCGGTGCACGCCGATCTCCAGGCCGAGCAGATGCCCGGCCTCCGCCCGGAACCGGAACCGCCGCGCCGGCCGCCCCTGCCGCCGCGCGGCCCCCTCCTCGGCCGCCGTCTCCACCACGAGACCCGCCTCGATGAGCCCCTCCACGACGCCCTCGACGGTCGGCCGGGACAGTCCCGTCACCCGGGTCACCTCGGTCAGCGTCGCGCAGTCCGTCGCCCGCAACGCGTGCAGCACCACCGCGGAGTTGATCCTCCGCAGCAGCGAGGGGTCCCCGCCGGTCAGCCGACCCACCGTCCGTCCTCCCAGCTCGTGCGCGTGTTGGGCGGATCGTACTCGGCGCCACCGACCCCGGCGACCTCCGGGCACGGCCGCTTCTGCGGACGCGGTTTCAGCCCGGCGCCACGAAGCCCGACTCGTAGGCCGCGATCACCGCCTGGGTCCGGTCCCGCGCCCCCAGCTTCGCCAGTACGGCGCTCACATGGGACTTCACGGTCTCCGTCCCCACCACCAGCCGCGCGGCGATCTCCGCGTTCGTCAGGCCCCGCGCCATCAGCCGCAGCACCTCCCCCTCACGGTCGGTCAGCCGTGCCCGCTCCAGCACGTCACGCGCCGCGCGGTTGCCCTCGCCGTCGGCGTACTCGGCCGCGAGCCGGCGCACCGAGGCGGGGAACAGCAGCGACTCGCCCTCGGCGACCAGCCGCACCGCGTGCACGATCTCCGCAGGCCGCGCCCGCTTCAGCAGGAACCCGTCGGCGCCCGCGCGCAGCGCCCCGTACACGTACTCGTCGTTCTCGAACGTCGTCACGACGAGGATCTTCGGCGGCGCGTCGACCGAGCGCAGCAGCGCGCGTGTGGCCTCGATCCCGTCCAGCAGCGGCATGCGTACGTCCATGGCGACCACGTCCGGCCGCAGTTGCCGTACGAGCGGGATCACCGCCGCGCCGTCGGCCGCCTCCCCGACGACCTCGATGTCCGGCTGCGCCTCCAACACGGCCCGCAGACCCGCGCGTACGAGGGGTTCGTCGTCGACGAGCAGAACGGTGACCGGCATGCGGCCAGCGTAGATCAGCGCAACGGCAGCTCCACCCGCACCCGCCAGTCACCCCGGTCGGGACCGGTGTGCGCCCGCCCGCCCAGCAGCGCCGCGCGCTCGCGTATGCCGCGCAGACCGCTGCCCCGGCCGGGCCCGGGTGGCGCCCCGGTGAGCGGATTGCGGACCTCCAGGCCGAGCGAGCCGTCGTCGACCGCGATACGGACCCGCACGGGGACGGCACCCGCGTGCCGCAGCACATTGGTCAGGGCCTCCTGGAGGATGCGGTACCCCTCGCGGGAGACCGGCCCGGGCACGGTGTCCAGGGGCCCGGTCATGGCGGCGTCGACCTGCGCGCCGGAAGCCCGCGCGGACTCCAGCAGCCGGTCGGCGTCCGTGAGGGCAGGGCGGCCGCCGACCGGCCTCCCGGACTCGCGCAGGACGCCGAGGACCCGCTCCAGGTCCTCCAGCGCGGCCCGGCCGGTCTCCTCGATGGCGTCCAGCGCCCGCTCGGTGAAGGCGGGATCGCCGGCCGCGCGGGCGGCGCCCGCCTGCACGACGGCCACGGTCAGGGCGTGACCGATGGAGTCGTGGAGTTCCCGGGCGATACGGGTGCGCTCCAGGAGCTGCTCGGTGCGCTCCTCCATGGCGGCCAGCCGCTCGGCGGGGGAGGGGCCGAGCAGACGGCGGGCCAGCGCCGTGATCAGCCGGCCCGAGCCGACCACGGTCGCCGCCAGGGTCACCGACACCAGGGGCAGCAGAAGGACGTGCCACCGGCTGTGGCCTTCGAGGAGGAACGGCTCGCCGGAGGCCGTGTCCCCGCCGAACGCCGCCGCCACCAGGTCCACCGCGGCCATGAGCAGGTTCGCGGTGAACACGGAGGTCGCGCAGCCGATCAGCAGCCGCGCCTGAAGCCATACGACGAGCCTGCCCCGGTCGCTCCAGGAGGCGGACGGCGCGACGACGATGCCGGCGCTGTCGCTGTCGTGCCGCTGACCGGTCAGCAGCAGCCTGGCCTGCAGCCCCTCCACGGTGCGCATCGCGGGCACCAGGCCGACGGGCAGGAGCACCACGGCCGCCGCCGCCCAGGTCCACCACGCCTCCTCGAGGAACAGCCACAGCGACGGCCACACGATCGCGATGAACAGATGCAGCAATCGTGTGTACGTCACCGTCCGGCCGAACGGGCGCAGCAAGCGGATCATGCCGTCATCGTGCCAGCCGCCACCGGCGACGGACCTCCCCCGCACGGGGGAGACGATCTCCACCGGCGGGGGAGGCCCCGACCCCGTACGAGCCGTCACGCTGCTGCCATGACCAGCATCGACGTCCAGGACCTCACCAAGGAGTACGGCACCCGGCGAGCCGTCGACCACCTCACCTTCCGCGTCCTGCCCGGCCGCGTCACCGGCTTCCTCGGCCCCAACGGCGCCGGCAAGTCCACCACCATGCGCCTGGTGCTCGGCCTCGACCACCCCACGTCCGGCTCCGCCACCGTCGGCGGCCGCGCCTACGCCACCCTCACGGAACCCCTGCGCCGGGTCGGCGCCCTGCTCGACGCGCAGGCCGCGCACGGCTCCCGCACCGGCCGCGACCATCTGCGCGTCCTGGCGGCGAGCCACCGCATCCCGGACCGCCGGGTCGACGAGGTGCTGGAGGAGACCGGCCTGGGCTCCGCGGGGCGCCGCCGGGTGCGGACCTACTCCCTGGGCATGCGCCAGCGGCTGGGCATCGCCGCCGCGCTGCTCGGCGACCCGGAGGTGATCATGCTCGACGAACCGTCCAACGGCCTCGACCCCGAAGGCATCGTGTGGATCCGAACCCTGCTGCGCCGGCTCGCGGACGAGGGGCGGACCGTCCTGGTCTCCAGCCATCTGATGAACGAGACCGCCTCCTTCGCCGACCACCTCGTCGTCCTCGGGCGGGGCCGGCTCCTCGCCGACACCCCGATGCGGGAGTTCATCGACGCGCGCGTGCGCCCCGCCGTCCGCGTCCGCACCTCCGACCCCACCGCCCTCAAGAGCGTCCTCGCCGGGCACGGTCACGACGCCGTGGAACACCCGGACGGCCACTGGACCGTGCCGGACGCGCGCGTGGACGACATCGGACGCCTCGCCTCCGCCGCCGGGGTGCCGATCCTCGAACTCACCGCGGACGAGGGCACGCTGGAACAGGCCTATCTGGACCTGACCGCCGCCGAGACCGAGTTCGCCGCGCAGCCCCAGGAGGCCTGACCATGCAGTTCGCACCCGTGCTCCACGCCGAGTGGCTGAAGATCCGTACCGTCCGCTCGCTCCCCGGGGCCCTGTTCGCGCTGTTCGCCGCGACCACGGCGTTCTCCGCGATCGCCGGGGTCTCCAACACGTCGGACCCCGAGTTCGACCCCCTGTTCATGGCCCTGTCCGGTGTCGCACCGGGGCAGATCGCCGCCATCTCCTTCGGCGCCATGGCCGTAGCGGCGGAGTACCACAACGGCGCCCTGCGGCTCTCGCTGGCCGCGGTCCCGCGGCGCGGACGCTGGTTCGCCGCGAAGGCCACGGCGATCGCCGTCCCCACGCTGGTCGTGAGTCTGCTGACCGCCCTGGCCGCTCTCCTCGTGGCACGGGCGGGGCTCGGTGAGGCGGCCGGCGGCCTCACCCCGGCCGAGCAGATCCGGGGCGTCATGGGCTGCGCCGTCTACCTCACGCTGACGGCCCTGTTCGCCGCGGGCCTCGCGACCCTGCTGCGCAGCGGAGTGGCCACGCTGTCCGTACTGATCCCCTTCATCCTCGTCGTGTCCTTCGTGATCGGCGACGCGGCCGGCACCGTCGCCGACTTCCTGCCCGACCGGGCCGGACAGGTGGTCCTGTACGAGACCTACGACGGAGCACTGGGCCCCTGGTCGGGACTGGCGGTGACCGCGCTGTGGACGGCCGCCGCACTGGCGGCCGGGGCGTGGAGCCTGCGCCGCCGCGACGCCTGACCGGAAGTCGGCCGACGCCCCGCCGCCCGCCCGTGCCGACGGGTTCACCGGACCGGTGGACATCGCCCGGCACACCGCCCTCATCGGCGAGCTGTGCTTCCGCCTCTTCCCGGCGGAGCACGGCCCGTCGGACGTCGGCTTCGGGGGACCGGGCCACCACGTCGCCGTACTGGAGACCGACGACGGCCCGGACGGGGATCCCGCGCGGCGGGCGGTCACGGTGGACCGGTTCGAGAAGGACCACGACGCCGTGTACGAGGTGCCGGCCTCCCGCTGGGGGGGGACACCGGCCCCTGGAACCCGCGCACCGGGCGGGAGGAGACACCCGGGCCGTGGGCCTGGCTCGCCGCCCGCGCCGGCGTGGCCCGGGTGCGGGAAGCGCAGGGCACCGGCCGCCGGGTCGCCGTCGCGGTCGCCGACCGGGACCCGGACGACGCGATCCGACTCCCGGCGGTGGTCACGTGAACACCCCCGTCCTGACCACCGGCCGTCACCGCCCGGCCGCGGCCTCCCGCAGCCGGGCGAACTCCTCCGCCAGCGTCGCCGGCGTCCAGTGCGCGTTCAGACCGCTGGGATTGGGCAGCACCCACACGCGGGTGTCGCCGATGGTCCGCTCCTGCGGTCCGACCCGTGCCTTCCGGTCGTCGAACGCCGCGCGGTACGCGGTGACCCCCACCACGGCCAGCCACCGCGGCCGCAGCCGGGCCACCTTCAGGGCGAGCAGCCGCCCGCCCTCCCGGTACTCCTCGGCGCTCAGCTCGTCGGCCCGCGCGGTCGCCCGCGCCACCACATTGGTGATGCCGAGACCGTACGACAGCAGCTCCCGCTGCTCGGACGGCAGCAGCAGCCGGGGTGTGAAGCCGGAGCGGTGCAGCGCCGGCCAGAAGCGGTTGCCGGGGCGGGCGAAGTGGTGGCCGGTCGCGGCCGTCATCAGACCGGGGTTGATGCCGCAGAACAGCACGCGCAGGCCGTCCGCGACCACGTCCGGTACGAGACGGTCGCGGGCGGCCTCCAGCTCCTCCCGGGTGAAGCGCGTCAGAGGATCGCCCCGGGGGTGTACCCGGCGGCCTCCGGGTGCTGCTTGACGAGCTCGTCGACGCGGCCGACCACGGTGGCGACCTGGTCGCCCGCGGCGCCGGTGAAGGACAGCCTGTCCGCCATCAGCGCCTCCAGCTCCGCGCGGTCGAGCGGCAGCCGCTCGTCGGCGGCGAGCTTGTCGAGGAGGTCGTTGCGCTCGGCGCCCCGCTCCCGCATGGCGAGGGCGGTGGCGACGGCGTTCTCCTTGATGGCCTCGTGCGCGACCTCGCGGCCGACGCCCGCGCGCACGGCGCCCATCAGCACCTTGGTGGTGGCGAGGAACGGCAGGTAGCGGTCCAGCTCGCGGGCCACGACCGCCGGGAAGGCGCCGAACTCGTCGAGCACCGTCAGGAACGTCTCCAGCAGCCCGTCCAGCGCGAAGAACGCGTCCGGCAGGGCGACCCGGCGCACCACCGAGCAGGACACGTCGCCCTCGTTCCACTGGTCGCCGGCCAGCTCGCCGGTCATCGAGGCGTAGCCGCGCAGGATCACCATCAGGCCGTTGACGCGCTCGCAGGAGCGGGTGTTCATCTTGTGCGGCATCGCGGACGAGCCGACCTGGCCCGGCTTGAAGCCCTCGGTCACCAGCTCGTGCCCGGCCATCAGCCGGATCGTCTTCGCCAGCGACGACGGCGCGGCGGCGAGCTGCACCAGCGCGGTGACGACCTCGTAGTCCAGCGAGCGCGGGTAGACCTGGCCGACGCTGGTGAACGCCTGCGAGAAGCCCAGGTGCCCGGCGATCCGCCGCTCCAGCTCCGCGAGCCTGCCCGCGTCGCCGCCGAGCAGGTCCAGCATGTCCTGCGCGGTGCCGACCGGGCCCTTGATGCCGCGCAGCGGGTAGCGGCCCAGCAGCTCCTCCACCCGGCCGTACGCGACGAGCAGCTCGTCGGTGGCGGTGGCGAACCGCTTGCCGAGGGTGGTGGCCTGCGCGGCCACATTGTGCGAGCGGCCGGCCATGACCAGCTCGCCGTACTCACCGGCCAGCTTGCCCAGCCGTGCCGCCACGGCGACCGTGCGGTCGCGGATCAGCTCCAGCGAGAGCCGGATCTGCAGCTGCTCGACGTTCTCGGTGAGGTCGCGGGAGGTCATTCCCTTGTGCACGTGCTCGTGCCCGGCGAGGTCGTTGAACTCCTCGATCCGCGCCTTCACGTCGTGCCGGGTGACCTTCTCGCGCTCGGCGATCGAGGCCAGGTCGACGGTGTCGAGGACCCGCTCGTAGTCGGCGATCGCCGTGTCGGGCACCTCGATCCCGAGGTCCTTCTGGGCCCGCAGCACGGCGAGCCAGAGCTGCCGCTCCAGCCTCACCTTCTGCTCGGGCGACCAGAGCGTGGCGAGCTCGGCGGAGGCGTAGCGTCCGGCGAGGACGTTCGGGATACGGGGCTTGGCGGGCGCAGCAGTCACGTATCCGGAGTCTACTGGCGATTCCTGCAGGCCGGCGCCACCGGGTGGCCTGGAGGAAAGCACAAGGAGGCGCTACCGGCCCTCGTACGGCAGCAGCTCGGGCCGCTTCGGCGGCAGGCCGTCGCCCGAGGAACGGCCGGTGAGGCGGCGGCCGATCCACGGCAGCAGGTGCTGCCGCGCGAACCGGGCGTCCGCGACCCGCCGGGCCACCCAGCGCGGCGGCAGCGTCGCCTCCGGGGGCAGGTGCCACTCGGGATCCTCCGGTGCGTGGCCCAGCGTCTGCCAGACCGCCTCCGCGACCCTGCGGTGCCCGTCCGCGGTCAGGTGCAGCCGGTCCACGTCCCACAGCCGGGGGTCGGCGAGCGACGGCGCCCCGTACAGGTCGACGACCAGCGCGCCGTGCTTCTCGGCGAGCTCGTCGACGCACTCGAACAGCGCCTCCATGCGCGGGCGGAAGCGCTCCAGGACCGGGCCCTGACGGCCGGGGCTGCGCATCAGCACCAACTGCCCGCAGTGCGGCGCCAGCCGCTCCACGGCCTCGGTCAGCAGGTCCCGCACCCTCCCCATGTCGCACTTGGGCCGCAGGGTGTCGTTGAGCCCGCCGACCAGGGTGACGACGTCGGCCCGCATGGCGGCGGCGACCTCGACCTGCTCGTCGACGATCTGCTGGATCAGCTTGCCGCGCACCGCGAGGTTGGCGTACCGGAAACCGGGAGTGGTGGCCGCCATCCGCGCGGCGAGGAGGTCGGCCCAGCCCCGGTAGGTGCCGTCGGGGAGGAGGTCCGACATGCCCTCGGTGAAGGAGTCACCGAGGGCGACGAGGCTGCTGTAGGTGGGGTTCGTCTGCATGGCGACACAGATGGTATCCCGCGGCACATACCCACCGGTCGGTCACCCTGTCCCGGGCTCAGGTCCGCTGCCCGAACAGCTCCCGCAGCACGTCCTCCATGGTCACCAGCCCGGCCAGCCGCCCGTCGGCCCCGAGGACGGCCGCCAGATGCGTACGGCTGCCCCGCATGGCGGTGAGGACGTCGTCCATCGGCGTGCTCTCCCGCACCCGCGCGATGGGCCGCATGTCGCCCAGCCGGAACGGCAGGTCCCGCGGCGAGGTGTCGAGGGCGTCCTTCACGTGCAGGTAGCCGACGATCCGCCGCTGCTCGTCCACCACCGGGAAGCGGGAGAACCCGAACTCCGCCGACAGCCGCTCCAGCCCCTCCGGGGTGACCCCCACGCTCGCGTAGACGACGCGCTCCAGCGGCATCGCCACGTCCCGCACCGGCCGTCGGCCCAGCTCCAGCGCGTCGTGCAGCCGTTCGCGCGCGCGGTCGTCGATGAGGCCCGCCTCGCCGGAGTCCTTCACGATCTGGGCCAGCTCGGAGTCCGAGAAGGACGCGACGACCTCGTTCCGTGTCTTGACCCGCATCAGCTTCAGCAGCGCGTTGGCGAACGCGTTGACCGTGAAGATCACCGGGCGCAGTGCGCGGGACAGCGCCACCAGCGGCGGACCCAGCACCAGGGCGCTGCGCACCGGTTCGGCGAGCGCGATGTTCTTCGGCACCATCTCGCCGAGCAGCATGTGCAGATACGTCGCGAGCACCAGCGCGATCACGAACGACACCGCGTGTCCCGCGCCCTCCGGGACACCCACCGCGTGGAACACCGGCTCCAGCAGGTGCTCGATGGCCGGCTCGGCGACGACACCGAGGATCAGCGTGCACAGGGTGATGCCGAGCTGCGCGGCCGCCATCAGCGCGGACACGTGCTCCAGACCCCACAGCACGCTCTTCGCGCGCCGGTCGCCCCGGTCGGCGTACGGCTCGATCTGGCTGCGGCGGACCGAGATCAGCGCGAACTCGGCACCGACGAAGAAGGCGTTGACGACCAGCGTCGCCAGACCGATCAGCAGCTGTACGACGGTCATCGCCGTGCCCCCCTGTCATCCGTGGTCCCGGCCGTCCGCCGTTCCGCCGCGTGCCGGTCGTCGAGGGGCGCGTGCAGCAGGACGCGTGCCGCGCGGCGGCCGGTGGCGTCCACCACGTCCAGGCGCCAGCCGACGACCTCGACGGTGTCGCCGGCGGCCGGTATCCGGCCCAGCTCGGCCGCCACGAGTCCGGCGAGGGTCTCGTACGGCCCCTCCGGCGCGCGCAGGCCGACCCGGGCGAGCTGGTCCACCCGCGCGAAGCCGTCGGCCGAGAACAGGGAGCGCCCGCTCTCGTCGGTGCCGGCCCGGGCGAGGTCGGGGGTCTCGTGCGGGTCGTGCTCGTCGCGGACCTCGCCGACGACCTCCTCGACGATGTCCTCCAGCGTGGCCACACCGGCCGTGCCGCCGTACTCGTCGATCACCACGGCCATGGTGCGCCGCCCGGAGAGCCGGTCGAGGAGGCGGTCGACGGTGAGCGAGCCGGGGACCAGCAGCGGCTCGCGCATCAGCTCCGACACGGGCACCTGGGCCCGGCGCTCCGCGGGCAGTGCCAGTACGTCCTTGACGTGCGCGGTGCCGACGACCGCGTCGAGGGTGTCGCGGTAGACGGGGAACCGGGACAGCCCGGTCGCCCGGGTCACGTTGGCCACGTCCTCACACGTGGCGTGCACCTCCAGCGCGATGACCTGGACGCGCGGTGTCATCACGTTCTCGGCGGTGAGGTCGGCGAGGTTCAGCGTGCGGACGAAGAGCTCGGCGGTGTCCGGCTCCAGGGCGCCCTCCCGGGCGGAGTGCCGGGCGAGCGCCGCGAGTTCCTGCGGTCCGCGCGCGGACTCCAGCTCCTCGGCGGGCTCCACGCCGATGCGGCGCACGATGCGGTTGGCCGTGTTGTTCAGGTGTGTGATGAACGGGCGGAAGGCGGCGCTGAACCAGCGCTGCGCGTTGCCCACCCGTCTGGCGACGGCCAGCGGCGAGGAGATCGCCCAGTTCTTGGGCACCAGCTCGCCGACCACCATCAGGAACACCGTGGACAGGGCCGTGCCGATCACCAGGGCGAGGGAGCTCGCCACCGAAGCGGAGACACCGATGTCCTCCAGCGGGCCCGCGATCAGCGCGGCGATCGAGGGTTCGGCCAGCATGCCGACCACCAGGTTGGTGACCGTGATGCCGAGCTGCGCGCCGGAGAGCTGGAAGGTCAGGTTCCGTACGGCCTTGAGGGCGCCCGCGGCCCCCCGCTCGCCGCGCTCGACGGCCCGCTCCAGCTCGGCCCGCTCGACCGTGGTGAGGGAGAACTCGGCCGCGACGAAGGCGCCGCAGGCGAGCGAGAGCAGGATCGCCGCCAGGAGGAGGAGCACTTCGGTCATCGGGTCACCTCTGTCCCATGGTCGGACAGGACGGGAACGGATGCGCGATGTCGCGGACCGGGAGGCTCGCCCATGGGCGGACGCACACAACCTTTCATGGAGGACCGAGTGGCCCCACAAGGGTAAAGGATCGGCAAAGGTGTGCTGTCGGGCCGTGGATCATCCGGTGAGGGGCTTCACCCAGCGCCGCCAGCGTTCCTCCCGCGCATACCCGGCGGAGCCCCAGGCATGATGGGCGGTCCCGTTGTTCTCGAGCACCATCGCGTCCGCGCGACGCCCGCCGAGCCGTACGAACCGCTCCTCCGCGGCGGTCAGCAGCGCGGAGGCGACGCCCCGGCGGCGGCGGTCCGGACGCACCGCCAGCCGGTAGAGATGGCACCGCCAGCCGTCGAAGCCCGCGATCACCGTGCCGACCAGCTCACCGCCGCTCTCCGCGAGGATCAGCGCCCCGGGGTCGCGGGCGACCAGCCGCTCCACGCCGTCCCGGTCGTCACTGATGCTCGTGCCCTCGGCGGCCACCTTCCAGAAGGCCAGCACGGTGTCGAGATCCCCGGGCGTCGCGGCCCGTACACGCAGCTCGGTCATACGGTGATCACAGCACGCGTGCTCCCACCGGACACACCATTCCACAATCCGGACCACCGGCTCCCGGGTCCCGGCTCCCGCGGGCAGTCGTGCCGCAGGGCGGCACGGGTGGGCGGTGGGGGCACCTCCCGCTCGAGCGCAGCCGAGAGCGGGGGAGGCACCCCGCTGACGCCGGGCTGCGTGCCCCCCCGCTCAGTGGACACCCCAGTGACTGCTGGGCGGGGGTGGGTCTGCGCTCGCCCCGCTGGAGGGGTGCCGCTGCGCCCACCCGTGCTGTGGGCCGAGGAACACGAGGGGGGATCATAAGGAGGGGCTGTGCAGGACGGGAAGAACACCCCGGCCGGAGAGGCCAGCCAGTGGCTGCGGGACCACTTCAAGGACGATCCACAGCCACGCGTGGACATCACGCTGATACCGGGCGAGCCGTCACCGGCCGCCTACCAGGAGGTGCTGGAGATCCTGTTTGGCCCCCCAACTGGCTGAGCTGACCGCACAATTGCCGCAACATGAGTGATCCCGGGAGCGTTTCTGAGGCCCTCCCGGGATCACATGGCCAGTCGTAAGGGGACTGACATGAACCAGACTCTCACAACCGAGAAGCAGCGTCTCTTCTCGGCCATCGACGCCGTACTCAAGCTGTGGAGCCCGGACAGCTCCGGGCCGTCGCCTACCTTCGGGTCTCCACTGAGGAGCAAAAGAAGGGGTACGGCATCTCCTGCACCGGCAAGCGGGTCGTCAAGCACATCGCAAAAAAGGGCTGGGCACTCGTCGACGTGTTCGCCGACGAAGGATTCAGCGGCAGCCTGGAGTGGCACGAGCGCCCCGACCTGAAGCGCTTGATGGAACTCGCTCGCCAGCCACAGCGGACGTTCGACGTCGTGGCCGTCGCAGAAGCGCGAGCCATCGGCCGACGGGATCGGGCTTTCTGGCCGTGGGTGTGGGAACTGGAAGATCTCGGGGTGTACGTCGCTGTCGTCAAAGGCGACTACGACGACACCACCGCCGAAGGCCGTAGCCGTATGCGCAAAGATGCCGACCGGGCCGAGGACGAGCGCGAGACAATCCGCGACCGGACCCAGGGCGGCCTTCAGGAGAAGGCCGAAGACGGGGGATACACGGGCGGGTTCGTGCCCTTCGGGTATGAGGTCGAGAACCAGGGTGTGAAGGGTGAATCCCGACTCGTCCTGTGCGACAGCGACCGTCGCACTCTGCGCCGCGGGCGTGAAGAGTTCGTCAGGAACAAGAGCTGGCCGGACACGGCCGCCGTCCTGAACGCCGAAGAACTGTTCACCAAGACCGGCAAGCCCTGGTCTTACCAGAACCTCCAGCAGATCATGCTGGGGGATCCCGTCCTGAACTCCAGGATGATCTTCCGCAAGGCGAAGAAGGCCAAGCTGGACCGTGACGGCAAGCCGATGTACGGGGAGTCCGTCATCATCAACCTGCCTCCCGTCTTCACCCCGGAAGAGGTGGAAGAGCTGAAGGAGGTTGCCGAACTGGTGAAGAAGGGCCCGCCCGTCAATCGTGGGCGCGTGTACATCCTGAGCACCCGGCTCATCTCCCCGTGCGGCCAGCGGTACACCGGCCACCTCAAGAACGGGAAAGTCGCCGGCTACCGCTGTAACGGCTCCGGCTGTGAATGCGTCTTCATCGAGGCGAACGTCACCGAAGAGACCGTGTGGTCCACATTCAGTGAGGCGCTGGGGGACATCGAGCGTCTGAAAAAGGTGGCCGAGGACTGGACCGGCGTCAACAAGGGCCAGAACATCAACCACGCCGAACGCATCGCCGACCTGGACAAGCAGATCACCACTCTGCGCAGAACCAGGAACGTCACCATGTCCATGGCCGTGCGCGAGGCCATCGGCGAGGGCGCCACGGATGCGGAGGCCGAGGAGGCCGCCGCAGCGGCCGTGAGGCCGTTCACCGAGGAACTGGCCAGTCTGGAGAAGCTGAGGGCCGAGACGGCCGCCTGGGCGGCTGAGACGGCGACAGCCGGGCAGAGGGCCAAGGACTTGCTGAAGATGGCCGAGACGGCCCACAAGAGGCTGGAGAACCTGCCCCCTGCCCAGAAGCTGCGGCTTCTGGAGCTGCTGGACACCACGGTCACCGTGACGAAGGAACCCCCGAAGGGACGCCAGGGCACGCCCTGTGCCCTGGCCGGCTGGTTCCGTGAGCGTGAACGGCTCGTGCCCGAGCTGGACGACGCCGCATGGGAGGCCATCGCCGATCTGATGCCGAAGCTCCGCAAGGGCGACCCGCGGAAGGTCGTCGAAGGGCTGCTGTACAAGGCGCGCACCGGCGTGCAGTGGACGCAGATGCCCGCTGGGTACGGGCCACACACGCTGTTGCACAACCACTGGACCCGGTGGAGCAAGGCGGGCCTGTGGGAGCAGGCCATGGACCGTCTGACCGGCGTCGGGGGAGCGGAGCCGTTCCAGCCCTGGGTGGCCCCGTCCATGTCCATCCGGACATGGGTGATCCCGGAACTACTCCTAGACGCGGAACAGAACGTGGTCGGAGGCTCGCGAAGCCGAGCATCACGTACTTGATCACGTCGAGGAATCCGCCGAGTTCGTCGGCGGCCGTCTCGGCCAGCTCGTCCGCCGTCCGCACCTCGTAGCCGCCGTCGCCGAGCGCCGCGGTGACACGGCGCTTCAGCTCCGTGTCGGTCACGCCCGGCGCCGCGTCGAGGGAGACGCTCGTGGCCAGGTCCGCCGAGCCCAGCAGCCTGGTGGCCGCCACCTCGGGATCGAGGAAGACCAGCGCCGCGCCGGGGTTCGTGGTGGTGAACGTGGCGATCCCGACGACCTCCACGCGGAACGTGCCCGGCTGCGCCTGCACGGACAGCGTGTCCCCGATCCCGACGTCCTCGACGCCGGCCGTGTCCGCGTCCAGCACCGCCTCGCCGTCGCCGCGCGGGGCGCGGCCGGAGGTCAGCTCCACCACACTGCGCTCGCTGACGTACCAGTCCACCGCGAGGGTCGGCGCGCCCGTGGTCGGCCCCACCGACTCGTTGTCGCCGTCGACGACCGTGACGTTGTCGGCCTCGACGTCCGGACGCGCGGACTCGACGCCGTCGACGCGGGACAGTTCCTGGGCGAGCGAGGCCGGGACCGTCCGGACGGCCCCCGTGGGCACCGACGACTCCAGGTCCTCCGGGGGTGCCACCGTCACATCGGCGGACGTGGAGGCGAACAGCCGGTCGAAGGTACGGGAGACCGTGTCGGAGAAGATCAGACTGCCCGCGACGAACGCCACGGACAGGACGACGGCCAGCGCGGACAGCAGCAGCCGGCCCCTGTGCGCGAGGAAGCTCCGCAGTGTCGCCCTCAGCGCGGCGTCAGTCCTTCCCGGGCACCGGCGCGTCCGGGCCGCCGGCGGTGTCCGCGGGGGCGCGGAGCACGTCGAAGCGCTTCATCCGCTCCAGCACCGACTCCGCCGTGGGCCGGCGCATCTCGTCCACGATCCGGCCGTCCGCGAGGAAGAGCACCAGATCGGAGTGGGCGGCGGCGCCCGGGTCGTGCGTGACCATCACGACGGTCTGCCCGAGCGCGTCCACGGCCTCGCGCAGAAAGCCGAGCACTTCGAGCCCCGCGCGGGAGTCGAGGTTGCCGGTCGGCTCGTCCGCGAAGATCAGCTCGGGGCGGGAGGCCAGCGCCCGCGCGCAGGCCACGCGCTGCTGCTGACCGCCCGACAACTGCGCGGGCCGGTGCTTGAGCCGGTCCCGCAGCCCCAGCGTGTCGATGACCTGGTCCAGCCACTTCTCATCGGCCTTCCGGCCCGCGATGTCCATGGGCAGGGTGATGTTCTCCCGCGCGTTCAGCGTCGGGATGAGGTTGAAGGACTGGAACATGAACCCGATCCGGTCCCGCCGCAGCCGGGTCAGCTCACGGTCCTTCAGTCCTGTTGTCTCGGTGTCTCCCAGCCACACCCGTCCGGCGGAAACGGTGTCGAGCCCCGCCAGACAGTGCATGAGCGTGGATTTCCCGGATCCCGACGGGCCCATGACCGCGGTGAACCGTCCGCGCGCGATGTCCACGTCCACCGAGTCCAGGGCGAGCACGGTCGTCTCGCCCGAGCCGTACGCCTTGGTCAGACCGCGGGCGCGGGCCGCGATCCCGTCGGCCGACGCGAGGCCCAGGGCGTGCTCCGCAGCAGGTGTGGACAAGGCCGCCTCCTCCGAGTGGACGTCAGGTCGTGCTCGTCGCGCCGAGGGTAGTGTGATCCAGCCCACATCCGGTATCCCCCCGTGGGTGCAGGTCCCCGATACCGGCGTAAGGGGCACGTTCTTCGCGTCCCCCGGTCCCGCCACGGCACTTGCCGCCGCTAGCACTCCGGCGCTAGCTTCGAGACATGGCGAAGACCCAGCTGAACGTGCGCGTGGACGAGGGCACCGCCCGCGCGGCACGGGAACGTGCCCTGGCGCGCGGGATGAGCGTGAACCGCTACATCGAGGAACTGGTCCGGCAGGACACCGGCGAGGCGGGCCGCGCCTTCGTCGAGGCCGCCGCCGACTTCATGAAGCAGTACGAGAGCGTCTTCGCCGAGGAATTCGGCAAGGAGCGCGAAGGCACGCGCGAAGGCCGCCGCTGAGCCGTTGAAAGACCTGCGCATCGACCTCGCGTGGCTGCTCATGCTCGCCGAGCGGCAGACCCCGGGGGACCCTCAGGTCACCGACTGGGGCGCCCTCGTCGCCGCCGTCGCACGCCATGAGGCCGAGATCTTCGACGTCCCCGTCTACGACAGCCCGCACGCCCGCGCCGCCTCGCTGCTCCAGCTGCTGATCCACATCCCCGCGCTGGAGCGCTCCAACGCGCTGTTCGCCTCCGCCGTCGCGTACGCCTATCTCGTCGCCAGCGGTCTGAAGGTCGTCACCTCGCCGGAGCGGGTGCGCGATCTGGCCCGCCTGGTCAAGGACGGCGAGGCGACCGTGGACGACATCGCCGCCGAGCTGCGCCGCTGGTGCGAGTGATCAGCTCCCGTCGGCCGCCGTGTCGCCCGTCGGGCGCCACGCGGTGCCCATGACGCAGTACGAGGTGGGCAGCGCCGGCCCCTTGTCCGGCATCAGCACCCGCCGGTAGGGGCCGAGCTCGAACCCCGCCCGGCGCAGCGCGCCGACCGGGTCCCGCGCCACATGGCAGCCCCCGGCCAGCGGCGGCCAGACCGTGCGGTCCAGCGCCCGCTGGGTGAGGCGCATGACCCGGCCGCCGCCCCGGCCGTGCTCGAAGAACCGCACCTCGCCGCCCGGCCGCAGCACCCGCCGCAGCTCCGCGAGCGCCCGCGGCACGTCCCGGACGCTGCACAGCACCAGCGAGAGCACCGCCGCGTCGAACGCCTCGCTCTTGACCGGCAGCGCCTCCGCCGCACCCGGCGCCACGTCCACCGGCACCTGGGCGCGCAGGGCGGCCTCCACGGCCAGCGCCCGCAGCCCACGCTCCGGTTCGATGGCGACGATCTCCGAGACGGTGCCCGGATAGTGCGCGAAGTTCAGACCGTTGCCCGCGCCGACCTCGATCACCCGGCCGGACAGCCCGCCGAGCAGTCCGCGCCGCACCTGGGCCATCCCCGCGCGGGTCTCGGCGGCGACGCTGAGCCGGGCGTAGTACCGCGCGAACACCGGATGGTGCACGGCATCCCGCCGCACCTTCGTGGACCGGCCGGACCGTAGCTGCATGAGGACCTCCCCGGAACGGGCCTACGGTGATTCTCCCCCGAACGGACGATCCACACCCCCGCCCGCCGTCAGGGCGCCTCGCGCACCCGGAACGTCTCCGCGTCCCAGGTCCCCTCCAGCCGGGGCGCCAGCCAGCGCGGTGCCGAGGCCCGGAACCCGGCGGGGTCCAGCAGGCCCGCCCCGGCCGGTACGGCGCCCAGCAGCGGGGCACCGGTCACGTCCGGCAGGTCCAGCAGGTTGCACCGCGAGGCCAGGTCCGGCTCGGTGGGCCAGCTGCCGATCACCACACCCGCCAGGTCCAGCCCGCGTCCGCGCAGTTCACGAGCCGTCAGCTCCGTGACGTTCAGGGTGCCGAGCCCGGCCGACGCCACCACCAGCACCGGCGCGGCCAGCAGCGCCGCCGCGTCCGCCAGCGTCCCGCCGGCCGCGTCGAACCGTACGAGCAGCCCGCCCGCGCCCTCCACCAGCACCAGGTCGTGCTCCGTGGCCAGCTTGGCGGCCCGCTCCGCGACCTCGTGCGGATGCACCGGCGCCCGGCCGGCCCGGCGGGCCGCCGTGGCCGGCGCCAGCGGATCCGGGTACCGGGCCAGTTCGGCCGTCGTCACCGCACCGGCGAGCCGCGCGACCTCGTCGGCGTCCCCGGCGTCCGCCGGAAGCACACCCGTCTGCGCCGCCTTCAGCACCGCCACCGACCGGCCGGCCGCCAGCGCCGTCGCGGCGAGGGCGGCCGTCACCACCGTCTTGCCGACCTCGGTGCCCGTGCCCGTGATCACCATCACCGGCATGTCATCCCTCCTTCGCCGCCGCGCACACCGCGCGGGCGATGCGCGCCACGTCCGCGTCACCCGTGACGTACGGCGGCATGGTGTAGATCAGATCGCGGAACGGCCGCAGCCACACGCCCTCGCGCACGGCGGCCTCCGTGGCCGCCCGCAGGTCGACGGCGTGATCGAGCTGGACCACCCCGATGGCGCCGAGCACCCGCACGTCCCGCACCCCGGCCAGCCCGGCCGCCGGCGCCAGCCCTTCCCGCAGGCCCGCCTCGATCCGCTCGACCTCCGCGAGCCAGTCCTGGCCGAGCAGCAGTTCGACGGAGGCGCAGGCCACGGCCGCCGCCAGCGGATTGCCCATGAACGTCGGCCCGTGCGCCAGCACCGGCACCTCGCCGCGCGAGATGCCCTCGGCCACCCGCGCGGTGCACAGCGTCGCCGCCATGGTCAGGTAACCGCCGGTCAGCGCCTTGCCCACACACATCACATCCGGCGTCACCGCCGCGTGCCCCGCCGCGAACAGGGCGCCCGTGCGCCCGAACCCGGTCGCGATCTCGTCGAACACCAGCAGCACGCCGTGCGCGTCGCACGCCTCGCGCAGCACCCGCAGGTACGCGGGGGAGTGGAACCGCATCCCGCCCGCGCCCTGCACCACCGGTTCCACGATCACCGCGGCCAGCTCGCCGGCGTGCCGCTCGACCGTGGACCGCAGGTGTTCGGCGTACTCCTCCTCGTACCCGGCCGGCGGCGCGTCCGCGAAGACCTGGCGCGGCAGCACGCCGGACCACAGCTCGTGCATCCCGCCCTCGGGGTCGCACACCGACATCGGCTGCCAGGTGTCGCCGTGGTAGCCGCCCCGCCAGGTCAGCAGCCGCCGCTTCTCCGGCCGGCCCAGCGAGCGCCAGTACTGCAGGCACATCTTCACCGCGACCTCGACCGACACCGACCCGGAGTCGGCGAGGAACACATGCTCGAGACCGTCCGGCGACATGTCGACAAGGAGCTTCGCCAGTCGCACGGCGGGCTCGTGGGTGAGCCCGCCGAACATCACATGGCTCATCCGCTCCAGTTGCCCGCGCGCGGCCTCGTTGAGCACCGGGTGGTTGTAGCCGTGGATCGCCGACCACCAGGACGACATCCCGTCGACCAGTTCACCCGAGCCGTCGGCGAGTCTCAGCCGCACCCCGCTCGCCGACTCCACGACGAGCGGTTCCTGACGGCCCGGCATGGGCCCGTACGGGTGCCAGACATGCCGCCGGTCGAGTTCCAGCAGCTCGGCGACGGACCGCTCAGGCATTGGGCGCGAGGTCCGTTCCGGCGCCCCGGCGGCGCACGGCGACCAGGTCCGTACGGGGCTCCCCGGACGTACTCCCGCGGGAGTCCGCGGTCGCCGGACCGCACGCGCCGCCGCTCTCGTGGGAGCCGCAGCCGCCCCCCGCGCGGTGCTCGGGCAGCGTCACCTCGCCGGTGCCCTCCACCTCGAACCCGGCGTCCGCGATCATCTCCAGGTCCGCCTTGCCTGCCTGGCCCTCGCTGGTGAGGTAGTCGCCGAGGAAGATCGAGTTGGCCAGGTGCAGCGCGAGCGGCTGCATCGTGCGCAGGTGCACCTCACGGCCGCCGGCGATCCGCACCTCGACGTCCGGGCAGACGAACCGCGTCATCGCCAGGATGCGCAGGCACCGCTGCGGGGTGAGGTGCCACTCCTTGGCGAGCGGCGTGCCCTCCATCGGGATCAGGAAGTTGACCGGCACCGAGTCCGGGTCCAGTTCCCGCAGCGAGAGGACCACGTCGACCAGGTCCTCGTCGGACTCGCCCATGCCGGCGATCAGACCCGAGCAGGCCGACAGGCCGGCGGCGTGCGCCTTGCGCACCGTGTCCACCCGGTCGGCGTACGTGTGGGTGGTCGTGATGTCCCCGTACGTCGACTCGGACGTGTTGAGGTTGTGGTTGTAGGCGTCCGCGCCCGCCTCGCGCAGCCGCTCCGCCTGGCCGTCGGAGAGCAGACCGAGACAGGCGCACACCTCGACGCCCTCGTTCTGCTCCTTGATGGCCTTGATGGTGTCGGAGACCCGGTCCACGTCACGGTCGGTGGGACCCCGGCCGCTGGCCACCAGGCACACCCGCTTGGCGCCGCCCGCGAGACCGGCGGCGGCCGCCTGCGACGCCTGGTCCGGCTTGAGCCAGGTGTACTTCAGGATGTCGGCCTTGGAGCCGAGCCGCTGGGAACAGTAGGAGCAGTCCTCCGGGCACAGGCCGGACTTGAGGTTGACGAGATAGTTGAGTTTCACCCGTCGGCCGAACCAGTGCCGCCGCACCTTCCCGGCCGCGGCCACCACATCGAGCAGGTCGTCGTCGGAGGTGGCCAGCACGGCCAGAGCTTCCCCGCGGGTCGGCGTCTCACGCCGAAGCCCCTTGTCCACCAGCGTGTTCAGCAGGTCCATGGGAGCCGATCCTGTCGTACCCGACCCGTCCGGGCCAAGGTGGGTTCGTACAACAGGGGCACTTCGAGGTGTGGGTATCACCACACAGTGGTCCGTCCGGCCTCCCGCTAATGTCTGTGCACTGCCTACAAAAAACCTCGGAGGACCCATGGCGTTCGGCTGGATCGACGAGCAGGCGGAACTGCGCCGCCGGGCCGGACTCGTACGCACCCTGCGTCCCCGGGCCGCCGACACGCCGCTGCTCGATCTGGCGAGCAACGACTACCTGGGCCTGGCCCGGCACCCGGAGGTCACCGAGGGCGCCGCGCGGGCCGCGCGGACCTGGGGCGGCGGGTCGACCGGCTCCCGGCTCGTCACCGGCACCACCGGGCTCCACACCGAACTGGAACGCGAACTGGCCGCCTTCTGCGGCTTCGAGGCGGCCCTGGTCTTCTCCTCCGGCTACGCGGCCAACCTCGCCGCCGTCACCGCACTGGCCCCGCACGGCTCCAGGATCGTCTCCGACGCGGGCAACCACGCCTCGCTGATCGACGGCTGCCGGCTCGCCCGCGGTACGACACAGGTGGCGGCGCACTCCGATCCCGATGCCGTGCGCAAGGCGCTGGACGGGCACGACGGGCCCGCGGTCGCGGTGTCCGACACGGTGTTCTCGGTGGACGGCGACGCCGCCCCGCTCACCGGGCTCGCCGCGGTGTGCCGGGAGCACGGCGCGGGTCTGGTGCTCGACGACGCGCACGGTCTCGGTGTGCTCGGCGACGGCGGACGCGGGGCCCCGCACGCGGCGGGGCTGGCGGGCGCCGACGACGTCGTCGTGACGGTGACGCTGTCCAAGTCGCTCGGCAGTCAGGGCGGAGCGGTGCTCGGCCCGGCCCGGGTGATCGAACACCTGGTCAACACGGCCCGGACGTTCATCTTCGACACGGGGCTCGCCCCCGCCGCCGCGGGTGCGGCCCTGGCGGCCCTGCGGCTGCTGCGCCGCGAACCCGGGCGCGCGGCACGGGCGGGCGAGGTGGCGCGGGAACTGCACGACCGGCTGACGGCCGCGGGTCTGGAAGCGGTGCGTCCGGACGCCGCGGTCGTCTCCGTGCGTGCCCCTTCCCCGGAGCGGGCCGTGCGATGGGCGGCCGACTGCCGGGCGGCCGGCCTGTCCGTGGGCTGCTTCCGTCCTCCTTCCGTGCCCGACGGCGTCTCACGGCTCAGACTGACCGCCCGCGCGGACCTGTCCGGGGCGGAGATCGAACGCGCTGTACGGGTGGTCGGCGAGACGCGGCCATGAGTCGGCGGGACACGGCCGTGCGTCGCCCGACGACGGGTCGACCGGCCGGGTCGTCAGCCGACCGCGGCCACGAACTCCGTCCAGCTGGCAGGGGAGAAGAGCAGCGCGGGTCCGTCCGGGGCCTTGGAGTCGCGCACGGCGAGCAGTCCGGCCAGGGGGCCGGCGGCCGGCCGGGCCGTCTCCACGCAGTTGTTCGCCCCCGTGCTGTAGCTGCTGCGCAGCCACCTCACATCGCGCAGTGCGAGAGCGGAAGGGATGGTCCGAGGCGGTACGGGCATCGTGCCTCCTTACGCGCCGGCGGCTGTGCCGGCGATGAAATCCAACGAGTCCTCGGGTGAAAGGGCGTGGATCGAGAGGGCGTCGAAGGCCTCCGAGTACACCCGGAGGTCTTCTTTCCGCTCCAGATGGAGGCTACTCGTCAAGTGGTCGAGAACAACCACGTCCAGATCAGAAGTGCGCGAAAATGAAAAGATTACGAAAGGACCGGTCACACCGATGTGCGCGCCGGCACTGAACGGCAGGACCTGCAACCGCACTTGGGGCAGGCGGGCCGCCTCGACCAGCCGGTCGAGCTGACGGGCCATCACGCCGGGACCGCCGACCTCCCGGCGCAGCACCGCCTCGTCCAGGACCGCGCTCAGCTCCAGCGGCGGTGTCGTCCGCAGCACGTCCTGCCGGGCCAGCCGTACCTCCACCAGCGCGTCCAGGCGCTCCTCCGACGCGTCCTCCAGGGCCGCCTCCGTCACGGCGCGCGCGTACTCCGGTGTCTGCAGCAGCCCAGGGATCACCGTGGTCTCCAGGGTGCGCATCGCGCTCGCCTGCGACTCCAGGCTGATGAAGTCCCGGTAGGTCGGCGGCAGTACGCCCCGGTAGGCGTGCCACCAGTGGTGCCGTCCGTCGCCGTCGCCGGAGCCCGACAGCACCAGCAGCAACTCCCGCAACTGCGGGTCGGCCACGCCGTAGACGTCGAGCAGTAACCGCACGTCGGCCGGTTTCACCCCGCTCGTGCCCGTCTCGATCCGGCTCACCTTCGACTGGTGCCAGCCCGCGAGGCGGGCCGCCTCACCGCTGGTGAGTCCCGCCGAGGTGCGCAGCGCGCGCAGTTCGGCGCCCAGTTTCCGGCGGCGCACCGCGGGACCGTGCTGCATGGACTTCTCCTTACTCCTTCCGAGTCGCCCGGATACGGTCTCCCGTCGCAGAGTTCACCGTTTTGAGCGACAGATATATGCACATCTTGGCGGATCGCCGCCCCGCGCCGGGCGGGGATGGCAGTCTGGCGGCGAAGCACCAGTGCGGGACCGTACTCGAACCATCCGCTCCGTGTCGGACTGCGGTCCCGTGGGAAAGGGACGACGTCGCCATGGCAGACCATCTGGAAGCATCCGTCACTCTGCCGAGCGATCCCGCCTCGGTCTCGGCCGCCCGTGCCCATGTGGTGGGCACGCTGAAGGAATGGGGCATGCCGGCGGACGCGGAACTGTGCGACACCGTCCGGCTGATCGTCTCCGAACTCGCCACCAACGCGGTGCAGCACACGTTCGGGCAGTCGCCCACGTTCACCGTGGACGTCGTCCTGGTCCGTGACGAACGGGTGCACATCGGTGTCACGGACAGCCACCCGCGGTTCCCCAAGCGGCTGCCCGCGGCGGTCCAGCAGGACAACGGCCGAGGGCTGGTCATCATCCGCTGGCTGACCGTGGAATGCGGCGGCAGGCTCAGGATCCGCCCCACGCGGGAGGGCGGCAAGACCGTATCGGTCGAACTCCCGTGGACCGTCCAGGCCGCCGGGGCGGTCACGGCGGCCGGGCAGCAGGAGCAGTAGCCGGGCGGCGGTGCCCTGGGACACCGCCGCCCCCGGGGTCACCTCACCCGGCCGTACGAGACGCTGCGGGTCCAGATCTTCTGCAGACGCACCACGTCCCCGGTCTTCGGGGCGTGCCAGATCTTGCCCTTACCCGCGTAGATGCCGACGTGGTAGACGTAGCCGCCCGAATGGAAGAACACCAGGTCTCCCGCCCTGCGGTTCCCGGCGGAGATGTGGCGCGTCTTGTTGTACTGCTGGGCGGCGGTGCGCGGCAGCTTCTTGCCCGCCTTCTTGAACGAGTACAGCGTCAGACCCGAGCAGTCGAACCTGTACGGCCCCGTGGCGCCCCACTGGTAGGGCGAGCCCTTCTTGGAGGCGGCGATGTTCAGCGCCTTGGTGGCCAGGCCCGCGGCGGCCGCCTCCGAGGCGGCGCCGGGGACCACGATGGAGCCGCCCACGGCGGCCAGGGTGAGGGCCGAGGCCGTGCCGGCCCGGGCCATGAGAGACGGGACACGATTGAGCGCAGTCATGCGCAACCCTTCGTCAGCCGCCTGTGAAGGATGACCTGTCGGATTCGGGCTGGCGAAGTGGCCCGGCCGCACATGTGCGGCTTCACCCCAAGGACTGCTCGGAACTGACGTCCCGGCGGCCCGTCGTGCTTGGGTCCTCCACTCCTGCCGATCCACTCCTGTCGACCGGTCATCCGGGCGGCGGCAGGACTCGGCGTCCGCCCGGATCGCCCCGCCGCGGCGGCGGGGTCTTGTCGTCAGTCAGGGATCTTGGCTCATGGCGCGATCGAAATCCCAACGGAACGTGGGGTTTGTGTTGTTACTCACCAATCACCCGTTCGGGTGGACGCCTCCGTGTTCGGGCCCTCGCCGAGGGCCCGGGGAGCCGCGGACCAGGGGTGGAAAGCACCGTTCCGGCCGTGCGGTACGCGCGTTGCGCAACTCCGGGCGCCCGAAAACAGCAGGTTCGTCTACGCCGGACGGGGGTACACCGTTTGGTCCGTTTCAACCCCGGCCGGGGCGCACCGCCGACCGGGGCCGCCGTCCGGGGGCCGTGGGTGTCAACTGCCGGGGGCCGGCGGCAGGGTGACCCTGGCCGTGCGCCGTTCGCCGTCCAGCACGCGCAGGGCCCGGGCCAGCGTGCCGGAGTGCAGTTCGCTCTCGCCGCGCCGGTGCATCAGGGTCAGCGCGTCGCGCAGCGCGACGGCCTTGCCGACCAGCGCCTGAGCCGCGCGCAGTCCGCGGTAGGTGTCACCGCCCAGGGCCGGGTTGACCCGGCCGAGCAGGTCGACGGCCTCGAGGTAACGGTCGATCAGCTCGGCCTCCGCGCGGGTCAGCGCGGGCAGCGGCGGCAGCTCCGGTGGCAGCATCCGCGGCTCACCTCGCGCCGGAGGCGGGGGACAGGCCCCTGCGGTCGGGCACGATCCGGTCCGCCAGGCCGTACTCCACCGCCGCCCGCGCGTCGAGGACCTTGTCCCGTTCGATGTCCGCCCGGACCTGCTCCGGGGTGCGGCCCGTGTGCCGGACCAGGATCTCCTCCATCCGCGACCGGATACGGGTCAACTCCTCGGCCTGGATCGCCAGATCGCTGGTCTGTCCCTCGACCGGCTCCTGCAGGGAGGGCTGACGGAGCACCAGACGGGAACCGGGCAGCAGCAGTCGCTTGCCCGGGGTGCCGGCGGCCAGCAGCAGCGCGGCGGCGCCCTCCGCCCGGCCCAGGCAGATCGTCTGCACGTCGCAGGAGACGTAGCGCAGCGTGTCGTAGATCGCCGACATGGCGTGGAAGGAGCCGCCGGGAGAGTTGACGTAGAGCGAGACGTCCCGGTCGGGGGAGTGGTGCTCCAGGTACATGAACTGCGCCATCACGTCGTTCGCGGAGGTCTCGTCGATCTGTGTGCCGAGAATGACGATCCGCTCCTCGAGCAGCTTCGAGTAGGGGTCCGTGGTCCGGTTCCCCGATGCCGTGCGTTCGGTGAACTCGGGCAGGACGTGGTGGGCGGACGGTCGGGTCATGAGAGCCCCTCCTGTCTGGTTGTCTCTGTAAAAAATGTACAGGACGTACGTGACGTTATGATGGGTTCATGGCCTACGAGATTCCGGTTACCCAAGCCAGGGCTGAGCTCGCCGACCTCATCAACCGCGTGGTGTACGGCGGTGAGCGCGTCGTCGTGACCCGGCACGGAAAACCCCTCGTCGCCCTCGTCTCCGCCGATGACCTGCGACGACTCGAAGAGCTCAGGGAAGCGCCGGAGTCCGCCGAGGAGCAGGTGATCAGCACGGTGGCCGGTGTCCGCGAGGCCGCGTCCGCTCCCCGCGAACGGCAGCGCTTCGGCATCGCGGCGGAGCACCGGGGGACTGCGGGCTCGTAGGCCTATGACATGACAGGACCGCGCGCCCCCGTCCGGTGCGGCGGGGGCGCGCGGTCGTTCCGTGCGGCCGGGGGCGGCCCTCGGGCGGCCGGTCAGCCGACCAGGGCCGGGCCGGGCTCGGTGGCGTGTGCCGCGTTCCCCGTGCGCTCCTTCGGCGCGCGGCCGAGGAGTACGGCGCCCAGGCCCAGCGCCGCCCACCAGGTCAGCGTCAGGGCGGGGCCGGCCGCCGCCGCGCCGTCGAAGAAGGACACCGAGCGCAGCAGCGACACTCCAGCCCCCGGCGGCAGCCATTGGCCGATCGCCCCGGCCGGCTCGGGCAGCATCTCCGGCGCCGAGGACGCCCCCGAGAAGGGGTTGCCGAGCAGCACGATCACAAAGCCGCCGAGCGCGATGCCCGCCCGTCCGATCAGCGCCGCGAGTCCGGCGACGGCCGCACTCGTGGCCAGCGCGGCCAGCGCGAACGTGCCGGCCACCGCCCACCAGTTCCCCGGAACGGCGTCCAGCCAGTTGTGCGCCAGTGCCGCGGTCACCGCGCCGACCAGGGTGGCGGAACCGGTCAGCGCGGCCACCGCGCGGGCGCCGCGCAGCCCCAGCAGCGTCACCGCGGCACCGGCGCCGATCCCGGCCAGGGCCAGCGGCAGCACGCTCGTGTTCAGGACCGCGCCGCGCGGGTCCCCCTCGGGGGCGGGCACCACGTCCACGGTGGCGATCCGGCCGCCCGGGGCGGAGGCCTGAGAGGTCACCGCCTGCTGCAGCAACTGGGCCACGACCGGACTCGCGGCGGACGCGGTGAGCAGTTTCGGCCCCTGCCCGGTGACGACGACCGCGCCGTACACCTCGCGGTCCTCGACCGCTTCCCGGGCGGCGGCCTCGTCCGCGTAGTGGTGGAGGTCGAAGGCACCCTTCCGGTGCTCCAGCCGCTGCTCCACCGGCGCGGTCGCGGCGGCGGGGCCGGCCACGCCGAGCGGCAGGTCGCGGGGTGCCGTACGGGCCGCGGGCCAGGCGAAGGCCCAGAGTGCCAGCGCCACCAGGACGGGGATCAGCAGCGTCACGGCGGCGACGCGACGACGCGGTGACAGGGGCGAAGGGGACATGAGGACTCCGGCGATCATAAAGAAGGATCGTTCGTTTTAGGTTCATGGCCACCGTCCCGCGCGGCCCGCTCCTTGTCAAGAAGGAATGTTCGTTTTAGATTGCGGTCATGGCCCGCGTATCCCAGGAACACCTCGACGCCCGCCGCCGCCAGATCCTCGACGGCGCCGCCTCCTGCTTCGCCCGCAACGGCTTCCACGCCACCTCGATGCAGGACGTGCTCAAGGAGGCGGACCTCTCCGCGGGTGCCGTCTACCGGTATTTCCGGGGGAAGGACGAGCTGATCGCCGCGATCGTGACCGAGGTGCTCGACACGGTGCGCGGCATCCTCGAACAGGCCATCCAGGAGAGCCCGCCGCCCACCCCGGACGTGCTCATTCCGCGGGCCCTGACCCGGATGAGGGAGCAACGGCCGGCCACCCTGGACGGCGGTGAGTGGATGTTCCCGCGGCTGATGATCCAGGTGTGGACGGAGACCACGCGCAGTCCTGAGCTGGCGGCCGTGCTGAGGGAGGGGTACGACAACGTCCGCAGGGCCTGGGGGAGGGTGGTCGAGGGTTATCAGGACGCCGGTCTGATGTCCGCCGACGTCGACACCGACGCGGTGGCGCGGGCGATGATCGCGCTCGTGCAGGGGTTCGCCGCTCAGATGGCGCTCTTCGGGGGGATTTCCGAGCGGACGCTGGGGGAGGGGCTGCGGGCGTTGACGGCCATGGGTTCCGTCCGCGCGGACACCTGACGGGTGGTGGCCGCCGCGGGGGCCGCGCCCCGGCCCCCTTCGGCCTGAACGGCCCCGTCCCCGAACGCCGGACGGGCCGGAAGGCCTCGGCCTGCTGAAGGCGCGTCCGATTGACGGCGCGTCAGTACCCGGTTATCGGATTGGCAAAGAACGGCCTCGAACCCTGTTCCCAGCCACCTCGCAGCAGCGAGGATCCCCCTGCTCATCGCAACGACGTAGGGGGAGGCCCCACTTGAGGGACAGCGGACCGAAGAGGCGGGCGGCAGCGCTCGGTTCGGCCGGAGTACTCGTCACGGCGACGCTCATAGCCGGCGCCGTCGCGGCGCCCACGGCGAACGCGACGGCGGACACCCACCACGGCAAGGACCGCGAGGCCAGGGGCGTGGCGATCGCCGCCGCCCGGGCCGCGCAGACCGGCATCGACTGGCAGGACTGCCCCGCCGATTGGAACCTGGCCGAACCCATCCAGTGCGGCTGGGTCTCGGTGCCGATGGACTACGCCAAGCCGTACGGCAAGCAGATCAAGCTCGCCGTCGACCGCATCGGCAACACCGGCACCAAGGGCGAACGCCAGGGCGCGCTCCTGTACAACCCGGGCGGTCCCGGCGGTTCCGGTCTGCGCTTCCCGGCCCGGGTCACCGCCAAGAACCCGGTCTGGGCCAACACGGCCAAGGCGTACGACTTCGTGGGCTTCGACCCGCGCGGCGTCGGCAAGTCCGCGCCCATCTCCTGCGCCGACCCGCAGGAGTTCGTCAAGGCGCCCAAGATGGACCCGGTGCCCCGCTCCGAGGCCGACAAGCGGGCCCAGCGCAAGCTCGCCCGCGAGTACGCCGAGGGCTGTCACGAGCGCAGCGGCGAGATGCTGCCGCACATGACCACGCCGAACACCGCGCGCGATCTCGATGTCATCCGCGCCGCCCTCGGCGAGAAGAAGCTCAACTTCCTCGGCGTCTCCTACGGCACCTACCTCGGCGCCGTCTACGCCACCCTCTTCCCGGGACACGTCCGCCGCATGGTCGTCGACAGCGTCGTCAACCCCTCCCGCGAGAAGATCTGGTACCAGGCCAACCTGGACCAGGACGTCGCCTTCGAGGGCCGCTGGAAGGACTGGCAGGACTGGGTCGCGAAGAACGACGCGACCTACCATCTCGGAGACACCCGCGCCGAGGTCCAGGAGCAGTGGCTCGAACTGCGCGCCACCGCCGAGAAGAACCCCCTCGGCGGCGTCGTCGGCCCGGCCGAGCTGATCTCCTTCTTCCAGAGCGCCCCGTACTACGATTCCGCGTGGGCCCCCACGGCGGCCGTCTTCAGCCAGTACGTCGCCGGCGACACCCAGGCGCTCGTCGACGCCGCCGCCCCCGATCCCTCCGACACGGCGGGCAACGCGGCCTCGGAGAACGGCAACGCCGTCTACACGGCCGTGGAGTGCACCGACGCCAAGTGGCCCACCAACTGGCGCACGTGGGACCGCGACAACACCCGGCTGCACCGGGACCACCCGTTCATGACCTGGGCCAACGCCTGGATGAACCTGCCCTGCGCCACCTGGCCGGTCAAGCAGCACACGCCCGTCGACGTCCGGTCCGGCAAGGGACTGCCGCCGGTGCTGATCGTCCAGTCCGAACGCGACGCGGCCACCCCGTACGCGGGCGCCGTCGAACTGCACCAGAGGCTCAGGGGATCCCGCCTCATCACCGAGCGGGACGCCGGATCCCACGGCGTCACCGGCCTGGTCAACCCCTGCGTCAACGACCGGGTGGACACCTACCTGCTCACCGGCGAGGTGGACCGGTCCGACGTGACCTGCGCACCGCACGCCACGCCGAAGCCGTAACACCCACGCCGTACGGCACGAGGGGCGGCCGGAACTTCCCGGCCGCCCCTCGCCCGTGCGCGCACCGGGATCAGCCCAGCGGCATGCGCGGGAAACGGCGCTTGTCCTCCGCCCCGCGCCCGGCGTCCTGGGCCTTGGCGACGGCCGCGTACTGGTCGACGTACTCCTGCCCGGACAGGGTGAGGATGGCGTACATGAGTTCGTCGGTGGCGGCGCGCAGGACCGCCTTCTCGTTCTCCATCCCCGCGTAGCGCGAGAAGTCCAGCGGCTTGCCGAAACGGATCACCACCGGGTGGATCCGGGGGATCTTCCTGCCGGGCGGCTGGGCCTCGAACGTGCCGATCATCGCGCAGGGGATCACCGGGACGCCCGCCTTGAGGGCCATCACCGCGACACCGACCTTGCCCTTGTAGAGGCGGCCGTCGTGCGAACGCGTGCCCTCCGGGTAGATACCGAGCAGTTCCCCCCTGCCCAGCACGCCGAGGCCCTCCCGGATGGCGGCCTGCCCGGCTTCCTTGCCGGAGCGGTCCACGGGGATCTGCCCCGCGCTGCGGAAGAAGAACGCCGTCAGCCGGCCCTTGAGGCCGGGGCCGGTGAAGTACTCGGCCTTGGCGAGGAAGGTGATGCGCCGCTTGAGCACGGCCGGCATCAGGAAGTGGTCCGAGAACGACAGGTGGTTCCCCGCGACGATGGCGGCACCGGACGACGGCACGTGCTCCAGGCCCTCTATTCGCGGCCGGAAGACCAGACGCAGCAGCGGGCCCAGCAGCACGTACTTGAGCAGGTGGTAGAACAAGGACACGCTCCTCGACTCCGGCGGACGGGCGGTGCCGCCGCGTCCCGGCAGGCCATCCGGCACGTCGTGGGGTGCCAGTCTAGGCGCGGGCGGTGCGGCCCGGCATCAGGTTCGACGCGACCGGAAGGCACCGTGCCGGACGGCCGGCCGAGTAGGCTCGGACGCATGCGGATCTCCGTCTCCTCCGACATGGACGAACCCGTGGCCCGCGCCCTCCTCGCCGAACTCCGCGAGCGCGGCCACGAGGTACGCGTGCACGGTGCCCTGAACCCCGGGGACGATCCGCGGTGGGCCGTGTGCTCGGAGGCGGCGGCCCGTGAGGTCGCCGCCGGCACCGCCGACCAGGCGGTGGTGTGCTGCTGGACCGGCACCGGCGCCTCGATCGCCGCGAACAAGGTGCCCGGTGTCCGGGCCGCCCTGTGCACGGACGCCTACACGGCGGACGGCGCGCGCCGCTGGAACGACGCCAACGTGCTGGCGATCGGCCTGCGGCTGACGTCCGGGCCGCTGTTGACGGAGATCCTCGACGCCTGGTTCGCCGGGGCGCCCAGCGACGACCCGGAGGACCGGCGCAACGTGGAACACACCGCACGCCTCGACCGGGAGCGCACCGGCCCCTGACCCGCCCGCAGCCGTACGACGACCAGCGCCGTGTCGCCGGTGGCGCCACCCGGGAGGCGGCGCTCAGCGCGCTGCGCGGCCGGCCCGTCCCCCTTGGCCTGTGCCGGGCAGGGGCCGGTGGACCGCCGCGTGGTCGATGGGCGCTTCCGCCGTGGGCCCTCGTCTCATTCCAGTGGCGCGGTCAGTGACTGCTCCGCCCAGATGATCTTCCCTTCGGGGACGAACCGGGTGCCCCACCGCTGGGCGAGCTGCGAGACCAGCAGCAGCCCGCGCCCGCCCTCGTCCATCGCGCGGGGATGCCGCAGATGGGGTGCGGCGGCGCCGCCGTCGAACACCTCGCACACCAGCGCCCGCTCGTGGATCAGCCGCAGCCGCACGGGGCCGCCGGCGTGCCGTATGGCGTTGGTGACCAGTTCGCTGACGACCAGCTCCGTGGTGAAGACCAGGTCGTCCAGCCCCCAGCGGGCCAGCTGCCGGGTGCTGGTCCTGCGGGCCTCGGCCACGACCGCCGGGTCCGCCGGCAGGTCCCAGACCGCGATCCGTCCGGGAGCGAGACGTTTGGTACGGGCCATCAGCAGGGCCACGTCGTCGTACGGTCTGGCCGGGACCAGCATGTCGACCACCGCGTGGCAGCTCGGCTCGAGCGCGGTCGCGGTGCCCCGCAGGGCCTGCCGCAGCCGTTCGCGGTCCGTCTCGTCGGGCGAGGGCCTCCCGTCGGGCGAGGGCTTCCCGCCGGTCAGCAGACCGTCCGTGTGCAGGGCGAGCGTGCTGCCCTCGGTCAGGGCCAGCTCCACCGCCTCGAACGGCGGGCCGCCCACACCGAGCGCCGGTCCCTGCGGGAGGTCGACGAAGGTGACCGTGCCGTCGGGTGCCACCACGGCGGGCGCGGGATGGCCGGCGGCCGCCATCGTGCACTGCCCGGTCACCGGGTCGTAGACGACGTACAGGCAGCCGGACCCGACGGACCGGCCGGGGAAGTCCCCGGACTCCCCGTCGCCCTCGTCCCGTGCCAGCCGGGACGCCAGGTCGTCCAGATGGGCGAGCACCTCCTCGGGCGGCAGGTCGATCGCGGCCAGCGTCCGTACGGCGGTGCGCAGCCGCCCCATGGCCGCGGCGGCGTCGATGCCGTGCCCCGGCACCTCGCCGACGACCAGGGCGACACGGGCGCCGGACAGCGGGATCAGGTCGTACCAGTCACCGCCCAGCCCGGTCAGCTCGTCCGCCGGGCGGTAGCAGGCGGAGACCTCCACGGCGTCCTGCTCGGGCAGCCGGCGGGGCAGCAGACTGCGCTGCAGGACCAGCGCGGCGTCCCGCTCGCGGGTGTAGCGCCGGGCGTTGTCCACGCAGACGGCGGCGCGGGAGACGAGATCCTCGGCCAGATGGAGGTCGTCCTCGGTGAAGGAGTCGTGCCGACGGCGGAAGAACCCGGTGATGCCCAGGGTGACGCCCCGGGCCCGGACCGGGACGATCATCGCACTCCGCAGGCCGAGCTCCAGGAAGGTGGACTCCCGGCCGCCCGGCGGCGTGGCCCATGCCAGGGCGAGCGGGTCGAGCCGTTCCTGAAGCCAGGCCCGGCCCGTGGTCAGACAGTGCACCGGCGGGGAATCCGCCAGGTACCACAGGACCGTCCCGGTCTCCACGGCCGCCCGCGGCAGGTCCTCGTACAGCGACCGGTGGCCCGCCCGGCACAGCGGCACCCGGCCGGAACCGGTGGGCGGCCCCGGCTGGACCTCGGCGCCGCGCAGCACCGGCTCCAGCAGGTCCACGACGATGTAGTCCGCGAGTTCCGGCACGGCCACGTCCGCCAGTTCCTGCGCGGTGCGCAGGACGTCCAGGGAGCGGCCGATGTGCTTGCCGGCCCGGTCGAGCAGGGCGAGGCGCTGACGGGCGCGGTGCCGCTCGGTGACGTCCACGACGGTGTAGTACACGCCCGTCGGACGGCCCCGGGCGTCGTCGAGGCGGGTGAACGACAGCACGTGCGCGGTCTCGCGCAGCGGTGCCGAGCGGGCCCGGCCGACAAGCTCGTAGCCGACCACCTGTTCCCCGGTGTCCAGGACGTGCCGCATCCGCTCCTCGACGGCCTCGGCGTCCAGCCCCGGCTGGATGTCCGCGAACCGCAGCCCCAGGCGCCGCCCGGCCGGCCCGCCGCCGAACTGTTCGAGCGCGGCGTTGGACCACACGAAGCGCAGCTCCGTGTCCACGATCGCGATGCCGATCGGCGTCCCGGTGACCATCTGCTCCAGCACGGCGCGGCTCATGTCCCAGCCGGGCGAGTCGGCCAGCTCCGACAGCAGGACCAGCAGCGACGAACGGCCCCGCGGCTCCACGGTCGGCGTGATCCGCACCATCACCGCGACCGGCCGTCCGTCCTGGTGCCGGGCCGTCATCAACCCCGCCCAGTCGCCGTCCGAGCGGCACCGCTCGACCAGGTCCGGCACCCGCTCGGCGTCCTCGGGGACCAGCAGCTCGGCGAACTTGCGGCCCACGGCCTCGGCGGCGCGGTACCCCAGCAGCCGCTCGGCCCCGGCGGTCCAGCTCGACACCATGCCGTGCGGATCGAGCAACAGGGGAACGGCGTCGGCCACATCGAACCCCTGCCGGGCAACGTCCTGCTCCTTGTGTCCGCCCACGGCCGACCTCTCTGTCGCTGAGAGTGGTCCATCCCCTCTTGTCCCCATCTTCACCCTTCGGGCGGGATGAGGGCTCCCTGGGATACGCCGTCCCCCGCCGGGCCCCTCGGCGGGGGACGGCGGGGGCTCAGACCTGCCGGGCCAGGACCTTCTCCACGGTGCGCAGGGCACCCTGCAGCTCCTCCGCCGTGACGGTCAGCGGCGGGGCCAGGCGGATGGTGGAGCCATGGGTGTCCTTGACCAGGACGCCCTCCCGCATCAGGCGTTCGCTGATCTCACGGCCGGTGCCGAGCGCCGGGTCGACGTCCACGCCCGCCCACAGACCGCGGGAGCGGAACCCGACCACGCCCTTGCCGACGAGCGACTCCAGGCCCTCGCGCAGGATCCCGCCCAGTTCCGCCGCCCGGCGCTGGAACTCGCCCGTCTCCAGCAGCTCCACCACGGCCGTACCGACCGCCGCGGCCAGCGGATTGCCGCCGAAGGTCGACCCGTGCTCACCCGGATGGAGCACCTCGAGCACCTCCCGCCGGGCCACCACCGCCGACACCGGGACGATGCCGCCGCCCAGCGCCTTGCCGAGCAGCACCACGTCCGGGACGACCGACTCGTGCTCCACGGCGAGCGTACGGCCGGTGCGGCCGAGCCCCGACTGGATCTCGTCGGCGACGAACAGGCACCCCGCGCGGCGCGTCAGTTCCCGCACCCCGGTGAGGTAGCCGTCGTCCGGGACGATCACGCCCGCCTCGCCCTGGACCGGCTCGATCAGCACCGCCGCCGTCGTCTCGTCGACCGCCGCCTCCAGCGCCGCGAGATCGTTGTACGGCACCACCCGGAAGCCCGGGGTGAACGGCCCGAACCCGGCCCGCGCCACCTCGTCCGTCGAGAAGCTCACGATCGTCGTCGTACGGCCGTGGAAGTTGTCCGCCGCCACCACGATCGTCGCCCGGTCCGCCGGGACGCCCTTCACGTCGTAGGCCCACTTGCGGGCCACCTTGATCCCGCTCTCCACCGCCTCCGCACCGGTGTTCATGGGCAGCACCATGTCCAGACCGGTCAGCGCGGCCAGCCGCTCCGCGAACTCCGCGAGCCGGTCGTTGTGGAACGCGCGCGAGGTCAGCGTGAGCCGGTCGAGCTGGCGGTGCGCCGCCTCGACCAGCGCCGGATGCCGGTGGCCGAAGTTGAGCGCCGAGTAGCCGGCCAGCATGTCGAGGTACCGTCGGCCCTCCACGTCCTCCACCCAGGCGCCCTCCGCGCGGGCGACGACCACGGGCAGCGGGTGGTAGTTGTGCGCGAGGACCGGCTCCTCCGCGCCGATCAGCTCGGCGGACGTACGCGCGGGGACGACAGCAGTCATGAGCGGATCTCCTGTGTGCAGCACTTGATGCCCCCGCCCGCCTTGTGGAATTCGGACAGGTCGACGGGGACGGGAACGTAGCCGCGGTCGGCGAGCCGGGCGGCCAGGGCGGTGGCCCCGGGGGAGATGAACACATGGCGTCCGTCGGAGACGGAGTTCAGCCCGAACGCCATCGCGTCCTCACGGGTCGCGAGCACCGCGTCCGGATACAGCCGGGCGAGCACCTCGCGGCTGCCCGGCGAGAACGCCTCCGGGTAGTACGCGACGTTCTCCTCGTCCAGCACGAACAGCGCCGTGTCCAGGTGGTAGAAGTACGGATCCACCAGTGTCAGGCCGATCACCGGCACCCCGAAGAACTCCTGCGCCTCGCGGTGCGCCTCGGGAGTGGTGCGGAAGCCGGTGCCGGCGAGGATCCAGCGCCCGGCGGGCACCAGGTCGCCCTCGCCCTCGCACACCGACTCGGGGTGGTGCACCTCGTACCCCTCGGCCTTGAACCAGGCCTCGTACGGCACGGACTCCGGACGCCGCTCGGGCGCCAGGAACAGGGAGCCGAAGACGCGGCCCTCCACGACGACCGCCGCGTTCGCGGCGAACACCATGTCGGGCAGTCCGGGCTCGGGCGTCACGCTCTCCACGGTATGACCGTGCTCGCTGTAGGCGGCGATCAGCGACCGCCACTGGCGCTGCGCCAGGGCGACGTCGACGGGGCGGTCGGGACGCATCCAGGGATTGATCGCGTACCGGACGGCGAAGTGTCTGGGTTCGCAGACGAGATAGCGCCGCCGGGACGCCACACGGGAGTCGGGCACAGAGGGGTTCCTCCGCTTCCACGCGGTTCCGACAGGGGGTGAGACCACGGTAGGAAGCGAGTGATACGGGCGACAAGGAACAAAAGCTGCGCGTTCACGCAGGAACGCTGCGCGGTTCCCCCGTTCAGCGCACGTCCGCTGCGCCGTCCGGAGCCGGCTGGCTCACTCCTGCCTCAGGACTGTCCGGCAGCAGATGGGACAGCACCATCACACTGATCGTCTTCCGGATGAACGGCTCCTGGCGGATCCGCTCCAGCACCTCCTCGAAGTGCTCCACGTCCCGCGCCCGCACGTGCAGCAGCGCGTCCGCGCCGCCGGTCACCGTCATCGCCGCGGCGATCTCCGGGTGGTTGCGCACCACCTCCGCCAGCCGCCGGGGCGGCGCCGCCCCCTCGCAGTACACCTCGACGTACGCCTCGGTGCGCCAGCCCAGCGCGGACGGCCGCACCGTCGCCGTGAACCCGGTGATCACCCCGGTCTCGCGCAGCCGGTCCACCCGGCGCTTGACCGCCGTCGACGACAGCCCGACGGCCGCGCCGATCTCGGCGAAGGACGTCCTGGCGTTCGCCATCAGCGCGGTGACGATCTTCCGGTCGAGTTCGTCGAAGGAGGCGGGCCTGCTGTTCATGCGGGCACTGTATCCAGCGCGAACGCCCACGTCCGGGGCATGTCCAGACGTGGAAATCACCCCTACACTCCACCTTCATGCTGCGCGCCCTCGCCGTCGACGACGAACGTCCCTCACTGGAGGAACTGCTCTACCTGCTGAACACCGACCCCCGCATCGGCAGCGCCGAGGGTGCCGGCGACGCCACCGAGGCGCTGCGCCGCATCAACCGCGCCCTGGAGTCGGGACCCGACGGGCCCGAGGCCATCGACGTCGTCTTCCTCGACATCCAGATGCCCGGCCTCGACGGCCTCGACCTGGCCCGGCTGCTCACCGGGTTCGCCCGGCCGCCGTTCGTCGTGTTCGTCACCGCCCACGAGGACTTCGCCGTCCAGGCCTTCGACCTCAAGGCCGCCGACTACGTCCTCAAACCCGTGCGCAGGGAACGGCTGGCCGAGGCGGTCCGCCGCGTCGTCGAGCTGCGCGCCGCCGCGCGGCGCGACACCGCCGCCCCGCGCATCCCCGTGCACGAACCCGACCCCGACCACATCCCCGTCGAACTCGGCGGCGTGACCCGCTTCGTCGCCGTCGACGACATCACCCACGTCGAGGCCCAGGGCGACTACGCCCGCCTGCACACCGACCGGGGCAGCCACCTCGTACGGATCCCGCTCTCCACCCTGGAGGAGCGCTGGCGCTCCCGCGGCTTCGTCCGCATCCACCGCCGCCATCTGGTCGCCCTGCGCCACATCGGCGAGCTCCGGCTCGACGCGGGCACCGTGAGCGTCCTGATCGGCTCCGAGGAACTCCAGGTCAGCCGGCGGCACGCCCGTGAACTGCGGGACCTGCTGATGCGCCGGACCACGAGCTAGGGGGAGGACGCATGCCCCAGGACCCGACCGAACGCCGCGTGGTCGTCACCGGCCCGCCCCGCCGCGCCCGCCGCTCCTCCGGCCACTACCGCCCGCGCACCGAGATCGACGAGCAGACCACCCTCGGCCACACCTACGTCCGCTCCCTGATGCGCATCCAGCTGCGCACCGGACTCGTCGTGTTCGCCGTCCTCGTCCTGCTCATCGGCCCGCTCCCGCTGGTCTTCGCCGCCGCCCAGGACGCCCGCCTGGAGTGGGCGGTGCTCGGCTTCGGGCTGTACCCCCCGCTGGTCCTGCTCGCCCGCTGGTACGTGCGCCGCGCCGAACGCAACGAACGCGACTTCGTGCGGCTCGTCGAGGACCGCTGAGACCGGGACGCACACCGCCGTGAACTCCGCCTACGCCGTTCCCGCCGTCGCCCTCGTCGTCCTCGCGACCGTCCTCGTCGGCGCCTTCGGCCTGCGCGTCTCCCGCACCACCTCCGACTTCTACGTCGCCTCCCGCACCGTCGGCCCCCGCCTCAACGCGGCCGCCATCAGCGGCGAGTACCTCTCCGCCGCCTCCTTCCTGGGCATCGCGGGACTCGTCCTCGTCCAGGGCCCGGACATGCTCTGGTACCCGGTCGGCTACACCGCCGGCTACCTGGTGCTGCTGCTGTTCGTCGCCGCCCCGCTGCGCCGCTCCGGCGCCTACACGCTGCCCGACTTCGCCGAGGCCCGGCTCGCCTCGCAGACGGTACGGCGGCTCGCGGGCGCCTCCGTCGTCGGCGTCGGCTGGCTGTACCTGCTGCCGCAGCTCCAGGGCGCGGGGCTCACCCTGACCGTCCTCACCGGGGCGCCCGACTGGCTCGGCGGGGTGATCGTCGCCGTCGTGGTCACCGTCATCGTCGGCGCGGGCGGCATGCGCAGCATCACCTTCGTCCAGGCCTTCCAGTACTGGCTGAAACTCACCGCCCTGCTCGTCCCCGCGCTCTTCCTGATCGCCGCCTGGCAGAGCGACGGCGCCCCCAGCCACGCCTTCGACGAGCCGGCCGCCTTCCGCGAGCAGCGGGTGGTCCGCGTCGACGACACCCTCGACCTCCGGCTCGAGGGACCGCTCACCGTCACGGTGGACGGCACCGTCGACGGCCGCGACCTCGACGGCACCGAAGTGAGCCTGCCCGCCGGCACCCACCGCGTCGACGGCGGCACCCGGCTCACCTTCGCCGAGGGCACCGAGGTCCCCGCCGCCGGACACGGCGCCGACGACGCCCTGTCGCCCTCCCGCGCCGAGTCCCGCGAGGAACGTCCGCTGTACGCCACGTACGGGCTGATCCTCGCCACCTTCTTCGGCACCATGGGCCTGCCCCACGTGGTGGTCCGCTTCTACACCAGCCCGCACGGCGTCGCCGCCCGCCGCACCACCGTCGCGGTCCTCGGCCTGATCGGCGCCTTCTACCTCCTCCCGCCGGTCTACGGAGCCCTCGGCCGGCTCTACGCGCCCGAGCTCACCCTCACCGGCGACGCGGACGCCGCCGTCCTGCTCCTGCCCGGCCGCATGATCGGCGGGACGGGCGGAGACCTCCTCGGGGCGCTGGTCGCCGGGGGCGCCTTCGCCGCGTTCCTGTCGACGGCCTCCGGGCTCACCATGGCCGTCGCCGGCGTGCTCACCCAGGACGTGCTCCCCACCCGCGGCGTACGGCACTTCCGGCTCGGCACCGTGCTCGCCATGGCCGTACCGCTCGGGGCGAGCCTCCTGGTCGGCGGGCTGCCGGTGGCCGACGCCGTGGGGCTCGCCTTCGCCGTGTCGGCCTCGTCGTTCTGCCCGCTGCTCGTCCTCGGCATCTGGTGGCGCCGGCTCACCCCGCCGGGCGCCGCGGCCGGGATGCTGGTGGGCGGCGGCTCCGCGTTCCTCGCCGTCGCCGCGACCATGGCCGGCTACCCGGGCGCGGGGCCCTGGCACGCCCTGCTCGCCTGGCCCGCGCTGTGGTCGGTGCCGCTGGGCTTCCTCACCATGATCCTGGTGTCCCTGGCCACCCCCGGCCGGGTGCCGCCCGGCACGGCGGCGGTCCTGGCCCGCTTCCACCTGCCGGAGGAACTCCGTACGGAGGTGTCCGCATGAGCGGTTTCCTCGCCGGTCTGCTCGTCGCCGTCCTGCCCCTGCTGGCCGCCGGGTTCTGGATCGGCCGGCGCACCGCCCGTCCCGCCGGCCTCGCCGGACTCGGCACCCCCGTCGAGCACGCCACCTTCGAGACCCTGCACACCGCGTCCCTGGCCACGCCCCCGCTGCGGGCCGGCCTGACGGAGGAGACCGCCGGCAAGTCCGCCCGCAAACTGCGCTCCCTGCTGGGGACGGACGCCCTCTGCCTCACCGACCGCGACCGGGTCCTCGTCTGGGACGGCGTCGGCGCCCACCACCGCGCCGAGATCATGGAGCGCCTCACCGGCCCCCTCGACACCGGCCGCGGCGAGGCCTTCCCGCTCACCTGCGACACCCCCGACTGCTCGGTGCGCTGGGCGGTCGTCGCCCCGCTCACCGTCGACGACCGGGTGCACGGCGCGCTCGTCGCCTGCGCGCCCCGCGAGTCCGCGGTCCTGGTCCGGGCCGCCGGGGAGGTCGCCCGCTGGGTTTCCGTCCAGCTCGAACTGGCCGACCTCGACCAGTCCCGCACCCGCCTCATCGAGGCCGAGATCAGGGCCCTGCGCGCCCAGATCTCCCCGCACTTCATCTTCAACTCGCTCGCCGTGATCGCCTCGTTCGTGCGCACCGACCCCGAACGGGCCCGCGAACTGCTCCTGGAATTCGCCGACTTCACCCGCTACTCGTTCCGCCGGCACGGCGACTTCACCACCCTCGCCGACGAACTCCACGCCATCGACCACTATCTGGCGCTGGTGCGGGCACGCTTCGGCGACCGCCTCTCCGTCACCCTGCAGATCGCCCCCGAGGTGCTGCCGGTCGCGCTGCCCTTCCTCTGCCTCCAGCCGCTGGTGGAGAACGCCGTCAAGCACGGACTGGAGGGCAAGGCCGACACGTGCCGCATCCAGATCACCGCGCAGGACGCCGGCGCCGAGGCCCTGGTCGTCATCGAGGACGACGGCGCCGGAATGGACCCCGGCCTGCTCCGCCGCATCCTCGCCCGCGAGGTCAGCCCCACCGGCGGCATCGGACTGTCCAACGTCGACGACCGGCTCCGTCAGGTCTACGGCGACGACCACGGCCTCGTCATCGAGACGGCCGTGGGCGCGGGCATGAAGATCACCGTCCGGCTGCCGAAGTACCAGCCGGGCGTGCACCTGACGGGGCGGCTCACCCCGAGGTGAGGCAGGCCGCCCAGGCGTTCCTCAGGTGCTGTGGGTGGCCACCATTCCCAAGGTGATCAGCCCCAGGACGACCCAGCCGAACCACAGCCAGCCGTTGCTGCCGAGCGCCACCGTGTACGCCGTCACGGCGACCAGACCGCCGACGGTGAGCACCCCCATGGTCTTCGTCGACGTGGAACCGTTCGTGGAACCGGGCATCGCGACACCCTCCTCATGGTTCGGCTCCCTCCATGGTGCCCCCGTTCTGCCTCCTTACGGTGCACACGACGACATGTGTGCCCGATTTCCAGGGCCCCTCGCTGGTCCACGATCCCGCTTCGTGGACCGACGGGTCGAAACCGTAGTCACGTGGCGGCACCTCGCGCGCACACGCCGTGTCCGACTCGGTGCGCGCCTCGGCGAGCGTGACGTCCTCGCCCAGCCGGGTGAACCCGAGCACCTGCTCGTCGTACCTCCCGTCGCACGACACCAGCCGCGCCTCCCGGCGGGACCGTACGTCCAGGCAGTCCCGCCGCTGCATGGTCGCCGTGTCGGCGAACGCCGTCCCCGGGCGGCGCCGGTCCCCGAGCGGCCCGTACACCGGCCCGTGCGCCCCCAGCACCAGACAGGCGGTACGCCCCCCGGCCGCCTCGAACCCGTCCGGCGTGGGTACGACGGCCAGAGCGCGTACGTCGGCCAGCCGGCCGCGCAGCTCCCGCGTCCGCTCCTCGCAGCGGGCCGGGCCCCGCTCCCGCGCCTCCTCGTCCGAGGCGGCCTCGACGAACGTCACGACCTGTCCGTCGGGCGCCTGGTCCGCGCAGGTCGGGTCGAGGGTCAGCCGGGGCGTGCCGGTGAACGGGGAGCCGCCGGGCCAGTCGGCCAGCACGCAGTCGCCCTCCTTCAGCGGCTCGGCCAGCCCGACCGCCTCCCCGTACGGCACCGCCGTCCCGCCTCCGCTCTCCCGGCCGGCCAGCGCGTACCAGGCACCGCCCAGCGCCAGCACCAGGCCCAGCCCGCCGACGAGGGCGGCGCGCAACGCGTGCGGGCGGGGACGGCGGCGGGTGCCGGTGGCGGTGGGGCCCCGCGCGCCCGCCTCGGACGCCGGGTGCGCGGAGGCGGCCCAGGGCGGCTGGGAACCGAGGTCCGTCCGCGTCCGCGCGTACGCCTCCGTCTGGGGCGTCACGATCCGCGCCAGTTCGGCCTCCACCTCCCGCGCTGTCGCCCGCAGCTCCGGATCCTTGGTGAGCAGTCCCCGCAGCACCGGCTCCAGCGCGCCCGCCCGCACCGGTGGACGCGGGTCCTCCATGACCACGGCCGTGACCGAGGCCAGCGGGGACTCCCGCGCGAAGGGGCCGCGCCCCTCCACCGCGTGGTAGAGCGTGCAGCCCAGTGAGAACAGGTCGGCCGCGGGGGTGGGCGGACCGCCGGTGGCCCGCTCCGGTGCCAGGTAGCCCGCCGTGCCGACCAGCGCGGACGCCATCGTGTACCGCGTCTCCCCGGTGTCCGGCCGCACCGAGATGCCGTAGTCGGTGAGCAGCACCCGCCCGTACGGCGATCCGGTGCGGTCCGGTGCCAGCAGGATGTTCGCCGGTTTCACGTCCCGGTGCATCACGCCCCGCTCGTGCCCGGCGGTCAGCGCGTCCAGCACGGCCAGCCCGATCCGGGCGCACTCGGCGGGGGCGGGCGGACCGCTCCGGGCGAGCAGCTCCCGCAGGTCGACGGCGCCCGCCACGTACTCCATGACGATCCACGGCAGTCCCTCGTGTTCCAGCACGTCGTGCACGGTCACCACATGGGGGTGACCGCGCAGACCGGCCGCGTGCCGGGCCTCGGCGCGCGCCCGGGCGACCCGGGCCTCCCGCTCCTGGCCGGGCTCGGCCGGGTCGCCGAACACGATCTCCTTCAGCGCGACCTCGCACGCGAGTCTCTGGTCGTGGGCGAGCCAGACGTGTCCCATGCCGCCGCTGCCCAGCCGGCGCAGCAGCAGATAGCGGCCGGCGATGACCCGGCCCACTCCCGACGTCGGTGATGAGGGCATCCGGTCACTCCCGGGTCCGGCGGGGGCGCTCAGCGGGGGCGCTCGTGGTGGGTGCTTCGGAGGTGGCGGGCACGCTCGTGGCCGGAGCGCTGCTCGCGGGTCCGCCGGTGGGCGGCGGGGGAGCGGTGCGGGGAGGCGTGAAGGTGGTTCCGGGGGCGTCCGGAGGCGCGGAGCGCGGGGAAGGCGGTGGGCCGGAGGAGCTGCTCGGCGGAGGCGGCGGTGCCGGGTCGGCCGGCGTGGATGGGGCTTCCGACGTCCCGCTCGACGACGCCGGCCGCTCGGACCTCGACGGGCCGGAGGACGGCGCGGACGGCGCGGACGGTGAGGATGGTGCGGACGGCGTGGACGGCGAGGACGGCGTGGACGGCGAGGACGGGGATGCGGGACTCGTCGTCGGTCGTGACGGTTCCGGGGGAGTGGTCCCACCACCGGACGGACTCCCGTCCTTCACCACGCTCAGCGTGACGTGCGTCCCGAAACGCAGCTCGGCCCCGGCGGCCGGATCGGACGCCGTGACCCGCGCGCCGTCCGGCGGCAGCTCCTCCCCGTCGTACGCGACCGCCAGCCCCCGCCCGGCCAGCCGCCGGCTCGCCTCACCGAACGTGGTGCCGATGAGGGACGGCACCGCCCGCCGCTTCCTCGTGTCGAAGGCGGTGTCCTCCTCGCCCGCCGTCCCCACGGGCCGCTCGATGCCCCGGCCGGGATCCTCCACATCGACGAGGGCGATCCGCTCCAGTTCGTGGGAGGCGGGCCGTACGACCACGACCTCGGAACGGTCGTACCCCTTCCACCGCTCGTTTCCGCCGTCGAACGAGACGGAAATCCTGTTCCTGTCCCCCTCGAAGGGACGCAGCGGATTTCCGCACGAGCACTTCACCGCCGGCATACCCTGCTCGTCGACCAGAATCGCGATTCCCGCCTGAAGCAGTGCGTTGAAGGGAACAGCCTTTCCCTTTTTGTAGTCGTGGTTCCGCACCAGAGTGTCGTGACGCAGGAGAACAGGGGTGAGCCCGTCGAGATACCCCGGTATCTCATCCGTACGGAGATCCAGCGCCCCGGCCCAGGCACGTGCCTTGCGGTCGTTGCGCGGCTCGGTGAGATACCGCTTCAACCGCGCGACGTCGCAGATCGCCGCCTCGGCGGTGCCCCCGTACAGGCCGGGCGTGTCCCCCTGCCGGAGACCGCCGTGAGCGGGCCGCGACCGCACGTCGGCATCCCGCCCGAGTCCGCTGCGCTCGTCGAAGAACGGCGCGAGGGAGGCGGCTCCCGCGGCCACCGCCTTCACGTCGAACAAAGGTGCACCTGAATCGCACCCACTGGCGACAAGAAGTAATGACGACAGGACGGCGATCTTCCGAATCGCCGCTTTTCCCGCCCTGTGCGTGAACGCGTGAAGTGCCATCACCGCTCCCCCCTGCGGTTCCCCCGACGCATTCATGCTACCGGTGGAAAATCCCCGTTCAAGGGGATCGGGGAGACGGTGAACTCAGTTCCCGCGTGCGTTCAGTGAGGCCAGGTAGGCGTTGTACGCCTCGAGTTCCTTGTCCCCGTCCCGGTCGGCGGCACGGTCCTCGCGCCTGGCCTGCCGCTGGTCCGAGGCGTACCACTGGAACAGCAGCGCGAGCAGTACCAGTACGGAGGGGACCTCGCTGAACGCCCAGGCGATACCGCCGGCCGCGTTCTGGTCGGACAGCGCGTCGACGGCGAGCGAGCCGGGCGGGTTCTCGAAGGTCGTGACCATCGGCGTCGACGCCATCATCAGCGCGATGCCGAAGAACGCGTGGAACGGCATGCCCGCGAACAGCTCCAGCATCCGCATCAGATACCCCGGCCGGTGCGGCCCCGGATCCACCCCCATGATCGGCCAGAAGAAGACCAGGCCGACGGCGAGGAAGTGCACCATCATCGCGATGTGCCCCACCTTTGAGCCCATCAGGAAGTCGAACAGCGGGGTGAAGTACAGGCCGTACAGGCTCGCGATGAACAGGGGGATGGTGAACACCGGGTGGGTGACGACCCGCATGTAGCGGCTGTGCAGCAGCATCAGCAGCAGCTCGCGCGGCCCCTTCCGGCCCCGCCCGGCCGGCGGCAGCGCGCGCAGGGCCAGGGTGATCGGGGCGCCGAGCAGGATCAGGATCGGCGACACCATGCTGATCACCATGTGCTGCACCATGTGCACGCTGAACATGACCATGCCGTAGTCGTTCAGCCTGGTGCACATCATGAGCCCGATGCTCAGCACACCGGCGACGAACGCGACGGTCCGCCCCACCGGCCACTTGTCACCGCGCCGCACCAGCCGGACCACACCCCAGCCGTACAGTGCCAGCCCGAGCAGGCAGGCGATGAGGAAGAAGGAGTCCGCCGACCAGCCGAGCCCTCGCCCCAGCGTGAACGGCGGCAGATCCATGGTCATGCCGTGCCCGCCGTGATCCATCCACCGGCTCCTGTTTCGTGGGGGTTGTACGCAGTCTGTCCGCACTCAGAGTACGACCGACCCCGGCCACACCTGTGACCGGGGTCGGGAGACACCCTCCAGGGGCGCGGGACCGTATCGGCATGCGGCTCCGCCGCGTGGGCGCGACACCCCGCGGACCGCCCGCGGCCCGCGGGGAACCGCCGGCCCCGAGCGTTACCGGCGTTTCACAGAACGCACTCCGCCTCCGCGTACCGTTCCTCCGGCACCGTCTTCAGCGTCTCCACCGCCTCCGCGAGAGACACCATCACGATGTCGGTCCCGCGCAGCGCGGTCATCCGCCCGAACTCCCCCCGGTGCACCGCCTCCACCGCGTGCCACCCGAACCGCGTGGCCAGCACCCGGTCGTACGCCGTGGGCGTCCCCCCGCGCTGCACATGCCCGAGGATCACCGGCCGCGCCTCCTTGCCGAGCCGCGACTCCAGCTCCAGGGAGAGCTGCCGCGCGATGCCGGCGAACCGCTCGTGGCCGTAGACGTCCTTGCCGCCCTCGTCGAAGTCCATGGTCCCGGCCTTCGGCTTGGCCCCCTCCGCGGCGACCACGATCGCGAACCGCTTGCCGGCCGAGAACCGCGCGCCGACCTTCGCGGTCAGCTCGTCGATGTCGAAGGGCCGTTCGGGCACGACGACGGCGTGCGCGCCGGCCGCCATGCCGGAGTGCAGCGCGATCCAGCCCGTGTGCCGGCCCATGACCTCGACGATCAGCACCCGCTGGTGCGACTCGGCGGTGGTCTTCAGCCGGTCCAGGGCCTCGGTCGCCACGCCGACGGCCGTGTCGAAACCGAAGGTGACGTCGGTGACGGCGATGTCGTTGTCGATGGTCTTCGGCACACCCACTATCGGCAGGCCGTTGTCCGACAGCAGCCGGGCCGCCTTCAGCGTGCCCTCACCGCCGATCGGGATGATCGCGTCCAGGCCGAGCTCCCGGACGTGCCCCTTGGCCCGCTCCACGCCGTCCCGCAGGTGCTCGGGGCGGACCCGGGAGGAGCCGAGGATGGTGCCGCCGCGGGCGAGGATGCCGCTCACGGCGTCGAGGTCGAGCTTGAGGTAGTCGCACTCCAGGAGGCCCTTCCAGCCGTCCCGGAAGCCGATGACCTCGTCGCCGTGGTCGACGACGGCACGGTGCACGACGGACCGGATGACGGCGTTCAGGCCGGGGCAGTCGCCGCCGGACGTGAGGACACCAATGCGCATAGCCCGAAACAACCTTCTCGAAGTGGGCCGGGACCGGACCGCGTCGTCCGGCTCGATCTCCGCCACCCTAGCCGCTCCGGGGGGCGGGGCCGCACCTGGCGTCCGCCTGCTGGACGACCCCGCTCACCTGTGCGGACCAGCCGTCAGACGGGCCGGTTGCGCCGGGGTCTCGGGAGGTTGTCCGCAGGCGGACGGAGACTCACGCGGGCTGCTGCTGCGCCGCCGCGATGCGCTCGCCCCGCAGCGCCTCGTACCAGCGGTCGTCGGTCGGCGGCAGCGCGTTGACGTCGAGCGCCAGCTTCAGCAGCAGGTCCGCGATCTGCGGGTTGCGGGCCAGCACCGGACCGTGCATGTACGTACCGAAGACGGTCTCGTTGAACGCGCCCTCCGTGCCGTCCCCGGTGCCGTTGCCGTTGCCGAAGCGCACCTGGGCGAGCGGGCGGGCCGAAGGACCCAGGTGGGTGACGCCCTGGTGGTTCTCGAACCCGGTCAGCGGGGGCAGGCCCAGCTGCGGATTGACGTCCCCCAGCACGTCGCCGACGCACCGGGCACCCTCACCGCGTACCGAGACCACGTCGAGCAGGCCGAGACCGGGCTCGCGCTGGCCGAGGTCGTTGATGAACTCGTGGCCGAGGATCTGGTAGCCGGCGCAGACCGAGAAGACGATCGCGCCGTTGCCCACCGCCCGCTGCAGACCGCCGTCGCGGCGCAGCCGCTCGGCGGCCAGCCGCTGCGGACGGTCCTCGCCGCCGCCGATCAGGTAGATGTCGCCGGAGGTCGGGATCGGCTGGTCGCTGCGCACGTCGAGCCGCGCCACGTCCAGGCCGCGCTGCCGGGCCCGGCGCTCCACGACGAGGACGTTGCCCTGGTCGCCGTAGGTGCTGAGCAGGTCCGGGTAGATCCACACGACCCGCAGCTGGTTGTCGCTCACTTCAAGTCCCCTGGGGTGTCGTTGGTCAGTTGCCGACGCGGCGGCGCAGGTCCTGGAACGCGGTGTAGTTGGCGATGACCTCGATCCGGCCCGGCGGACACAGCTGCACCGCCTGGTCGAGGTTCTCGCAGACCTGGAACTGCTGGTTCGCGACCTCCAGGCGCACCGCGAGGTCCAGCTTCCGGTCACCGATGACGCAGATCGGGTGGCCGGTCAGCCGGGTGTAGTCGACGTCCCACAGCCAGGAGGTGTCGGTGCCGTCGGCGCCGCGCGCGTTCACCGAGAGGATCACCGGGGTGGGCGGCGGGTCGATCAGCGAGAACGTCTCCAGCCAGCCCGCGGGGTTCTTGGCGAGCAGCAGCCGCAGATCACGGCCCTCGAACTGGACCACGTCGTAGCGGCCGGCCACGGCCTGCACCTGGTACATGCGCTCCAGGGCGACCTGCGGCGGCACCCCGAAGACGGCGGCGACGGCCGCGGAGCTCGCGGCGTTGGCCTTGTTGGCGCGGCCCGGCAGCTGGAGGTGGATCGGCCAGGCGGAGCCGTGCGGGTCGAGGACGTGGTCGCCGGAGAGCGCCCAGCTCGGCGTCGGCCGGCGGAAGCCGCACTCGCTGCAGAACCAGTCGTCGCCCGGGCGCTGCATCACACCGCCGCAGGACGGGCAGGACCAGGCGTCGTCCTTCCACATCTGGCCGGCGGCCACCCAGATCACGTTGGGGGAGGAGGACGCGGCCCACACCACCAGCGGGTCGTCGGCGTTGGCGACGATCACGGCCTTGGAGCCGGCCAGGCCCTCGCGCCAGTTCTCCGCGAGCATCCGCGTCTCGGCGGCGCGGTCGAGCTGGTCGCGGGAGAGGTTGAGCAGCGCGATGCACTTGGGGTCGGTGTCCCGGGCGACGCCCGCGAGGTACTTCTCGTCGACCTCGATGACGCCGAACCTGGCATCCGAGCCGCCGGCCAGCGCCGAGGTGATGCCGGCCGGCATGTTGGCGCCGAGCGCGTTGGAGACGACCGGCCCGGCGGCCTTGAGGGCCTCGGCGATGAGCCGGGTGGTGGTGGTCTTGCCGTTGGTCGCCGAGACCAGGGTCACGTCCAGGTGCTGCGCGAGCCGGGCCAGGAGATCGGGGTCGAGTTTGAGCGCCACCCGGCCGCCGATCACCGAACCGCTGCCGCGCCCGGCGGCGCGGGATGCCGCCGCGACCGCCTTGCCGGCGGTCACGGCCAGCTTGGCCCGCGGCGTGAGCGGGTCCGAGTTGCCTGCCATCAGTTCTCGATCCTCCTTGCGTACGCGCCGCGTCTGTGCCTGACGGCCACGTGGTGAGACCTCAGCCTATCGAGATCCGTTCGCACTCCAGAACCGCGGCACCATCGTGAGACGGGCGTTGCTGGGAGGACCGTACTCTGACGGTCATGCGACAAGGCTCCATCCCCGGCGTCCACGGACGTGTACGGCCCCTCACCCTGCTCGGCGACCCGGTGCTGCACGCGCCCTGCCGGGAGGTCACCGGCTTCGGTCCGGAACTCGCACGGCTGGTGGACGATTTGTTCGCCACGATGTACGCGGCGCGGGGTGTGGGCCTGGCCGCCAACCAGATCGGCGAGCCGCTGCGGGTGTTCGTCTACGACTGCCCGGACGACGAGGACGTCCGGCACCTGGGCCATGTGGTGAACCCGCGGCTGGTGGAGACGGACGGGGTGGTGGTGCGCGGCCCCGAGGGCTGTCTGTCCCTGCCCGGCCTGGAGGCGGGGACGGAGCGGTACGACCACGCGGTCGTCGAGGGCTTCACGGCGACCGGCGAGCCGGTCACCGTCCACGGCACGGGTTTCTTCGCCCGGTGTCTGCAGCACGAGTGCGACCACCTGGAGGGCCGGATCTACGCCGACCGCCTGACGGGCCGGCGCCACCGGAAACTGATGCGGCAGGTGGCCCGGGCCTCCTGGCGCCGGGTGGACTGAACACCCCGGGGGCGCGGGGCCGCGTCGAGGCGCGGCCCCGCCGCGTGGGCCCGGCCGGCCGCACACAATCTGCACGCGATCTGTGGAGATCAGAACCCCGGACCTCCCACCTTGTCCCCCGCCGCCGCGAGGCGCCCCCACAGCAGATCGGCCAGACTGCGCACCAACTCCGCCCGCGAGCAGGGCCGTTCGCCCAGCCACCAGTCGCCGGCCGCGTGCATCATGCCGACGATGCCGTGCCCCCACACCCGGGCCAGCCGCCGGCCGTCCGGCCCGAGGTCCAGCCGGTCCCCGATGACCTGGGCCAGCTCCTCGCCCATCCGGCGCAGCAGCGGCGCCGAGTGCTTGCCGACGTCGAAGCCCTGGTCACTCTGCGACTCCTCCGCCGGGTGCATCAGGAACCGGTACACCTGGGGCCGTGCCTCGATCGCCGAGAGGTAGGTGTCCAGGGTGGTCTCGACCCGTTCGCGCCGGTCGGCCGGGGCGTCCAGGGCGGCCCGCAGCGAGTCCAGCAGCGCGTCGGTGTGCCGCTTGGCCAGGGCGGCGTAGAGTCCTCCCTTGTCACCGAAGTGCCGGTAGAGGATCGGCTTGGTGATGCCGGCCTCGGCGGCGATCGCGTTCATCGAGGCACCCGGCCCGTCGCGCAGCACCACCCGGTCGGCGGCCTCCAGCAGCTCGCGCCGGCGTCGGTCGGCGGACCGCTGCTGATCGGTCCGCTGTGTGGTGTTCATGATCTCTCCCCACCCGTGCTGATTCGGTGACGCCTGCGCAAACTAACACTGAAGGTGATCCGGTCATCGAACGGGATGCCGGGGGGTCCGGGGGAGTTGACTTTTCCTACCCGCCGGTAACAGACTCGGAGTTACCGCAAGTAACATGCATGTGCGCCGCTGGAGGGGACATGGCCGAGTTCACCATGGAGCTCAACGACGAACAGAAGGAGGTCCGGGACTGGCTGCACGGCTTCGCCGCCGATGTGATCCGCCCCGCAGCCGCCGAATGGGACGAGCGTGAGGAGACTCCCTGGCCGGTCATCCAGGAGGCCGCCAAGGTCGGCATCTACTCCCTGGACTTCTACGCCCAGCAGTACTTCGACGCAACCGGCCTCGGCATCCCGATGGCCATGGAGGAGCTCTTCTGGGGCGACGCCGGCATCGCCCTGTCGATCGTCGGCACCGGCCTGGCCGCCGTCGGCGTCCTCGCCAACGGCACCGAGGAGCAGATCGGCACCTGGATCCCCCAGATGTACGGCGACGCAAGCGACGTCAAGGTCGCCGCCTTCTGCTCCTCCGAGCCCGACGCCGGCTCCGACGTCGCCTCGATGCGCACCCGCGCGGTGTACGACGAGGCCAAGGACGAGTGGGTGATCAACGGCACCAAGACCTGGGCGACCAACGGCGGCATCGCCAACGTCCACGTCGTGGTCGCGGTCGTCGACCCCGAGCTCGGCTCCAAGGGCCACGCCTCCTTCATCGTCCCGCCGGGCACCCCGGGCCTGTCCCAGGGCCAGAAGTTCAAGAAGCACGGCATCCGCGCCTCGCACACCGCCGAGGTCGTCCTCGACAACGTGCGCGTGCCCGGCTCCTGCCTGCTCGGCGGCAAGGAGAAGCTGGACGAGCGCCTCGCCCGCGCCCGCGAGAAGGCCAGGCAGGGCGGTGAGCGCGTGAAGAACGCCGCCATGGCCACCTTCGAGGCGTCCCGGCCCGCCGTCGGCGCCATGGCGGTGGGCACCGCCCGCGCGGCGTACGAGGTCGCCCTCGACTACGCGACCACGCGCGAGCAGTTCGGCCGCCCGATCATCGACAACCAGGGCGTCGCCTTCCAGCTCGCCGACATGCGTACCCGGATCGACGCCGCCCGCCTGCTGGTGTGGCGCGCCTCCTGGATGGCGATCAACGGCAAGCCGTTCACGGCGGCCGAGGGTTCGATGTCCAAGCTGTTCGCCAGCGAGACGGCCAAGAAGGTCACCGCCCAGGCCATACAGATCCTCGGCGGCAACGGCTACACCCGCGAGTACCCGGTGGAGCGCATGCACCGCGACGCCGCGATCTACACCATCTTCGAGGGCACGAGCGAGATCCAGCGCCTGGTGATCGCCCGCACCCTGTCGGGCATGCCCATCCGCTGAGGCCGGCCACCCGGACGACCCGGCGGTGCGGACGGCACCGCCGGGTTACCCCTGCCCCGCTCCCGGGAAAGGCTCGTGCGTGACCGACGCGACGGAGGACGCGATGACACGCACGGCCCGGGAACTGCTGGAGACGACCACCAGGGAACTCGCCCCCGACCCGGGGTCCAACCCCCTGATCCCCCTGATCGCCCGCGGCGAGGCCGACCGGGCCGTCCTGGCCGCGCTCGCCCTGGAGCAGCGTCGGGTGATCCCGGCGGACCGCCGCGCCTTCCTGCACCTGGCGGAACGGGCCGATCCGAAGTCGGCCGCGTACTTCACCGCCCTGGCCGAGGGCGAGACCCTGGCGGCGGAACACCTGGAGACGTTCACGGCCGCGTGCGGCGTGGACGAGACCCGGGCGGACGCGTACACCCCCCTGCCGGGCTGCCAGTCCTACCCCGCGTACGTGGCCTGGCTGGCCCTCAACGCGGACCCGTCCGACGTGGTCCTGGCCCTGACGGCGAACTTCTCGGCCTGGGGTGGCTACTGTGCGACGATCGCGAAGGCCCTGCGCACCCACTACGGCTTCACGGAAGAGCCCTGTGCCTTCTTCGACTTCTTCGCGCAGCCGTCCCCCGACCTGGACCGCATGGCCACCGAGGCAGTCCAGGCAGCGCTGGACGAGGAAACCTTGAACGAACCTCGCGCACACCAGTACGCCCACTTGCTCCAGACCTACGAGGCGATGTTCTGGACAACTCTGGGGGAAACATCCTAGGGGCGCGGGGCTGCGTTCGATATGCGGCTCCGCCGCGTGGGCGCGATCAACCACAGACGACCCGCACCCGGCAACGAAACACTGCGCCCTACGGCGTACCACTGCTGTGGGCGATACACGCCACGTCGATCCGATCGGCGAGCTTCGCCAGCTCGATGGTCAACGCGGCCACCGTGTCCTCATCGAGCCCTTCCTCCCCCGCCTCGACGAGCCGGACCCACCGCCCGCCCACCGTACGCAGCAGCTTGCTGACATCGGCAGCGGAAACCTGGAGGGTCCCGCGGTCGTCGACGATCAGAGGCAGAGTCACTTCGCGGTTCACAGTCGGGATCGTAGCCGCGCGGACATCACGCACCCTGCCAAACCGTCGTGATGTTGCAGAACTCGCGGATTCCGTGCCCGGACAGCTCACGCCCGTACCCCGACCGCTTCACCCCGCCGAACGGGAACGCCGGATGGGACGCCGTCATCCCGTTCACATACACACTGCCGGCCTCCAGATCCCGTACGAACCGGTCGACCTCGGCCTCGTCGCGGGTCCAGACGTTGGAACTCAGCCCGAAGTCGGTGTCGTTGGCGATCAGGACCGCCTCGTCGACGTCCGCCGCGCGGTAGAGGGTGGCGACCGGGCCGAAGGCCTCCTCGCGGTGGATGCGCATCTCCCGGCCGATGCCGGCCAGGACGGTCGGCGGGTAGAACCAGCCGGGCCCGTCGGGGCGCTCGCCGCCGCACAGCACGGTGGCGCCCGCGCGTACGGCGTCGTCGACCAGTTCCTCCAGGTCGCTGCGGCCCTTCTCGCTGGAGAGGGGGCCGACGTCGGTCTCCTCGTCCATCGGGTCGCCGACCTTCAGCGCCCTCATGCCCGCGACGAAGCGTTCGGCGAAGGCGTCGTAGACGTCCGTGTGCACGATGAACCGCTTGGCGGCGATGCAGGACTGCCCCGTGTTCTGCGTCCGCGCGGTGACCGCCACCTCGGCGGCCCGGTCCAGGTCGGCGGAGGGCATGACCACGTACGGGTCGCTGCCGCCCAGCTCCAGCACCGTCTTCTTGATCATCTCCCCGGCGGTGGAGGCGACCGCGCGGCCCGCGGGCTCGCTGCCGGTGAGGGTGGCCGCCTTCACCCGCTCGTCCCGCAGGAGGTCGTCGACCGCGGCGGAGCCGATGAGCAGGGTCTGGAAGCAGCCCTCGGTGAAGCCCGCGCGGTGGAACAGGTCCTCCAGGTACAGGGCGGTCTGCGGCACGTTCGAGGCGTGCTTGAGCAGTCCCACGTTGCCCGCCATCAGCGCGGGCGCGGCGAACCGCACCACCTGCCACAGCGGGAAGTTCCACGGCATCACGGCGAGCACCGGGCCGAGCGGCCGGTAGCGCACCAGGACCCGGGAGGCGCCGGAGTCCTTCACGTCGGAGGCGTCGGGTTCCTCGTCGGAGAGGAGTTCCGCCGCGTGATCGGCGTACCAGTGCATCGCCTTGGCGCACTTCGCGGCCTCCGCGCGGGCCTGCTTGACCGGCTTGCCCATCTCCGTGGTGATCACCCGGCCGATGGTCTCCCGGTCCTCGTCGAGGATCTCGGCGGCCCGGTGCATCAGACGCGCACGCTCCTCGAAGGTCGTCGTCCGGTACGTCCGGAACGTGGCCTCCGCGAGCTGGATCCGGTGCCCGATCTCCTCCTCGTCCATGGGGTGGTACGTCTTGACCGTCTCGCCGTTCGCCGGGTTCACCGTGGCGATGTGCATCGCTGACCTCCCTGGGGCGGGCTGTGCTTTCCGACCTTCCCGCGCGGTGGTGGGCGGCGCAACGCGGGAGGTCTCCTCAGGGCGAGTGCTCCGCCAGGCGGTCGAGAAACGCGGTCTGCGCGCCGACGATCACTTCGCGGGCCCGGTCCAGGGGGAACCACGCCACCCGGTCCAGCTCCGGGAACTCCTGGATCCGCCCCGACCTGGGCGGCCACTCCATGGTGAAGGTGCCGGGGACGACCGCCGCCGGGTCGAGGTCCGCTTCCACCGCCCAGGCCGTGACGGTCTTCCCGCCGGACTGCCGGACCTCCCCGAGCGGCAGTGCCTCCCCGTCCGGCGGCGGCAGCCCCAGCTCCTCCCGGAACTCGCGGCGCGCCGCCTCCCAGGCCGGCTCACCGGGGTCGTACTCGCCCTTCGGCACGGTCCACGCCCCGTTGTCCCGCCGGGCGAAGAACGGGCCGCCCATATGACCGAGCAACACCTCGACGCCCTGACCGGTGTGTCGGAACAACAGCAGCCCGGCGCTCCGGGCGCCCCTCACGGCCGTACCCCGGGGTGCGCGGCGAGCAGGGTCTCGACCGTGTCCGCCTCCTCGGGGCGCTTGTCCTCGCGGTAGCGGATCACGCGGGCGAAGCGGAGGGCGACGCCGGCCGGGTAGCGGGTGGAGCGCTGGAGGCCGTCGTAGGCGATCTCCACGACGAGTTCGGGACGCACCGTCACGACGTAGCCGCTCTCGTCGACCGCCAGTTCCCGCAGCCGCTCGGTCTGCCAGGCCAGCATCGCGTCGGTCAGGCCCTTGAAGGTCTTGCCGAGCATGGCGAAGCCGCCGTCGGCGGTGCGGGCGCCCAGGTGCAGATTGGAGAGCTTCCCGGTGCGGCGGCCGTGGCCCCACTCGGCGGCCAGCACCACCAGGTCGAGCGTGTGGACGGGCTTGACCTTCAGCCAGGACGCGCCGCGCCGGCCCGCGCTGTAGGGGGCGTCCAGACCCTTGGCCACGACGCCCTCGTGGCCGCGCTCCAGCGTCTCGGCGAGGAACCCCTCCGCCGCGCCCAGATCCCCGGGCCCCGACACGAGGGTGCGCCGCACCCGCATGGGCTCCGGGACCAGCCGGGCCAGCTCCGCGTGGCGCTCGGTGAACGGCAGGTCCAGCAGGTCGCGGCCGTCGACGGAGAGCGCGTCGAAGAAGACGGGGGAGACGGGGACCTCCCGTGCGGCCGTGGCCACGTCCACCCGGGAGCCGACCCGTCCGGCGGTCTCCTGGAACGAGCGGGGGCGGCCGTCCTCGTCGAAGGAGATGACCTCCCCGTCCAGGATGAACCGCTCGCCCCGCAACCCCCGCGCCGCCGCCGTCACTTCCGGCAGCCGGCTCGTGATGTCGTCGAGGGTGCGGGTGTGCACGCGCACGGTGTCCCCGTCGCGGTGCACCTGGACGCGGATGCCGTCCAGCTTCTCCTCGACCGCGCAGGCCCCCAGCTTCTCCACCGCCTCCGCGACCGAGGAGGCGCTGTGCGCCAGCATCGGCAGCACCGGCCGGCCCACGGTCAGCCGGAACCGCTCCAGCGCCCCGGGGCCGTCCGCCAGCAGCGCCCCGGCCACCGACTGGAGCGAACCGGCCAGCATCACCGCCCGCCGCACATCGGCCGGCGGCGCTCCCGTCGCCCGCGCCAGCCCTTCGACCGCGACCGCGTCCAGGGCGCCCTGCCGGACCTCACCGGTGAGCAGCCCGGACAGGAACCGCTGCTCCTCCTCGGTGGACGCGCCCAGCAGCTCGCCGACCAGGCGGGCCCGCTCGGCCTGCGATCCCGGACCGGACACCTCGCCGAGCGTGGTGAGCAGCGCGTCGACCTCGCGTACCGTCAGCGACGGCTCGGCGGCGGGGGCGACCGGACGGCTCAGCACCTTCCAGCCGACCCCGATGCGGCCCTGCGGCAGCCGGCCGGCCAGATACGGGATGACGACCGGCACGTCGTCCGCCTCCGCCTCCCGGAACAGCTCGGCGAGCAGCTCGATCTTCCGGGACCGCGCCGAGGTGGCGGCGACCTCCTGGGACACACGGGCCAGCCGGGACAGCAGCATGCAGTCATAGTGCTCCGGGGGCGGGTGTTCCACACCCCCGCCGTCCGGCGCCTACCCGTTCACCGCGGCGTCCAGGCCGGTCATCAGCAGGTCCCCGACGATCGCGGCCGCCGCGCGGTAACCGCCGCTCGCCGCGTGCACCACCTGCTCGGCGAAGCCGATCGCGTTGCCCGCCGCCCAGACCCCGGGCACCGTGGTCAGGCCGGTCGGGTCGATCACCGGGTACGTGCCGAACGGGGTCTCGTTCATCTCGGCGCCCAGCGCCTCCAGCAAAGACGTCTGCGGCACCGGGCGCGGCCCGACGAAGAGCACGGAGCGGGCGTGGGTGGTGCCGTCGGCCAGCCGCACCCCGGTGAGCCGGTCGTCCTCGACCACCAGCTCCGCGACCTCACCGGGCACCACCGCGACCCCGGCGGCGGCCAGCCGGCGCAGGTCCAGGTCGGACAGTTCCTCCTCGGCGACCTCGTGCAGGAAGAAGGTGACGTCCTTCGACCACTGGGACACCATCAGCGCCTGGTGCACGCTCATCGCGCTCGACGCGAGCACGCCGAACGGCTCGTCGCGCACCTCCCAGCCGTGGCAGAACGGGCAGTGCAGCACGTCCCGCCCGAACCGCTCGGCGACCCCGGGGACCGCCGGCATCTCGTCCTTCAGCCCGGTCGCCACGATCAGCCGCCGGGCGCGTACGGCCGGTCCCGCGTCGAGTACGACGGTGAAGTCCTCCCCGTCCTTGGTGACGTCCGTGACCCGGTCCCGGACGAGCTCCACGCCGTAGCGCGCGATCTCCTCCCGGCCCAGCGCCAGGAACTCGGCCGGTGCCATCCCGTCCCGGGACAGATAGCCCTGCATGTGGGACGAGGGCGCGTTGCGCGGCTCGCCCGCGTCGACGACCAGCGTGCGGTGCCGGGCCCGGCCGAGCACCAGCGCGGCGGAGAGTCCCGCCGCCCCGCCGCCGACGACGACCACGTCGTACGTCTCGCTTCCGAATGTCTCGTTCATCTGAGTCCTTTCGTGGATATCCCCGCCTTCAGGCGGGAGCGGGGGGAGCGCCCGCTCGCGGGGAGAAACGACACCCCGGCGGAGCGGGACATGGAGCGAGGTTCCGCGATCAGCGGCGGAAAGCTGTGCCCTGACCGGCGGATTTGGTACTCACAAATAGCTTCGCTAGTTTGTGAGCATGACCACGATGTGCGTGAAGCGGGCGTTCAAGTACCGCTTCCGTCCGACCGATGCGCAGGCGGCCGAGCTGTCGCGCACGTTCGGGTGTGTGCGGAAGGTCTACAACCTGGCCCTCGCCGCCCGCACCGAGGCGTGGGCGCGGCAGGAGCGGGTCAACTACAACCAGACGTCGGCGATGCTGACGGCCTGGAAGAAGACCGAGGAGCTCGCCTACCTGAACGAGGTGTCCTCGGTCCCGCTTCAGCAGTGCCTGCGCCACCTGCAGGCGGCGTTCACCCACTTCTTCGGCAAACAAGCGAAGTATCCGCGGTTCAAGTCGAGGAAGAAGTCCCGCAGGTCGGCCGAGTACACCACCAGCGGCTTCCGTTACCGGGACGGGCGGCTGACGCTGGCGAAGATGGCGCAGCCGCTGGACATCGTGTGGTCCCGGCCACTGCCGGAAGGGGCGCAGCCGTCCACGGTGACGGTCTCGCAGGATGCGGCCGGGCGCTGGTTCGTGTCCCTGCTGTGCGACGACCCCGCCGTCCAGCCCCTCCCGGCCACCGATACGGCGGTCGGCATCGACATGGGCCTGAACCATCTGCTGACCCTCTCCACCGGGGAGAAGATCACCAACCCGAGGCACGAACGCAAGGACCGTACCCGCCTCGCAAAGGCCCAGCGGGAGCTGTCGCGGAAGGCGAAGGGCTCGGCGAACCGGGACAGGGCCCGGCGCAAGGTCGCCCGTATCCATGCCCGTATCGCCGACCGCAGGCGCGACGTGCTGCACAAGCTGACCACTCGACTCGTGCGTGAGAACCAAACGCTCGTGATCGAGGACCTGACCGTACGCACCATGGTCAAGAACCGGAACCTGGCCCGCGCCATCAGTGATGCCGCGTGGTCGCAGTTCCGCGGCATGCTGGAGTACAAGGCCGCCTGGTACGGGCGGGAAGTGATCGCGGTCGACCGCTTCTTCCCCTCCTCCGGACTGTGCTCCGTCTGCGGCACCCTGCGCAAGCAGATGCCGCTCGGCGTCCGTACGTGGACGTGTGAGAGCTGCGGCGCGACCCATGACCGGGACGTGAACGCAGCCGAGAACCTGCTGGCCGTCGGACTGACGGTGTCGGCCTGTGGAGCCGGTGTAAGACCTCAACGGAGAACTCCGGGCGGGCATTCGGCGGTGAAGCAGGAAACCTCACGGCGCAAGCCGTAGGAATCCCCTCCTTCCAGGAGGGGAGGAAGTCAACGTGACCACCTCCACCACGAGAGTCGCCCGGACACTGCCGCATTGACAAACGACTTTGCCGAACCTGCAATACCGGTATGACTACGGACGACGTTCTCGCGGAAGTGGGCCCCCGGCTGCGGCGGATCAGGAAGGAGCGGGAGGTGACCCTCGCGGCGCTGTCCGAAGCGACCGGCATCTCCGTGAGCACCCTTTCCAGGCTGGAGTCCGGCCTGCGCAAACCCAGTCTGGAACTGCTGCTGCCGATCGCGCAGGCCCACCAGGTGCCGCTGGACGAGCTGGTCGGCGCCCCGCCGGTCGGTGACCCGCGCATCCGCGCCTCCCAGCCGATCCAGCGCTACGGCCGCACCTTCTGGCCGCTCACCCGGCAGCCCGGCGGACTCCAGGCGTACAAGGTGCTGGAACCGAAGCGGCGGCTGGAGCCCGAGCCGCGCACCCACGAGGGCTACGAGTGGCTGTACGTGATGTCGGGGAAGCTGCGCCTGGTGCTCGGCGAGCACGACGTCGTACTGGTGGCCGGGGAGGCGGCCGAGTTCGACACGCGGGTGCCGCACTGGTTCGGGTCGACGGGGGAGGGGCCCGTGGAGTTCCTCAGCCTGTTCGGTGCGCAGGGGGAACGGATGCATGTGCGGGCGCGGCCCAGGCAGCCGTGACGGACGCGTCTGCCGGGCGTGACGGACGCGACGGTTCCCTGATCGGCAAGCGACCGCTTAGTATGCGGTGGACCCGGTCAGGCGAACCCGACGTTCACGCTCCCGTGGAGGCCCCGCATGCAGGCATGGCAAGTGCACGAGCTCGGCGAGCCGGGCGAGGTGATGCGCCTCGCGGAGGTGGCCCGGCCGGCACCCGGTGACGGGCAGGTCCTGCTGAAGGTGCGTGCCGCCAACGTCAACTTCCCGGACGCGCTGATGTGCCGGGGCCAGTACCAGGTCAGGCCGCCGCTGCCGTTCACCCCGGGCGTGGAGATCTGCGGCGAGACCGAGGACGGGCGCCGCGTGATCGCCAACCCCGCGCTGCCCCACGGCGGCTTCGCCGAGTACGCCGTCGCGGACGCCGCCGCGCTGCTGCCCGCGCCGGACGCGCTGGACGACGCCGAGGCCGCCGCCCTGCACATCGGCTACCAGACCGGCTGGTTCGGCCTGCACCGCCGGGCCCGCCTGGAGGCCGGCGAGACCCTCCTCGTCCACGCCGCCGCCGGAGGGGTCGGCAGCGCGGCCGTACAGCTCGGCAAGGCCGCCGGCGCCACCGTCATCGGCGTGGCCGGCGGCGCCGCGAAGGCGTCCGTCGCCCGTGAACTGGGCTGCGACGTGGTGATCGACCGGCACGAGCAGGACGTCGTCGCCGCCGTGAAGGAGGCCACCGGCGGCCGGGGCGCCGACGTGATCTACGACCCCGTCGGCGGCCAGGCCTACGCCCAGTCCGCCAAGGCCGTCGCCTTCGAGGGCCGGATCGTCGTCGTCGGCTTCGCCAGCGGGTCCATCCCCAGCCCCGCCCTGAACCACGCCCTCGTCAAGAACTACGCGATCCTCGGCCTGCACTGGGGCCTGTACAACACCAAGAACCCCAAGCTGGTCCGGCACTGCCACGAGCAGCTCACCGAACTCGCCGCGCGGGGCGCGATCAAGCCGCTGGTGAGCGAGCGCGTGCCGCTCGCCGGGGCCGCCGACGCCGTGCAGCGGGTCGCGGACGGTGCCACCACCGGGCGCGTCGCGGTGCTGCCCTCGCCGGAGAACGGAGCCGCCGCATGACCGACGCCGCCGCACTGCGCCGCATCACCCGGGACTTCCTGGCCGAGCACCCTCCGGCCGGCACGGAGCGCCTGGACTTCCTGCGCGCCCGCTTCGACGCCGGACTCGCCTGGGTGCACTTCCCCGAAGGGCTCGGCGGACTCGGTGCCCCGCGCTCGCTCCAGGCCGTCGTGGACGCCGAGCTGGCGGCCGCCGGGGCACCCGACAACGACCCGCGCCGCATCGGCATCGGCCTGGGCATGGCCGCGCCGACCATCCTCCAGTACGGCACCGAGGAGCAGAAGCGGCGCTTCCTGAAGCCCCTGTGGACCGGCGAGGAGGTCTGGTGCCAGCTCTTCAGCGAGCCCGGCGCCGGATCCGACCTGGCCGCCCTCGGCACGCGTGCCGTCCGGGAGGGCGAGGACTGGGTGGTCGACGGGCAGAAGGTGTGGACGTCCAGCGCCCACCTCGCCCGCTGGGCCATCCTCATCGCCCGCACCGACCCGGACGTGCCCAAGCACCGGGGCATCACCTACTTCGTGTGCGACATGACCGACCCCGGTGTCGAGGTGCGGCCGCTGCGCCAGATCACCGGCGAGGCCGAGTTCAACGAGGTCTTCCTCACCGGCGTCCGCATCCCCGACGCCCACCGCCTCGGCGAGGCCGGCGACGGCTGGCGGGTCGCGCAGACCACCCTGAACAACGAACGCGTCGCCATCGGCGGCATGCGGCTGCCCCGCGAGGGCGGCATGATCGGCCCGGTCGCGAAGACCTGGCGCGAACGGCCCGGACTGCGCACCCACGACCTGCACCAGCGGCTGCTGAAGCTCTGGGTCGAGGCGGAGGTCGCCCGGCTCACCGGCGAACGCCTGCGCCAGCAGCTCGTCGCAGGACAGCCCGGACCCGAGGGCGCCGGCATGAAGCTGGCCTTCGCCCGCCTCAACCAGGAGATCAGCGGCCTGGAGGTGGAACTGCGGGGCGAGGAGGGCCTGCTGTACGACGACTGGACCATGCGCCGCCCCGAACTGGTCGACTTCACCGGCCGCGACGCCGGCTACCGCTACCTCCGTTCCAAGGGCAACAGCATCGAGGGCGGGACCAGCGAGGTCCTGCTGAACATCGTCGCCGAGCGCGTCCTGGGCCTGCCCGCCGAGCCGCGCACCGACAAGGACGTCGCGTGGAAGGACCTGGCCCGATGAGCGATCTCCTGTACTCGGAGGAGGAAGAGGCGCTGCGCGCCGCCGTCCGGGACCTGCTCACCGACCACTGCGACGCGGCGGGCGTGATCGCCCGTACCGAGTCGGACGCCCCGCACGACCTGTCCCTGTGGAAGACACTCGCGGACGGCATGGGCCTCGCCGGCCTGCTGGTCCCCGAGGACCGGGGCGGTCAGGGCGCCACCCACCGCGAAGCCGCCGTCGTCCTGGAGGAGTTGGGACGCGCGGTCGCTCCCGTGCCGTATCTGACGAGCGCCGTGGTGGCCACCGAGGCGCTGCTGGCGTGCGAGAACGCAGGCGACCTGCTCACCGAGCTGGCGTCCGGGCGCCGCATCGGCGCCCTCGCCGTCGGCCTGCACACCGCTCCCGGCGCCGCGTTCACCACCGTACGGCTGGAGGACGGCGTACTGCACGGGGAGCTGACCGGTATCGCGGACGCCGCCGTCGCCGACGTACTGCTCGTACCGGCGGACGACGGCGGGCTGTACGCGGTGGAGGCCGGCGCGGCCACCGTCACCCCGCAGGTCTCCCTGGACCTGACCCGTCCGGTGGCCCGGGTGGCCCTGGACGGCGCGCCCGGACGCAGGCTGGGCGACGCGGGAACCGCCGTACCCCGTGCCCTGCGGGCCGGCGCCGGACTGCTCGCCTCGGAGCAACTCGGCTCCGCCGACTGGTCGCTGACGGAGACCGTCCGCTACGTGAAGGACCGCACGCAGTTCAACCGCCCCGTCGGGGGCTTCCAGGCGCTCAAGCACCGGCTCGCCCGGCTCTGGCTGGAGGTCGTCAGCCTCCGCGCCGCCGCGCGGGGCGCCGCCGACGCGCTCGCGACCGGCGAGGACGCCGCCGTGGCGGTCACCGTCGCCCAGGCCTACGCCGCGCCCGTCGCGGTCCGGGCCGCGGAGGAGGCACTGCAACTGCACGGCGGCATCGGCATGACCTGGGAGCACCCGGTGCACCTGCACCTCAAGCGGGCCAAGGCCGACTCGATCGCCTACGGCACGGCGGGCGCCCACCGCGAGGCGCTGGCGGAACTGGTCGATCTGAGAGCGCCCTGACCGGTCGAACGACGGAAGAAGCCCGTCCCTCCGGGGGCGGGCTTCTTCCGCGCGCCCTGTTCCGGCGAGGTGAACGACCGACGGCGGATCGGCCAACTCCCCGCACCATCCTGCTCTTCGGCCACCCGTGAGCCTCATACTCTCCCTGGTCCCGTACGGTCCTTCCAGGGAGGCAGAGCATGGCCCTCACCACCCGTCGCAGAGCCCTCACCACCCTCGGCGCCGCCCTCGCCGGTACCGCCGTCCTCCCCGCGGCGCAGGCACTGGCCGGCGAACAGAAGCACCGGCCACGCCCGTTGTGGCGAGCCCACGCCCACAACGACTACGAGCACCCCCGCCCCCTCCTCGACGCCCTCGACCACCGCTTCGGCAGCGTCGAGGCCGACATCTACCTGGTCGACGGCCAACTCCTCGTCGCCCACGACCCCGAGGACCTCGACCCGTCCCGCACCCTCGAATCCCTCTACCTCGACCCGCTCGCCGCCCGGGTCCGTGCCCACCACGGCTCGGTGTACCGCGGGCACCGCAAGGCGCTCCAACTGCTGATCGACATCAAGACCGAAGGTGCGGCCACCTATCTCGAACTCGACCGCCGACTGGGCCGCTACCGAAACCTGTTCACCACCTACGCGCACGGCAGGGTGCTGCCCGGACCGGTCACCGCCGTCGTCTCCGGCGACCGCGCGGCCCGTGCACCCATGGAGGCCCAGCGGGTGCGCCGCGCCTTCTACGACGGCCGGCTCAGCGACCTCGGCAGCACCGCACCGGCCTCCTTCGTCCCGCTGATCAGCGACAACTGGACGCTCAACTTCACCTGGCAGGGCGTCGGCGCCTTCCCCGACGCCGAGCGCCAAAAACTCCGCGACATCGTGGGCACCGCCCACGCGCGCGGGCAGCGGGTACGGTTCTGGGCCACCCCCGACCTGCCGGGCCCCGCCCGCGACGCGCTCTGGGGCGAACTGGTGGCGGCGGACGTCGACCACCTCAACACCGACGACCTCGCGGGGCTCGAATCCTTCCTCGACGCCTACCGGAGGGCGTGACACCACACGTTCGGAGGACAGGTCAGCCGCCCGGACGAACCTTCTGTTACGCCACACTTGCGGCCGAACGCCGCGAAACGGATGTGGCGGAGGAGGTTGACGATGGCCATTTCCATCTCTGTGGTGCTGCTGCTGGCGGTCCTTGCGGTGATCTTCCTGCGCAACGGCGGGCTGAAGATCTCCCACGCGCTGGTCTGCCTGCTGCTCGGTTTCTACCTGGCCAGCACGAGCATCGCGCCCACGATCCACAGCGGCCTCACGGCGACCGCCGACATCGTCGGCGGTCTGCGGCCGTGAGGCCACCGCGCGGAGCGTGGTTCAGCGGTCGGACACCGCGTCGCGCGGCAGCACGGTGACGCGGTGGAAGTTGCACCCCGCCGGTGCCGGCGGTGCGGACGGGGGCCTGTTCTGGTGCGTCTTGAGAGCGACGCTCACCAGGCTGAGCAGCAGGTCCACGTCCGTGGCGCAGTCCAGATGCACCGTCACCCAGTCGGAACTCGGGACCACTTGTATCGCGCTCGACCCGCCCAGGTCGTAGTGGAAGCGCTGGATGGCGCGACGGGTGAGGTGGAGGTCCACGTCCCGCGCGGAGTGGAAGTGGACGATCTCGGAACGGGCGGTGCGGAGGGCCTGCCCCGTACCGCAACCGGCCGGACAGGCCGTGAGATCGGACCAGGTGAGCAGTCGCTCCATGGCTCGCTGCGCCGGTGTCATGCCCTCATCGTTGCCTGCTCAACGTCCGGACACCAGGAGTTGGGCGATTCGTAATCGAGCGGTGAGGTGGTGAGACCGCCGGAACCCCGGCGAGAACCTGACCCGTGATCGTGTCATGGCAGCCGGGAAGCTCGTGACCTGGTACGGCGTTCCCGTCCCCGTGTGCGACCGGGACAGCCGGAAGGCGATCGCCGGCGGCGACGCCCCCGCGCGACTTCGTGCGGAATCCGCGGGGAGACGCGTCCGCGTGGCCCGCGTGTCAGGCCCGTTCGGCCACCGCCGCCGGGTCGTCCAGGACCCCCCGCACCACCGAGTGCGCCGCGCCCAGCAGCGGGCCCTCGGAGCCCAGCGGGGACACGGAGACGGGACAGGCCGGCCCCGCGGTGCGGCGGGCCAGTTCGGAGCGGAGCGACGGCAGCAGCCAGGGTGCGAGCCCGGACAGGGCTCCGCCCAGCACCACGCTCTCGGGGTCCAGCAGGTTGACCGCCCCGGTCAGGGCGATCCCGAGCGCCGTTCCCGCGTCCTCCAGGGCGCGCCGTACGTTCGTGTCGCCCTGCTCGGCGCGGCCCGCGAGGAGGCCGACGCGGTCCTCGCCCGGCTCCAGTCCGGCCGCGCGCAGCACCGCCTCCTCGCCGGCGTACTGCTCCAGACAGCCCCGTCCGCCGCAGGCGCACTCCGGTCCGTCCGGCCGTACCGGTACATGGCCCAGCTCGCCCGCGAACCCGCGGTTTCCGTGCAGCAGCCGCCCGTCCACGACGACCGCGGCACCGATACCGATCTCGGCGGACACATGGAGGAAGTCGCGCGGGGTGTCCTCGCCGAGCCACAGTTCGGCCAGTGCGCCGAAGTTGGCCTCGTTGGCCACGGTGAGCGGCAGGCTTGCCGGGAGCAGGTCACCGAGGTCCGTGTCGAGCCAGCCGAGGTTCGGAGCGCGTACGACGGTCCGGGCGTCACGGGCCACCAGACCCGGTACGGCCACGGCGAGCCCCGCCGGCCACAGGCCCTCGCCCTCCGCCTCGGCGACCACCCGCTCCGTCAGCTCGGTGAGTTCCCCGAGCACCGGCCCGGGGGAGCGGTCCCGGTTCGGGACGTGCCGCACCGCCCGCGACCGGACCCGTCCGCGCAGGTCGACCGCGCAGACCGCGAGATGGTCGACGCCGACCTCGGCGCCGATCCCCGCGGGGCCGCGCCCGCTGACGGCGAGCGCCGAGCCGGGACGGCCCACGCGGCCGGGCCGCTCGGGGCCCAGCTCCTCCAGCAGGCCCGAGCGGATGAGTTCGTCGACCAGCGTGGACACCGCCGCGCGGGTCAGGCCGATGCGGGAGGCGACGGCGGCCCGGGACAGCGGGCCCTCGGCGCTGACGGCGTGCATCACCCGCGAGAGGTTGCGGCGGCGCATGCCCTGCTGGGTGTCGGGCAGCGCGCGCCCCGGACCGGCCGGGCGGGCCTTGTGCGGCGGTGCGCTCATTCCTCCGTCGTTCCTCGGTCTCTGCGGCCGGCGTCGGCCTGTCGGCCGACGCTGGCGGTCCGTGCCGGTGGGCCGGTGCCTGCCGGCACGTGCCGGTCGGTTCGTGCCCGTCGGCTGGTGTCGGCGGGCCGGTGCCCGCCGGCGGTCCGTGCCGGTGGGCCGGTGTCCGTCGGTTCGTGCCCGCAGGCCGGTGCCCGCGGACTCGTGCCGGGGGCCGGTGTCGGCAGGTGGATGCCTGCCGGTCCGTGCCGGTGGGCCGTGCCCGCAGGCCGGTGCCGGCCCGTCGGTGTCGTCAGTCGGTGTCCGTGCCGCGGTTCAGCAGCGGGGCCGCGTCGGAGAGTACCCCGGCCAGCCTGGCCAGCGTCTCCTCGTCCCGCTCCACGGCCTCCAGCACCGGGCCCGCCGCCGTGTCCCAGCGCCGGGCGACCGCGGCCGGGTCCTCTCCGGTGAGCAGCCCGGCCGCCTGCGCCGCCGCACCGAGCGCGACCAGCTCCTTCGCCTGCGGCACCTGCACGGCCCGCCCCGACAGCCGCCGTACGGTCTGCTGCCAGGCCGTGCCCCGGGCGCCGCCGCCGATCAGCAGCAGGGGCGCCGACGGGTCGGCGTCCTCGTCGAGGACCAGGTCCAGCGCGGCCAGCAAGGAGTACACGGCACCGTCGTACGCGGCCTGGAGCAGCTGTCCGCCGGTGGTGTCGTGGCGCAGTCCGTGCAGGAGGCCGGAGGAGTTGGGCAGGTTCGGGGTGCGCTCGCCGTCCAGGAAGGGCAGCAGCGTGACGCCGCGTCCGGGTTCGACGGCCTCGCGGTCCAGGTTCAGCAGCGCCGCGACCCGGTCCACGGCCAGCGTGCAGTTGAGCGTGCAGGCCAGCGGCAGCCAGTCGCCGCGCGCGTCGGCGAACCCCGCCACCGTGCCGGTCGGGTCGGCCGGCCTGCGCTGCGTCACCGCGTACACCGTGCCCGAGGTGCCGAGGCTCATCACCGGCGTGCCGGGACGCACCCCGAGGCCCAGGGCGGCGGCGGCGTTGTCACCGGTGCCGCACGCCACCAGGGTGCCCTTGGAGAACGGCAGGTCGTGGCCGTCGCGCACGGTCCCGGCGACCTCGCCGGGCCGCACCACGCGGGGCAGCAGTGCCGGGTCGAGCCCCACGTGCGCGAGGATCTCCTCGTCGTACGCCTCCGTCCCCGAGGCCCACCAGCCGGTGCCGGAGGCGTCGCCGCGGTCGGTCGTGCCCTGGCCGGTGAGCCGCTCGGTGAGGTAGTCGTGGGGGAGCCGGACCGCCTTGGTGGCGCGCACCGCGTCCGGCTCGTGCTCCGCCAGCCAGGCCCACTTGGTGACCGTGAAGGAGGCGGCGGGCACGCTTCCGGTGCGCTCGGCCCAGAACTTCGCGCCGCCCAGCTCCTCGATCAGCCGGCGGCCCTGCGGCGCGGAACGCACGTCGTTCCACAGCAGCGCCGGGCGGACCGGCTCCCCGTGCCCGTCCAGGGTGACCAGACCGTGCTGCTGCCCGCCGATCGACACCGCGGCGGCCTCGTGCGCCGCCTCGCCGCACTGGCGCAGCGCCTCGGACAGGGCGTCCCACCACTGGCGCGGATCGCTCTCCCGGCCCGCCCCCGAGGTCACCGTGTGCGGTGCCTGGCCGCTCGCGACGACCCGGCCGGTGGCCACGTCGACGACCAGCGCCTTGGTGGACTGGGTGGATGTGTCCACGCCGACGACGAGCGGACCCTCGGCTGCTGACATCGGTCTCTCCCTCTTCTGCGACCCACTTCCGCGACTCGGCGGGGTGTGTCTCTTCCCAGAAATGTTCCTGCATACTAATTTGTAAACCGCCATGACGAAATAGTCTCAGCGAGCGAGGAGCCGCGGCATGAACTACCAGCCCACCCCCGAGGACAAGTTCACCTTCGGACTGTGGACCGTCGGCTGGCAGGGACGGGACCCCTTCGGTGACGCCACGCGGCGTGCCCTCGACCCGGTCGAGTCGGTGCGGCGCCTGGCCGAGCTCGGCGCCCACGGCGTCACGTTCCACGACGACGACCTCATCCCCTTCGGCTCGAGCGACAGCGAGCGCGAGGAGCACATCAAGCGGTTCCGGCAGGCGCTGGACGACACCGGCATGAAGGTGCCGATGGCCACCACCAACCTGTTCACCCACCCGGTGTTCAAGGACGGCGGCTTCACCGCCAACGACCGCGACGTGCGCCGCTACGCGCTCCGCAAGACCATCCGCAACATCGACCTCGCGGCCGAGCTCGGCGCCGAGACCTACGTGGCCTGGGGCGGTCGTGAGGGTGCCGAGTCCGGTGGCGCCAAGGACGTGCGGGACGCCCTCGACCGCATGAAGGAGGCCTTCGACCTGCTCGGCGAGTACGTCACCTCCCAGGGTTACAACATCCGCTTCGCCATCGAGCCCAAGCCGAACGAGCCGCGCGGCGACATCCTGCTGCCCACCATCGGCCACGCCCTGGCGTTCATCGAGCGCCTGGAGCGCCCGGAGCTGTACGGCGTCAACCCGGAGGTCGGCCACGAGCAGATGGCCGGGCTGAACTTCCCGCACGGCATCGCGCAGGCACTGTGGGCGGGCAAGCTCTTCCACATCGACCTCAACGGCCAGTCCGGCATCAAGTACGACCAGGACCTCCGCTTCGGCGCGGGCGACCTGCGCGCCGCGTTCTGGCTGGTGGACCTGTTGGAGTCGGCCGGTTACGAGGGCCCGCGGCACTTCGACTTCAAGCCGCCGCGGACCGAGGACTTCGACGGCGTGTGGGCCTCGGCGGCCGGCTGCATGCGCAACTACCTGATCCTCAAGGAGCGTGCGGCGGCCTTCCGCGCGGACCCCGAGGTGCAGGAGGCACTGCGCGCGGCCCGTCTGGACCAGCTTGCCCAGCCCACGGCGGCCGACGGCCTCCAGGCCCTGCTCGACGACCGGTCCGCCTTCGAGGACTTCGACGTCGACGAGGCCGCCGCGCGGGGCATGGCCTTCGAGCGCCTCGACCAGCTGGCGATGGACCACCTGCTGGGCGCCCGGGGCTGAACCCCGGCCGCGAGGGCGTGCCCGTCCCACCCCTGCCACGGGACGGCCACGCCCTCGCACGCGTGTCCGGGAGAACCGCGCCCCCACGTGCGGTTCGCCCCCGGTCGTGGCCGACGCGACGACCGCGCGGAATCACAATCACATACGCGCGCGGTGGCGTGTGTCGGGGCCGACGTGGGGCCTCCCGGCGGCGGCCCGCGCGCGATGGCGCGGCCCGCACCGGCCCGGTACGCATCCCGCGTGCGCCCTCGCGCGGTACGACCGCGTGGCGCACGCGAGCGGTACGGGCCAGGCCCGTCGCGCGGACGGTGCTGTGCCGGGCGCGCGCTCCGCGTGGGGTACGCCGTCAGCATGGCGCCCGTGCCCTGAGTCCGTATCAACTTCCGCGCGGCGTCCTCGCGCGGACCCCGTGCGCGCGGCGACGATGGTCTGTATGGCCATGCCACCCGTACCGCCCCGGCCGCCGGACGGCGGCAGTTTCGGACCACCCGCGAACGACGGCGCGCCGCCGCCCCGCCCTCCCGGACCGCCCGGCGGGCGCAGGGCCGTGCTCCTCCTGCTCGCCGTTGTCGTCGCCATCGTGGCCGTGTCCCTCGTCGTACTGATGGCCACGGGCGACGACGACTCGCCGGACAAGGAGCCCACCGAGAGCGGCACGGGCACCGGCGGCTCACCCGCTCCGTCCCTGGACATCCCCTCAGAGCCGCCCAGCGGCCTCCCGAGCCGGTTCCCCTCCGGATTCCCCACGGAACTGCCGTCCGAGTTCCCGAGCGAGCTGCCGAGTGGCCTGGAGTCGCTCCTGCCGTCCCTGGGCGACGTGGAACTGCCCTGACGACACCGCACGGAACACGGCCACTCCCTGGAGGGGCCTTCCGCCGAGACCCTCGCCGGATCCCGGCGGGAACTCCCGCCGGGGCCCGGCGGCCGTGTTCCTCGTGGTACGGCCGCCGGGCCGGTCGTGGCTTCGGTGTGGTGACGAACTCGCCGGCGGCTACCTTTCGGGTGCGCGTTCGGCCGAGGCCAGTGCCGTCGCCGGGTCCTGGGAGGAATCCCCCGCCGGGACCCACCGGCCGCGTTCCTCGCGGTACGGCCACCAGCGTCCCTCGCGGTCCAGGCGCAGCTGGACGGGCGCGCCGGCCACCGTCCACCGGTTGGCCCGGGCCCGGAGCACCGGCCGTTCGTCCTCGTCCCACGCCGAGGCGAGGGCGGCACGCGCGCGTGCCAGCCGTTCGCCGTCCACGGCCCACTCCTCGTCGAGCACGGCCAGGGCCGCCGTACCGCCGTGCCGCCAGGCCCGTACGGCCACGGCCAGTCCCTCCCGGCCGCGCCCCGATCCCTCGGCGAGCCGCTCCGCCACCGCGCCGCCGGGCTCCCCGGCGGCCAGCCGCACCGCGTCCCGCGCGACGGCCGGTTCCGGTTCCACGGGCTGCCGTTCGTGCCCGTCCTGGAGTGCCCGGGCCAGCAGCCGGTGGGCCTGTACGGCGGTCCGGGCGGCCAGGAACTCCAGCGCGGGCGGATCGATCCCGGCCGTGGGCTCCGCCTCCGTGTCCAGCGACGGCGGAATACCCGGCTTTGCGGGGAGGGCGGGGGCGCCGGGAAGCGACGGCAGGATGTCACCGGCCGCGTACGCCTCGGCCGCGTCCACGCCTTCCGGGCCCTGGGCGGGCCGCCGGGCGGACGCGTCGCCCCGGGCCTGGAGCGCGTCCAGCAGGGCACGTTCACCCCGCCCCCGCATCAGCAGCAGGACGAACGGGTCCTGGTCCAGCAGCCGGGCCACCTGATAGCACAGCGCCGCCGTGTGGCCGCAGTGGTCCCAGGCGTCGCAGTCGCACTCCGGCTCCAGATCGCCCAGGCCCGGCAGCAGTTCGACCCCGGCCAGTTCCGCGTCCTCGACCAGCTGCGTCGGCATCTCGCGGTCGAGCAGCGCCGCGACATGCCCGGCCCGCTCCACGGTCATGGCCAGGAACCGGTCCCACTGCTCCCCGGACAGCTCCTGCAGCAGCACGTCCGCGCGGTGGGCCGTACGGTCCCGGTCCAGTACGACCGCCGTGATGCGCCCCGGCCGTACGGACACCGCGCCGACCGCTCCCGCGCGTGCCAGTCCGCGGCCCGCCTTGAGCTGCTTGGAGTCCAGCGCCGTACCCTCCAGCGCCGTCAGCCAGGCCAGGCCCCACCAGCTCTGCGCGAAACCGCGCCCCCGCGCGGGCGGCAGCGCGGCGAAGACGCGCTCCACGCCGGCCTCGTCACCGTCGTACCGGGTCATCGCAGTCCCCCTCACAGTTCGACCAGCTCCGCCAGCTCGGCGTCGGTCAGTTCGGTGAGCGCCGCCTCGCCGGAGCCGAGCACCGCGTCGGCCAGCTCACGCTTGCGCTCCAGCAGCCCGGCGATACGGTCCTCGATGGTTCCCTCGGCGATGATGCGGTGCACCTGCACCGGCCGGGTCTGGCCGATGCGGTACGCGCGGTCCGTCGCCTGCGCCTCGACGGCGGGGTTCCACCAGCGGTCGTAGTGCACGACGTGCTCCGCGCGGGTGAGGTTCAGCCCCGTGCCCGCCGCCTTCAGCGACAGCAGGAAGACCGGGACCTCGCCGTCCTGGAAACGGCGCACCATCGCCTCGCGCTCGGCGACCGGCGTGCCGCCGTGCAGGAACTGCGTCGGCACGCCCCGCGCGGCCAGGTGCCGTTCCAGCAGCCGCGCCATCCGCACGTACTGCGTGAACACCAGAACGCCGGCCCGCTCGGTGAGGACCGTGTCGAGGAGTTCGTCCAGCAGCTCCAGCTTCCCGGACCTCCCGGCGACCACCGGCCGCTCCTCCTTGAGGAACTGCGCCGGGTGGTTGCAGATCTGCTTCAGGCCGGTCAGCAGCTTCACGATCAGCCCGCGCCGCGCCATACTGCCGGCGCCCGCGATCCCGGCCATCGCCTCGCGCACCACGGCCTCGTACAACGCCGTCTGCTCCTGGGTGAGCGACACCGCGTGGTCGGTCTCCGTCTTGGGCGGCAGCTCGGGCGCGATCCCGGGGTCCGACTTGCGGCGGCGCAACAGGAACGGCCGTACCAGACGGGCCAGCCGGTCCGCCGCGGCCGGGTCCTGCCCGCCCTCGACGGCGTCCGCGTACCGCCGCCGGAAGGTGCCGAGTCGGCCCAGCAGGCCGGGAGTCGTCCAGTCGAGGATCGCCCACAGCTCCGACAGGTTGTTCTCCACCGGCGTGCCGGTGAGCGCCACGCGCGCGCGTGCGCCGATGGAACGCAGCCGTCGGGCCGTCGAGGAGTACGGGTTCTTCACGTGCTGGGCCTCGTCGGCGACGACCATGCCCCAGGGGACCCCGGCGAGCCGGGAGGCGTCCAGCCGCATGGTGCCGTACGTGGTGAGTACGAACTCGCCGTCGGCCACGTCGTCCAGCGTCCGCCGCGCGCCGTGGAAGCGGCGCACCGGGGTGCCGGGCGCGAACCGCTCGATCTCCCGCTGCCAGTTGCCCATCAGGGAGGTCGGGCAGACCACGAGAGTGGGGCCCGCGGACTCCGGATCGGTCTGGCGGTGCAGATGCAGGGCGATCAGGGTGATGGTCTTGCCGAGCCCCATGTCGTCGGCGAGACAGCAGCCCAGGCCCAGGGAGGTCGTCCGGGCCAGCCAGTTCAGGCCGCGCCGCTGGTAGTCCCGCAGCGTGGCGGCGAGCGCGGCGGGCTGCTCGACGGGCTCCTGCGCCTCGGGGTCCGCGAGCCGGTCCCGCAGAGCCGCCAGCCACCCGCTGGGCCGGACCTCGATCCGGCCGCCGTCGACCTCCACGGAGCCCGTCAGGGCCGCGCCGAGCGCGTCGACCGGCGTGATCGTGCGGTCCTGGCGCGCACGGGCCCGGGCCAGTTCCCGAGGGTCGATCAGGACCCACTGGTCGCGCAGCCGCACGAGGGGGCGGTTCGCCTCGGCCAGCCGGTCCAGTTCCTCGCGCGTGAGCCGCCGGTCGCCCAGGGCGAACCACCAGTCGAAGGCGAGCAGCGCGTCGGCGGACAGGAACGACGGCCCGTCCGTGAACCCGGCCCTCCCGGGCCCGGGCTCGTCGTCGGCGGGACCGACCTCCGCGCGGGTGGTGAGCTCCCGGACCAGTTCCCTGGGCCAGTGCACGTCGACGCCCGCGCCGGCGAGCACCCGGCCGCCTTCGCCGAGGAGTTCGGTGATCTCCTCCTCCGCGAGGTCCACCGCGTCCGGTACGGCCGCCGACAACAAGGGGGTGAGCGGCGCCCAGGCCCGTGCCGCGCGGCGGAGCGCGAGCAGGGCGTCCATCCGCGCGCGGGAGTCGAAGGCCGCGTCGAAGGCCCCGGCCCAGACCTCGCCGGCGTCCGCGACGAGCGCGGGGTCGTGCACGCCGTGCATCTGGAGGACGGCGCGGAACGACACGTCCGCGGCGTCGGCCGCGTCCGTGAGCCCGCGCGCCTCGATCCGCAGCGACAGCCGTACGCCGGTGTCGTGGCCGGCGGCGATGTCGGCGGCCCAGGTCCGCAGTTCGGGCAGCCGTTGCGGCCCCGGTACCGCGAAGGCGGCGGTGCCGGTCGCGAGACGGGCGGCGGGGGAGCGGGGGAGGGTGTCGGCGACCGCGTCGAGGAAGGCGCGCAGCAGCCGTTCGGGGTCGGGCAGCCTAGGCGGCACGGTGCCGTCCAGCGGCGTCGCGTGTGCCTCCGGCGGCATCGCCGCGGCGAGCCGGCGGATCGCCTCGACGTCCTCCGCGTCCAGCGGTCCGACGCGCCAGGCGTCGTGGTCGGCGGGGGAGAGGCCGGGCAGCAGCAGGCCGCGCGCCACCAGGTGCAGGGCGTGCACGGCGGCGGCGCCCCAGAACCGGGTGGCCCGGTGCCCCGCACCACCGGCCCGCGCACGCGTGAGGAACGGGAGCGCGTCGCGCACCGGCAGAACGGTGGCGGGCACACGCACTGCCTCGATCCCGTCGTCGCCGGGCACCACGACGGTCAGGTCCTCGGCCGACGCCGCGTCAGCGCCCACGGTCGGCGGAGGCGAGCCGTCGGGCCGCCAGAACGCGACCCGGCCGGTACGGGCGGGGTCACCCGGGACGAATACGGCCGGACAGTCGGCCGGCTCGGAGTGTGCGGAGTGTGCGGCGGAGGGCACCGGGTGAGTCGTCTGCGCAACGATGACAGGAGTCCTCAAACTTGACTAGTGAAGCCGGAGTCGCCGAGGGTACAGCACGAGCGGCGTCGGCCGGGTGTGCCTGAGCTGTGAGACGGGTCACCATGAAGGTGCGTCGGGGCCTCCCCGTCCGGGAGCCCCGACGGGCTCTCGAAGACCTTAGGGGTCGCGCCTCAGGGATGTCTCAGGGCCGCGGTCCGGAACCGTCGCGGGCGCGGGCCCGTTTTCACGGCAGAGAGCGGCAGTGGCCGCGAAGGAGGCGACACTCATGTCGAAGAACGCCAAGATCGCCGCGGGGGGTGTGGCGGCCGGACTGATCCTGCTCATCTGGCTGCCCTGGTGGGCCGCCCTTCTGATCATCCTGGGGGTCCCGGCCGCCGCGTACCTCACCCTGGACCCCGCACAGCGGCGCAGGCTGCGCCGCGTCTCGCGCAAGGAGCTGGGCCGCTGAGGCGTTATGGCGTCACCGCCTCACCGGAGCCCAGCGCGCAGGAGTCGACCACATCGCCGCCCGCGGGCCCGCCGACCGTCCGGTCCGCGGGCGGCGCGATTCCGCGCTCCACCCACGCGACCAGGGCGTCGAACGCCGAGCGGTAGCAGGGCAGGATCGGCCGCAGCCGGTCCGGATGGGTGTCGTACAGTCCGTCGACGTGCGTCCCGCCCCGCACCGTGTAGGAGCGGTGCATCCGCCCGCGTCCGCTCGCCTCGACCATGTCGTCGTACACATCGGAGTCGACCGACTTGGGCAGCAGCGCGTCCAGATCGCCGTGCAGGGTGATCATCGGCCGCCCGATCCGCCCGGTGAGCGCCACACGCTCCACGGCACGGTGCACGGACGCGGGGCGCGAGGTGTAGTCGTAGGCGGCGTCGGACGGGCACGGCGCGAGGATCCGCTCCGTCGTCGACCCGGCGGAGGGGCCGGGGCAGCCCGGGTCGTAATCCGGGTCGAACTCGGCGCGGTAGATCTTCTGTGTGAGCCCCCAGTAGACCTTCTCGTGGTACGGCCACAGGAACTCGGACCCGCGTGCGAAGCCCGCCGCGTACATGTCCTCGTCGGTGGCCCTGCCGTACATCCGGGCCACCGCCACCGGAAGGGAGAGCAGCGGGTGGTACCCCTCGGCGGTCCACAGGGTGCCCTCCCAGTCCACCCCGCCGTCGTACAGCTCCGGGTGGTTCTCCAGCTGCCAGCGGGTGAGGTAGCCGCCGTTGGAGACGCCGGTCACGTAGGTGCGGCGCGGGGCGTGCCCGTAGCGCTGGGCCACCGCGCGCCGGGCGGCGCGGGTGAGCTGTGTGGTGCGCGCGTTCCACTCGGCGACCGCGTCACCGGGCCGTCTGCCGTCGCGGTGGAAGTCGACGCCGCTGTTGCCCTTGTCGGTCGCCGCGTAGGCGTAGCCCCGTGCCAGGACCTGGTCGGAGATCGCCTTGTCGGTCGCGTACTGCTTGCGGTTGCCGGGAGCCCCGGTGACGACCAGCCCGCCGTTCCAGCGGTCGGGCAGCCGGATCACGAACTGGGCGTCGTGCCGCCAGCCGTGGGTGTTGTTGAAGCGGGACGAGTCCGGGAAGTAGCCGTCGATCTGCACCCCCGGCACGCCGGACGGCGACCGGGTGGCCGCGGCGGTCAGCCCCGCCTGGTCGGCCATGTCGGTGTACGGCGTACCGGCCAGCCCCGCCGTGGTCAGATCGGTGAGACAGGCACTGCGCTGATGGGCGGCGCCCGGCACACGCACGCGTTCCTGGCGCGCGCAGTGACCGTTCCCGGCCGCGCCGGCCGGAGCCGGAGCGGTGAGGGCGGCCGCGGTGAGGGCGGCGACGAGCAGGGGAACGCCACGGGAGGGGCGCATGACGGCCTCCGAAAGGACGGGCAGCGGAAGGGGACATGGGGTCGATCGCGGAACTGCCCCATGGTGAGGGCCCGCCCTCGCCGTCATCGATGGGTTGGCGCCCTATGGACCGGCGCCCACGCGTGGGGTTTCCACACATGCTGACGTCCATCACCCCTGGCCCTTTCGAAGCCGCGTGTGCTCAGAGCGGCCGTACGGCCATCCGTTCGAGCGCTTCGAGCAGGCCCGGCAGCTCCGGGCCCCGGCCCACCGGCAGGACCTCGCCGGGCTCGTCGTCGAGCAGGACGAACGCGATGTCGTCGGTCCGGGCCACCAGTGACCAGCCGGGGCCGTCGGCGCGCAGGATGCGTGCGCCACCCGGGGCGAAGGACGAGCGGACCCGGCCGAGCGGCGGCGGTGAGTCGACATACGCGCGCGCCTCCGCCAGCACCCGCCGGAGCCTGCCGTGTCCCGGTCGCCCGTCCGTCCTGCCGCCCGTTTCTTCCGTCCGGCCGTCCTCGGCGGGCTCCTCGTCGTCGGCCGCCCGGGCCGAGCCGCCCGGCGCCGGGAACGCCGCGTCGTCGACCTGCTCCCGCCAGACCGCCCACTGCAGGGCGATCTCGTCGGCACCCAGCCGGCGCTGGGCCGGTCCCCAGGCCCCGGCGTCCGGCGGAGCCAGCGGGGGCCCGTCCGCGGCGTCCGGGCCGGGATCGTGCGGCGCGGGCACGTTCGGCGCGGCGACGGCCACCGCGAGGGGCCAGCCGGGCAGCGCGGCGACGACCGTGCGCTCGTCCGGCGACAGATCGTGCTCCATCCCGCAGTCCCAGGACGCGATCGCGACGGCGACCAGCGAGACGTCGTCGACGACGACGGTCCACCGGGCGCCCTCGCCGTCCTGGCCGAGCACCAGGCCGTACCCGTCGGCGAGGGGCGGAAGGCCGAGCGCCGCGCACGCCTCCGGGTAGTCGTCGCCCAGCACGCTCGGGAACTTCGCCGGCGTCAGCAGCGCCGCCGTGAGCACATAGAGCGCGTCGTCCGCGGCGGCGACGGCTTCCTCGTCCGTCCCGGCCATCCCAGCCTCCCCATCGCTTCGTCCACCGGCGCGCACCCTATGCCGACCCCGAGCCGCTTGTCACGACCTCCGCAGCCATGCCCGGAGCTGCAGGTTTCCGGCCGGACGGGGCGAATCGACCACGTGCCGGCGGACGGTTCAGGCGGCCGGAAGCCCCAGTAGCGCCCGCGCGACCGTCCCCGGGGACTCGTCCCGCTCCCGCGCGAGCGCGATCACCGCCCGGCACGCCAGCTCGTTCACCCCGAACGACAGCGCCTCCGGCGACACCCAGCCGGCCGCCTCGTCGATCCGGTCCTGATCGTCGTCCGCGCAGGCCGAGACGTACGCCGCGGCGGCCTCGAACAGATTGTGCGGACGCTTCTCACGCCCGGCCCGTTCCTTCCGCCCGGCCCGCTCCTCCGCGCGCCACCTGCCGATCACTCTGCTCCCGATCCCCCGAACCCTTCCCCACATGCGGTCCGCCTTCCCGGCACGGTTGTCCTCGCCGACCGTTCATCTCCTGCCGTTCAACGTAGAGTTGCGGCCCCGACAGCAGAAGAGGGCAGCCCGGCGCGGCACTTCGGAACCTGCACCGTTCCGCGGACCGGCCGGCTGCTCGCCCGGACGGCAGAGCTCACGGAGCGGTCCGGCAGGCGCGGCCACCGGCCGGCGGACCCGGGAGCCACCCCGCACCGGGACTTCGGAGCGGCCCGGTGCGGAACCCGGACCGGGCGCCCGGCGCGTGACCGGGCGCTCTAGTCCGCGCGGACGGCCAGCGCCAGAAAGCGTGTGTCCTCATCGGTGTACGACGTCATGCGCCACCCCGAACGGGACAGCAGCGCACGGAGATTCGGCTCCGCGCGGAGGTCGTCCGGGGAGAGCGTGCGACCCTGCCGGGCAGCGAGCGCCGCCCGGCCGACCGGATGGAACAGCGCGAGCACGCCACCCGGCCGCACCACCCGCGCGATCTCCCGGAGATTGCCTGCCGGATCGGGCAGGTGGGCGATCAGACCCGCCGCGAACACGGCGTCCAGCGTGGACGGGCGCAACGGCAGCGCGGCGACGTCGGTCAGCAGCAGCGCCCCGTCACGGTCCCGCCCGGCCCGTGCCGCCTCCCACAGCATGGCCGGCGTCAGATCCGCGCCGAGGACCACGCCCGAGGGCCCCACGGCCGCACGCAGCGGCGGCAGGGCGCGCCCGGTGCCGCAGCCCGCGTCGAGCACCCGGTCCCCCTCGCGCAGCCCGAGGCCGGCGACCGCGGCGGCGTAGACCGGACCGTCGTCGGGGAAGCGGCGGTCCCAGTCGGCGGCACGCGCGGTGAAGAACTCCTGGACGTGTGTGTGGTCGTCGCTCATGCTCCGCATGATCCCTCACCGGGACGGGCGACGCCCCTGTGCGCACGTTCGAGCGTGACGCGGTCGTTCCGGTACACCGCTGCGTCATATTTCAGCCGTTTTCGAAACGCGTCCCCTTCGCGTGCCCGTGCCCCCTAGCGTCCCGGGGCCATGGGACACCTGGACCACGCCGCCCTGGGATGGCTTACCCCCGTGCTGTCGTACGCGATGGCCTGCACCGGCGCCGCCCTCGGACTGCGCTGTACCGTCCGCGCGCTCGGCGCCACCGGCAGCGCACGCCGCAACTGGCTGCTCACCGCCGCCTCGGCGGTCGGCACGGGCATCTGGACCATGCACTTCGTGGCCATGCTCGGATTCGCCGTCAGCGGCACCGGCATCCGCTACGACGTGCCGCTCACCCTCGTCAGCCTGCTCGTCGCCATGGCCTTCGTCTGCGCCGGCGTGTTCGCCGTCGGCCACGGCCGCGACCGGGTCCGGGCGCTGCTGCTCGGAGGGCTCACCACCGGTCTCGGCATCGCCGGCATGTACTACCTGGGCATGGCGGCGGTGCGGCTGCACGGCGAGGTGAGCTACGACCCCGTGCTCGTCGGCCTCTCCGTCCTCATCGCCGTCGTCGCGGCCACGGCGGCCCTGTGGGCGGCGCTCAACATCCGGTCGCCCGTCGCGGTCACCCTCGCCTCCCTGATCATGGGCGTCGCGGTCAGCAGCATGCACTACACGGGGATGTTCGCGGTGAGCGTGCGGGTCACGCCCTCCGGCGAACCCCTGCCCGGCGCCACGGCGATGCAGTTCATCTTCCCGCTCGCCGTCGGACTCGGGTCCTACCTCTTCATCACCTCGGCCTTCGTGGCGCTGTCGCCGACGGCCGGGGAACGCGAGGCGTCCGCCTCGGCCCAGCGCCCGGCCGGGCACCCCGCCCACTGACCGCGCCCCGCGGCGCCGACGACCGTTCCGGCCCGCCCCACGCACCACTCCCGAGCGAGGAGTCCATGCGCACATCCCGGAGGACCCCGACAGCCCGCGCGGAGGCGCCGTCCCCGCCTCCCCCGCGCGGCCGGCGCGCGCACGCCGGACCACCGGCCGACGAAGGCCCGCACATCCCGGGGGATCCGGCGCCGGACACGGCACCCACGCACGCGGGACGCCGGTTCGGCGGCCCCCGTACCGTGCGTGCCAAGATCATCTGCCTGCTGATGGTGCCGGTCGTCTCCCTGCTCGCCCTGTGGGCGTACGCCACCGTGACCACCGCCCAGGACGTCTCCCGGCTGCGTCAGGTCCAGCGCGTGGACGCCGCGGTCCGCGCCCCGCTCTCCGCCGCCGTCGCCGCCCTCCAGGCCGAACGCGCGGCCGCGGTGCGCCGCGCCACCGACACCTCGGCGGTACGCTCCGACGAACTGACGGAACTCGCACGGCGCACCGACCGGGCGGTCGCGGAACTGCGGCTGGACGAGCACCGGACCGTGGCCGACGGCGAGGAACTGCCCCGCGCGGTGGCCGGCCGCCTCAAAGCCTTCGTCACCGCGGCCGGACGGCTGGGTCCGCTGCGGACGGCACTGAGCGAAGGCCGCGCGGGCTGGACGCAGACCTACGACCAGTACACGAGCACCGTCTCCACGGCCTTCGGCGTCGGCGGCGCCCTCACCGGCGTCCAGGACGCCGAACTCGGCTCCGACGCGCGCGTGCTGCTCGAATTCTCCCGCGCGGGGGAGGCGTTGGCCCAGGAGGACACGATCCTGGCCGGCGCCCGGCTGCACGGCAGCCTCGGCGGTGAACGGCTGCGCCTGTTCACCGGGGCCGTCGAACTGCGCCGCACGCTCACCGGTTCCGCCGTCGCCGACCTGCGCGACCCCGCCCGCGCCGAGTGGCGCGCCCTCGCCGACAGCCGCGCCTACGCCGTCCTCCGCACCGCCGAGGACGAGATCCTCGCCGACGGCCCCGGCGCCCGGGCCGCCCACGCGGTCCCGCGGGACACCTGGGACACGGCGCACGCGCGCGTGCGGGACGGCATGCGGAGCGTCGAGACCCGCGCGGCCACCGGCGCCGCCCACCGGGCCGACCCGTTCACCCGCGGACTGCTCACCCCGGCCGGCGCCGCCGTGCTCCTCGGCCTCGCCGCCGTCGCCGCGTCGCTGGTCATCTCCGTACGCATCGGCCGGGGCCTCGTGGTCGAGCTGGTGGGCCTGCGCAACGACGCCCTGGAGATCGCCCGCCGCAAACTCCCCGAGGCCATGTGGAAACTGCGCTCGGGCGGAGAGATCGACATCCACGCGGAGGCCCCGTCCGGGCCGCCCGCCCAGGACGAGACCGGTCAGGTCGCCGAGGCCCTCGGCACGGTGCACCGCGCCGCGCTGCGCGCCGCCGTGGAGCGCGCGGAGCTGGCCGGCGGGATCTCCGGCGTCTTCGTCAATCTCGCCCGCCGCAGCCAGATCCTCGTCCACCGGCAACTGAGCCTCCTGGACAGCATGGAACGCCGCTCCGACGATCCCGGCGAGCTGAGTGACCTCTTCCGCCTCGACCACCTCACCACGCGGATGCGGCGCCACGCGGAGAGCCTGATCATCCTCTCCGGAGCGGCACCGGGCCGTGCCTGGCGCATGCCCGTCCCGCTCACCGACGTGGTGCGCGCGGCCGTGTCCGAGGTCGAGGACTACGCGCGCGTGGAGGTACGGCAGCTCTCCGAGGCGTCCGTCGTCGGCGCGGCCGTCGCCGACCTCACCCACCTCCTCGCCGAGATCATCGAGAACGCCGCCCAGTTCTCACCGCCCCACACGCGCGTACGCGTCACCGGCGAACCCGTCGGCAACGGCTATGCCGTCGAGGTCGAGGACCGGGGACTGGGCATGGGCAAGGAGACCCTCGCCGAGACCAACCGCCGCATCACCGAGTCCGAGGCGCTCGACCTGTTCGACAGCGACCGGCTCGGCCTGTTCGTGGTCAGCAGGCTCGCCGCCCGGCACGACATCAAGGTGCACCTCAGGACCTCTCCGTACGGCGGCACCACCGCGGTCGTCCTGCTCCCCACCGCCCTGCTGGACGACGGCGCGACGGAACATCCCGGCGGCGGGACATCGCCGGAGGCACGGCACGAGGAGCATGCCCCCGCGCGGATGTCCGACGGGCTCGCGCGCCACGAGGCCGTCCCCGCACCGGACGACCGGCCCGTCCTGGTGGCTCCGGCCGCCGCCACGGCGGACGGCACCCTCGCCACGGCGGACACCGGCTACGGCCCGCCGGACCGCATCACCGACACCGCGCGGGGCACCGCCGCGAACCGATCCCCAGGAGTCGCCGCCTTGCGACCGCACCGCCCGGAGGAGGAGTCCGCCGGCTCCGACGACCTTCCACGCCGCGTACGACAGGCCGGCCTCGCCCCCCAACTGCGCGACGACCGCCGGGAAACGCCCGCGCCCGCGCGGCACGGCGGCCGGGGCGACCGTACCCCCGAACTCGTACGGGACCGCATGGTGGCCTACCGCGACGGCTGGGTGCGCGGCGGCGGCAGACCCTCCGGCCGTGGTGCCGGTCCCGGTCCCGTGAAGCACAGCACCGAAGGAGACCCCGCATGATCCAGGAACCGAGCACGAGGACCGGCCGGCGATCCGGCGAACTCGACTGGCTGCTCGACGACATGGTGCTCCGTGTCGGCGACGTCCGGCACGCCGTGGTGCTCTCCGACGACGGACTCGCCGTCGGCGCCTCCGGCGGCCTCGGACGCGAGGACGCCGAGCACCTCGCGGCGGTAGCCTCCGGCTTCCACAGCCTCGCCAAGGGCGCGGGCCGGCACTTCGGGGCCGGCGGAGTGCGCCGGACGATGGTCGAGATGGACGACGGCTTCCTGTTCGTCGCCGCCGCCGGAGACGGCACCTGCCTCGCCCTCCTGACGGCTGTGACCGCCGACATCGGCCTGGTGGCCTACGAGATGGCACGGCTGGTCAAGCGCGTCGGCGAGCACCTTTACACCCCGCCGCGGGCCGGCGCGCGGCCACCGGCCGCCGGATGAGACGAGGAAGCGGTCCGGGAAGATGACCGAGGACACGACGGGCGTTCCGCACGCGGCGGGCAGCCAGTGGTACGACCACGAGGCCGGACCCCTGGTCCGGCCCTACGCCATGACCGGCGGACGCACCGGGCCCGGTCCCGGCGGGATGCGGTTCGACCTGATCGCCCTCGTCACCCTGGACCCGGCCGCCCCCGGCGCCGACGACACGGCGCTCGGCCCCGAGCACCGTGTCCTGATCGACCTGTGCCGCCCGGAGACACAGTCGGTCGCCGAACTCGCCGCGGGCGCGGACCTGCCCGCCGGCGTGGTCCGGGTGCTCCTCGGTGACCTGCTGGAGCGCGGCCACGTCACCGTCAGCCGTCCCGTACCGCCCGCCCGCCTGCCCGACGAGCGCGTTCTCCGCGAGGTGATCGAGGGGCTGAGGGCCCTGTAGACGACACCACGCCCCCGGCCGGGACGCCGCGCGACGACGACTCCCGGGCCCACGGCACACCCGTATCCCCGCCGACCGCGGCCGGCACTCCAGAGAGAAGTGATCGATGATCCCCGAACACTCCGACGCCCCCGGCGACGAGACGGCCGCGCTGGCGCTGAAGATACTGGTCGCCGGCGGATTCGGTGTGGGCAAGACCACCCTGGTGGGCGCGGTCAGTGAGATCCGGCCGCTGCGCACCGAGGAACTGCTCAGCGAAGCCGGTCAGTCGGTGGACGACACCGACGGCGTGGACCAGAAGGTCACCACGACCGTCGCCATGGACTTCGGGCGCATCACCATTCGCCCGGGACTCTCCCTGTACCTCTTCGGCACCCCGGGACAGGACCGTTTCTGGTTCCTGTGGGACGAGCTGGCGCAAGGCGCCCTGGGCGCGGTGGTCCTCGCGGACACCCGGCGCCTGGAGGACTGCTTCCCCGCGGTGGACTACTTCGAGCACCGGCGGATCCCGTTCGTCGTCGCCGTCAACTGCTTCACGGGAGCCCGGCGCCACGACGCGGGGGACGTCTGCCGCGCGCTCGACCTGGACGCCGGAACGCCCGTCGTGCTGTGCGACGCACGCGAGCGCGACTCGGGCAAGGAGGTGCTGATCCGGCTCGTCGAGTACGCCGGACGCGTGCACACCGCCCGGCTGCTCGACTCGGTGGGATGACCGCGGGATCCGGGCTCGCGCCACTGTTCCTCGGTCATCTTCCGTCCCTTGGCTCCCGTCCTCCTTGCCCGGCGCCCGGTCCTGGGGAAGGCTGGCGCGAGGGCCCTCCCGCCAGGAGGGAACGGCACACGGGGCAGACCACGGGGAAGAACCAGGGGGAGACACACGACATGGCGCAGAACCAGGGACTCGACTGGCTGCTGGACGACCTGACCCAACGCGTCGAACACGTACGGCACGCACTGGTCCTGTCCAACGACGGGCTGGTGACGGGCGCGAGCACGGGACTGCGGCGCGAGGACGCGGAACACCTCGCCGCCGTCTCGTCCGGACTGCACAGCCTCGCCAAGGGTTCGGGCCGGTACTTCGGCGCGGGCGGGGTACGCCAGACGATGATCGAGTTCGATGACGCGGTGCTCTTCGTCACCGCGGCGGGCACCGGCAGCTGTCTGTGCGTACTCAGCGGGGTGGAGGCCGACATCGGCCGGATCGCGTACGAGATGACCCTGCTGGTCAACCGGGTCGGCGAGCATCTGGACGTGGACGCCCGCCGACAGAAACCCGGCGCAGAGCTCTGACCTGCCAGTCCGTCCTCCGCTGCGGAGTTATCCACAGGCTCGCCACGGAAAGTGATGAAGCGGCTACGGTTTTTCCGGCGGCGCACCCGGCGCCGGCCGCCCACACTCCACGGGGGAAGACGAACATGCCCGGACAGCACACCATCACGCATGACACCACCGCCACCGCGGCGCGGCCCGCGGCGGTACGGGAGGTCCGGATCGGCCCGGGCCGCGCGGCCCGCGAACTCGGTCTCAAAAGCACCGAGTTCGACCTCGCCGTGCAGCTCGGGCGGATCCGCACGGTCCCCGACGGCGGCGGAGGGGGCCGGTGGGTCGACCGGGCCGAGATCGAGCGGCTCCGTGCCGGGCCGAGGTTTCCGGAGGCCCTGCGCCGGAGCGTGCACGCCGTGGGCACCACGGAGGGCGCCGCCCTCATCGACGTGACGAAGACCCGGTTCACCCGCCTCGCGAGGCTGGGCCTGCTGGTGCCCGTGAAGTTCTACCTGAACCGCTACCGCGCCGTGGTCTGGCTCTACCTGGCCGAGGAACTGCGGCTGTTCGCGGCCGACGACAGGAACCTGCCCCTCCTGACGGGGCGCACGCCCGAGAACCTCAGGAGCCAGCTCGACACCGGCATCGACCTGCGCCCGCGCAACTGGCGCGCCCGGCAGCTGGGCTTCATGCTCCGCCGGACCGACGACCCCTGGGCGCGCGCCGGGGCCGTGGCGTCACTGCTCGGCCCGCTGCACGTGTCGGAGGCCGTCCCCGACCCCCACGACCGCTCCCACCTCAACGGGTTCCGCCGACCGCCGCCGTCCCACGGCGCGCCCGGCTCACCGGCCGCGGACCTGGCGGAAGAGCTCATGACCGCTCAGGACCCGGACGAGGTCGCCCGGCTGCAGGCCGATCTGGTCCGGCTGACGGAGAAGGCGCGGGCACACCGGCCGGCACCCCGTCCCGCTCCCCGCCGACCGGAGCCGGTCCAGCGCGCGCCGGAGGCCGTCGAGCCGGTACGCGGGACGTCCCGCGGCCTGCTGGGCCGGTGGTGGCGCGGAAACCGGTGACCTACAGGGCCCGGAACAACCCTTCCTGGACGACGGACACCAGCATCCGTCCCTCCAGGTCGTAGATCCGGCCGCGGGCCAGACCCCGCCCGCCCGTGGCGATCGGCGACTCCTGGTCGTACAGGAACCACTCGTCGGCGCGGAACGGACGGTGGAACCACATCGCGTGGTCCAGCGACGCCATGTCGAAGCCGCGCGGCCCCCACAGCGGCTCCACCGGGATCCGCACGGCATCCAGGAGGGTCATGTCGCTGGCGTACGTCAGGGCGCAGGTATGAACCAGCGGATCGTCGCCGAGCGGTCCGACCGCGCGCATCCACACCGCGCTGCGCGGCTCGGCGCCCTTGACGTCGTCGGCGTTCCAGCGCAGCCGGTCCACATAGCGGATGTCGAAGGGCTGGCGGCGCGCCATCCGCTCCAACTGCTCCGGCAGCGCGCCCAGATGCTCACGGATCTCGTCCGACACCGTCGGCAGCGACTCGGGGTCCGGGACCTCGCGGGCCGGCGGTAGCTGGTGCTCGAAACTCCCCTGTTCAGGCTTGTGGAAGGAGGCGGTCAGATTGAAGATCGTGCGGCCCTGCTGCACCGCGGTGACCCGGCGGGTCGTGAACGACCGGCCGTCCCGCACCCGTTCGACCTGGTACACGATCGGCACCCCGGGTCTGCCCGGACGCAGGAAGTACGCGTGCAGGGAGTGCACGGGACGGTCGCCGTCCGTGGTGCGGCCGGCGGCGACCAGGGCCTGGCCGGCCACCTGGCCGCCGAAGACCCGCTGGAGTGACTCCTGCGGGCTGCGGCCACGGAAGATGTTGACCTCGATCTGCTCCAGGTCGAGCAGGGCGACGAGGCTCTCGGCCGGATTCGTCATGGGTGGGGTTCTCCTGTGCTCACAGCTGGCCGACATCGGTGACCCGGACGACCGCGCGGCCCTCCGCGTCGGAGGCGGTGAGGTCGACCTCGGCACTGATGCCCCAGTCGTGGTCGCCGGCGGGGTCGTCGAAGATCTGCCGGACCCGCCACAGCCCGTTCTCCGGCTGCTCCTCGATCAGCAGCAGCTTCGGCCCGCGGGCGTCGGGACCGGTGCCGAGCTCCTCGTATTCGTCCCAGTACTTGTCCATCGCCTCGCCCCAGGCATCCGCGTCCCAGCCGCCCTCGGCGTCCAGCTCGCCCAGCTCGTCCACCTGATCGAGGGCGGCGAGCTCGACCCGGCGGAACATGGCGTTGCGGACCAGGACGCGGAAGGCACGCGCGTTGGCGGTGACCGGCTTGACCTGGTCGGCCCTCTCCTGCGCCTCCTCGGCGGTCATCTCCTCCGGATTGGCCAGCTGCTCCCACTCGTCCAGCAGGCTGGAGTCGACCTGGCGCACCGTCTCGCCCAGCCAGGCGATCAGATCCTCCAGGTCCTCCGACTTCAGGTCGTCCGGGACGGTGTGCTCCAGCGCCTTGTAGGCGCTCGCGAGGTAGCGCAGCACGATGCCCTCGGTGCGGGCCAGCTCGTAGTGGGACACCAGCTCGGTGAACGACAGCGCCCGCTCGTACATGTCCCGGATCACGGACTTCGGCGACAGCGGATGGTCACCGACCCAGGGATGGCTCTTGCGGTAGGTGTTGTACGCGTGGAAGAGCAGCTCCTCCAGCGGCTTCGGGTAGGTGATGTCCTGGAGCCGCTCCATGCGCTCCTCGTACTCCACCCCGTCGGCCTTCATCGCGGCGACCGCCTCGCCGCGCGCCTTGTTCTGCTGGGCGGCGAGGATCTGGCGCGGATCGTCCAGCGTGGACTCCACGACGGACACCATGTCCAGCGCGTACGACGGCGACTCGGGGTCCAGCAGTTCGAACGCGGCCAGCGCGAACGTGGACAGCGGCTGGTTCAGCGCGAAGTCCTGCTGCAGGTCCACGGTGAGGCGGACGATCCGGCCCTCGGCGTCCGGCCGGTCGAGCTTCTCGACGATGCCACCGTCCAGCAGCGAGCGGTAGATGGCGATCGCACGCCGGATGTGCCGCAGCTGCTGCTTGCGCGGCTCGTGGTTGTCCTCCAGCAGCCGCCGCATCGCCTCGAAGGCGTTGCCGGGCCGGGCGATCACCGACAGCAGCATGGTGTGCGTGACCCGGAAGCGGGAGGTCAGCGGCTCCGGCTCGGAGCCGATCAGCTTCTCGAAGGTCTGCTCGCTCCAGGCGACGAAGCCCTCGGGCGCCTTCTTGCGCACGACCTTGCGGCGCTTCTTCGGGTCGTCGCCCGCCTTCGCCAGCGCCTTCTCGTTCTCGACGACGTGCTCGGGGGCCTGGGCCACCACGAAGCCCTCGGTGTCGAAGCCGGCACGCCCGGCGCGGCCCGCGATCTGGTGGAACTCCCGGGCCCGCAGCGTGCGCACGCGGGTGCCGTCGTACTTGGTCAGGGCCGTGAACAGCACCGTGCGGATGGGAACGTTGACGCCCACCCCGAGCGTGTCCGTGCCGCAGATGACCTTCAGCAGACCGGCCTGCGCGAGCTTCTCCACCAGCCGCCGGTACTTGGGCAGCATGCCGGCGTGATGCACGCCGATGCCGTGCCGGACGTAGCGGGACAGATTGCGGCCGAACTTGGTGGTGAAGCGGAAGTTGCCGATCAGCTCGGCGATCTTGTCCTTCTCCTCGCGCGTACACATGTTGATGCTCATCAGTGCCTGCGCCCGCTCCACCGCCTGCGCCTGTGTGAAGTGCACGATGTAGACCGGCGCCTGCCGGGCCTCGAGCAGATCGGTGAGCGTCTCGGTGAGCGGCGTGTACCGGTACTCGTAGGACAGCGGCACGGGACGCGTCGCCGAGCGGACCACCGCGGTGGGACGGCCGGTGCGGCGGGTGAGGTCCTTCTCGAAGAAGGAGACGTCGCCGAGCGTCGCCGACATCAGCACGAACTGCGCCTGTGGCAGCTCGAGGAGCGGGATCTGCCAGGCCCAGCCGCGGTCCCCTTCCGCGTAGAAGTGGAACTCGTCCATCACGACCTGGCCCACATCGGCGTCCTTGCCGTCGCGCAGCGCGATCGACGCCAGCACCTCGGCGGTGCAGCAGATGACCGGGGCGTCGGCGTTGACGGACGCGTCGCCGGTGAGCATGCCGACGTTCTCGGTGCCGAAGATCTTGCACAGCTCGAAGAACTTCTCCGACACCAGCGCCTTGATGGGCGCCGTGTAGAAGGTGACCTCGTCGCGCGCCAGGGCGGCGAAGTGGGCGGCCGCGGCGATCATGCTCTTGCCGGATCCCGTGGGCGTCGACACGATCACGTTCGCCCCGGAGACCACCTCGATCAGCGCCTCCTCCTGGTGCGGGTAGAGCGTGAGACCGCGCTCCTGGGCCCACGACTCGAAGGCTTCGTAGAGGGCGTCGGGGTCGGCGGTCGGCGGCAGCTGATCGATGAGGGTCACGCCCCCATCTTGCCTGCCCACCCGGCCGATGGGGGAATCGGCTGCGGGCGCGAAGATCGCGAACGCTACGCTGTGTCGCCGGCGGGGCGTCAACGCACCGGGCCGACCGGCCGGCGGCGAACGAGGAATGGGGCGGGCAACGGCGATGATGGGACCAGCACACTCACTGTCGGGCGCCGCGGCCTGGCTCGGGGTCGGCGCGGCGACGGCCGCGGCCGGACACCCCATGCCCTGGCCGGTGCTCCTGGCCGGCGCCCTGATCTGCGCCGGCGCCGCGCTCGCCCCCGACCTGGACCACAAGGCGGCCACCATCTCACGGGCCTTCGGCCCCGTGTCCCGCTGGCTGTGCGAGATCGTCGACAAGCTGTCCTACGCCGTCTACAAGGCCACCAGGAAGCAGGGCGACCCGCGCCGCTCCGGCGGGCACCGCACGCTCACGCACACCTGGCTGTGGGCGGTGCTGATCGGTGCCGGCACCGCGGTCCTGGCGATCACGGGCGGCCGCTGGGCGGTGCTGGCCATTCTCTTCGTGCACATGGTGCTGGCCATCGAGGGCCTGCTGTGGCGGGCGACGCGCGGCTCCAGCAGCGACGTCCTGGTGTGGCTGCTGGCCGCGGCCTGCGCCTGGATCATCGCGGGTGTCCTGGACCAGCCGGGCCACGGCTCCGACTGGCTGTTCACCGAGCCGGGCCAGGAGTACCTGTGGCTGGGGCTGCCGGTCGTCCTGGGCGCGCTGGTGCACGACATCGGGGACGCGCTGACCGTCTCCGGCTGCCCGGTCCTGTGGCCGATACCGGTGGGCCGCAAGCGCTGGTACCCGGTCGGCCCGCCGAAGGCGATGCGGTTCCGGGCGGGCAGCTGGGTGGAGCTGAAGGTGCTGATGCCCGTGTTCATGCTGCTGGGCGGAGTGGGCTGCGCGGCGGCGCTCAATGTGATCTGAGGGCCGCGCCCGTCCGGGACTCAGCCGGAACCCTCACCGCCGTACCGGCGCTCGAAGCGGGCGACACGGCCCTCCGTGTCCACGGTCCGGGCCTTGCCCGTGTAGAACGGGTGGCTCTCCGAGGAGATCTCCACCTCCACCACCGGGTAGGTCTCGCCGTCGTCCCACTCGATGGTCCGGTCGCTGGTCGCGGTGGACCGGGTGAGGAAGGCGTATCCGGCGGCACGGTCCCGGAAGACGACCGGGTGGTAGTCGGGGTGCTTGTCCTGCTGCATGGATGCTCCTCGGGGTCAGCCCGGCAGGTTGTCCTCGTCGACGACGTGCATCGCGGCCTCTTCGGCGGAGGCGGCCGCGCCGTCGATGCCGACGTCCATGGCGACCAGGGCCTCCTCCTCGTCCTCGTGCGCCCCTTCGTCGGGGGCCACGAGCCGGCCGGAGCGTGCGGCTCCGACCTCGCTGTCCAGGAGTTCCCCGTCGGTGTCCTCGGAATCGCCCAGGCCGTCGCCGTCGGGTGCGAGGGAGTCGGGCTGTTCCTCGGCGAGCCGCTGCTCCAGGGTCTCGCCCCGGTGGCGTTCCCCGGCCGTCACGCCGGTGTGCTCCACCGCCCAGGGGCGTTCCGGCGGGGACCAGCCCCGGTCGAGGGGATCGTCGACCCCGTCGTACTCAAGGGTGTCCTCCGCGTCGAGCAGCCCGGTGTCCTCCCTCTGCTCGGAACCGTCGGGCTGGTAGACGTCGTCTCCCCATCCGTCGGCGCTGTTCACAGGTACCTCCAGGGGGTGGGGACGGGCCCCTTCTCACCGCGGACCGCGGCGGGTCGCCGCTGCACGGGGCACTGGCGCCGTCCGTGCCCGGTCCGCCGGGCCCCGGGCGTCCCCGAGCCGGTGCCTGACTCCAGCCTTCCACCGGAGCTCCCCACCGCGCAACGGCACACCACCGGCGGGCCGCGCGCCCGGGATCCCCACCCCGCCCGGCACCCCCGCCGGTGCCCCGTCCCACGGCCCGGGACCGTCCCCGGACCAGGAGCCCCGCACGGGTACGGCCGTCGGCGCGGGCCGCGTTCCCCGGTCCCACCGCTGCCGGGGACGCAGGATGCCTGGGACGGCGTCCGGCCGGGAGTGCGGCATGGTGCCGCCGGCCCGGGCGCCGGGGTTCCGGGCCGGCCCGAGGTCACACCGGCGGGCCGAGGGGACCTCGCCCACGGGGCCACCCCCGCCGGGGCGGCGCGTGCTCAGCCGTGCCAGGAGCGCCACAGCGCCGCGTACGCCCCGTCCGCCGCGACCAGGTCGTCGTGGCTGCCCAGCTCGCTGATGCGGCCGTCCTCCACGACGGCGATGACGTCCGCGTCATGGGCGGTGTGCAGGCGGTGGGCGATGGCGATGACGGTCCTGCCGTCCAGGACACGGGCCAGGGAGCGCTCCAGGTGCCGTGCCGCGCGCGGGTCGAGCAGCGACGTCGCCTCGTCCAGGACCAGCGTGTGCGGGTCGGCCAGTACCAGCCGGGCCAGCGCGATCTGCTGGGCCTGGGCCGGGGTGAGCGCGAACCCGCCGGAGCCGACCTCGGTGTCCAGGCCCTCGCCCAGCGCACGGGCCCAGCCGTCCGCGTCGACCGCCCCGAGCGCCGCCCACAGTTCGGCGTCCTCCGCGTCGGTCCTGGCGAGCCGCAGATTGTCGCGCAGGGAGCCGACGAAGACATGGTGCTCCTGGTTGACCAGGGCCACATGTTCCCGGACCCGTTCCGCGGTCATCCGCGACAGCTCGGCGTCGCCCAGGGTGACCCGCCCGTCCCGGGGCGCGTAGATCCCGGCGAGCAGCCGGCCCAGGGTGGACTTGCCCGCACCCGAGGGGCCGACCAGTGCCAGCCTGGTCCCGGGGGCGACCTCGAGGGACACCTTGCGCAGGACGTCCACGCCCTCCAGGTAGCCGAAGCGCACCTTGTCCGCGTGGACCCGGCGCCCCTCGGGAGCAAGACCGGTGTCACCGGCGTCGGGCTCGATGTCCCGGACCCCGACCAGCCGGGCCAGCGACACCTGTGCCACCTGCAGCTCGTCGTACCAGCGCAGGATCAGCCCCACCGGGTCGACGAGCATCTGCGCGATCAGCGCGCCCGTGGTCAGCTGGCCGACGCCGATCCAGCCCTGGAGGACGAACACCCCGCCGATCATCAGCACCGAGCCGAGCACGGTGACATGGGTGATGTTGACGACGGGGAAGAGCACCGACCGCAGCCAGAGGGTGTAGCGCTCCCAGGCCGTCCACTCCTTGACCCGCCGGTCGGACAGTGCCACACGGCGCGCGCCGAGACGGTGCGCCTCCACGGTCCGCCCCGCGTCCACGGTCTCGGTGAGCGCGGCGGCCACGGCGGCGTACCCGGCGGCCTCCGAGCGGTAGGCGGCCGGCGCCCGCCGGAAGTACCAGCGGCAGCCGATCACCAGCAGCGGCACGGCGAGCAGCACGGCCGGCGCCAGCTCGGGCGCCGTGACGACCAGTCCGCCCAGCAGCAGCGCCGCCCACACCACGCCGATGGCCAGTTGGGGCACGGCCTCGCGCATGGCGTTGCCGAGCCGGTCGATGTCGGTCGTGATCCGCGACAGCAGATCACCCGTGCCCGCCCGTTCCAGCACGCCCGGCGGCAGCCCGACCGACCGCACCAGGAAGTCCTCGCGCAGATCGGCCAGCATCCGCTCGCCGAGCATCGCCCCGCGCAGCCGTACCTGCCGGACGAACACCGCCTGGAGGGCCAGCGCGAGCACGAACAGCGCGACCGTGAGCCCCAGGTGCGGCTCCCGCTCCCGGTCCGAGACCCGTTCCACGAGTCCGCCCAGCAGGTACGGGCCCACCATCGAGGCGAGCACGGCGACCGTGTTCACGGTGATCAGCAGCACGAAGGCCCGGCGGTGCCTGCGCAGCAGTTCGCTCACGTAGGCGCGGACGGTCGCGGGCGCGCCCACCGGCAGCGTGCTGGCCGCGGTCGGGGCCGCCGGGTCGTAGGCCGGTGGCGCTACGCCGATCATGCCGTCTCCTCGATCTCTTCCAGTTCTTCCAGCCGGTGCAGGACCTCGTCCTCGCGCAGGACGCCGTCCTTGTCCAGGACCTCCGCCGACGCGGCCTCGTCCTCGGTCTCGCGTGTCACCACGGCCCGGTACCGGGGTTCGGTGCGCACCAGTTCGCGGTGCTCGCCGACCGCCGCGACGGTGCCGCCGTGCAGGAACACCACCCGGTCGGCGCGGTCCAGCAGCAGCGGGGACGAGGTGAACACCACGGTGGTGCGCCGCGCCCGCAGTTCGCGCACGCCCTGGGCGATACGGGCCTCGGTGTGTGAGTCGACGGCCGAGGTCGGCTCGTCCAGGACGAGCACCTCCGGGTCCGTGACCAGCGACCGGGCCAGCGCGAGCCGCTGGCGCTGCCCGCCGGACAGGGACCGCCCGCGCTCGGTGATCCGCGCGTCCATCGGGTCGTCGGCGTCCACCGAGCCCTGCGCCAGCGCCGCCAGCACGTCCCCGCACTGCGCGGCGTCCAGCGCGTCGCGCGCGTCGACCGCGCCGGACGCCGGCACGTCGAGCAGTTCGCGCAGGGTGCCGGAGAGCAGCACCGGATCCTTGTCCTGCACGAGGACGGCCCGGCGGGCGGAGTCCAGCGGCAGTTCGTCGAGCGGCACCCCGCCGAGCAGCACCGGGGTGCCCCGCTCGGAGGCGTGCCCGCCGAGCCGTTCGGCCAGCCGTCCCGCCGCGTCCGGGTCCCCGCACACCACGGCGGTGAGCCGGCCCGTGGGGGCGAGCAGACCGCTCTCCGGGTCGTACAGGTCCCCGGCCGGGTCCTCGGCGGCGCGCGATCCCGCGGTGTCCGTGGCCCGCTCCAGCGACAGCACGCGCGCGGCCCGCTTGGCCGAGGGGCGCGAGAAGGAGTACGCCATCGCGATCTCCTCGAAGTGCCGCAGCGGGTAGGTGAGCACCATGACCGAGCTGTAGACGGTGACCATTTCACCGACGGCGATCCGGCCCTCGCGGGCGAGACGGACGCCGTACCAGACCACCGTGATCAGCAGGATCCCCGGCAGCAGCACCTGGATCGCGGCGATCAGGGCCCACATCCTGGCGCTGCGCACGGCGGCGTGACGGACCTCCTGGGAGGCGCGGCGGTAGCGGTCGAGGAACAGTTCCTCGCCGCCGATGCCGCGCAGGACACGCAGTCCGGCGACGGTGTCCGAGGCGAGCTCGGTGGCCCGGCCGGCCTTCTCGCGCTGGACGTCCGCCCGCCGGGTGGCGCGGGGCAGCAGCGGCAGCACCGCGATCGCCAGCACCGGCAGTCCCACGGCGACGACGACCCCCAGCGCCGGCTGGTAGACGACCAGCCCGGCGCAGACCAGCACGATGGTGACCGCCGCCGCGGTGAACCGCGACAGGGCCTCCACGAACCACCCGATCTTCTCGACGTCACCGGTGGAGACCGCCACGACCTCACCGGCGGCGACCCGCCGGGTCAGCGCGGAGCCCAGCGTCGCCGCCTTACGGGCCAGCAGTTGCTGGACGCGGGCGGCGGCGGTGATCCAGTTGGTGACGGCGGCGCGGTGCAGGAAGGTGTCGCCGATGGCGTTGCCCGCGCAGGCCAGCGTCATCAGGCCGCCGGCCAGCGCGAGCCGGCCGCCGGAGCGGTCGACCGCGGCCTGGACGGCGACGCCGACGCAGAACGGCAGCGAGGCCACGGAGGCGAAATGCAGCAGGCCCCAGGCCAGCGACTTGAGCTGCCCGGACAACTGATTCCGGAAGAGCCACCACAGGAATCGGGGACCCGAGCGGGCGTCGGGCACCCCCGGGTCGGGAAACGGAAGGTCTTGGATCTGCATGACGTCCCAGTGGCTCGGATCAGGGGGCGGCGGAAACGGGGAAAGGCGGAGGTGCGCGCAGTCCGGGGACGGCGGCAGCAAACCGTGACAGGTTGACCCCGCTACGTACCGGGAGGCAAACGGTTTTCCACACGAGCGCACAGAACCGGCGGTCCGGGCGGCCGGCACCGCCGTACCGTCACGTCACACGGGTCATACGGACGCGTCGCCGCACCGCGTGGGGACCGCCCCGTCGATCAGGGTGTCCAGCAACTCGCCCAGTGCCTCGCGCTGGGCGTCCCCCAGCGGGGCCAGGATCTCCTCCGCTGCGGACCGGCGCGCGGCGCGCAGTTCCCGCAGGGCCGCGCGCCCGTCGTCGGTGAGCTCGATCCGGATCACCCGCCGATTGGCCGGATCCGGCACCCGCCGCACCTTGCCGTTCGCCTCCAGTCCGTCGACCAGTGTGGTGACGGCGCGGGGGACCACCTCCAGCCGCTCGGCCAGATCGGCCATGCGGGGCGGTGAACCGTAGTGCGCGAGGGTGCGCAGCAGCCGTGACTGGGCAGGAGTGATACCGAGCCCGCGCCCCTCCAGATGGCGCTTCTGGATGCGGTGCACCCGGCGGGTCAGCCGAAGCAGCTGCTCGGCCAGCAGGCCGTCGGGATCGGGGGCGGTCATACGGGAACAATATCAGGATGCCGTTCATTGTGAGTATAGGTAACAATGAGCTGGACTCATCCCTCTCCCGAAGTCACCGGGCACCCTCACCGAAGGAGACCATGCACCCCGATCACGAACCCGCCTGGACCCCGCCCGCCGGTGCCGAGGAGCAGCCCCGGCAGGTGCGGCGCATCCTGAGGCTCTTCCGTCCCTACCGGGGCCGCCTCGCGATCGTCGGCCTGCTCGTCGGCGCCGCCTCGCTGGTCTCGGTGGCCACCCCGTTCCTGCTGAAGGCGATCCTCGACGTCGCCATCCCTGAGGGCCGTACCGGGCTGCTCAGCCTGCTCGCGCTCGGCATGATCCTCAGTGCCGTCCTCACCAGCGTCTTCGGCGTGCTGCAGACCCTGATCTCGACCACCGTGGGCCAGCGCGTGATGCACGACCTGCGCACCGCCGTCTACGGCCGGCTCCAGCGCATGTCGCTCGCCTTCTTCACCCGCACCCGCACCGGTGAGGTCCAGTCCCGCATCGCCAACGACATCGGCGGCATGCAGGCCACCGTGACCTCCACGGCGACGTCCCTGGTCTCCAACCTCACCAGCGTGGTCGCCACCGTCGTCGCGATGCTGGCGCTCGACTGGCGGCTGACCGTGGTCTCGCTGGTCCTGCTGCCGGTGTTCGTCTGGATCAGCCGCCGCGTCGGCAACGAACGCAAGAAGATCACCACCCAGCGCCAGAAGCAGATGGCGGCGATGGCCGCCACGGTCACCGAGTCGCTCTCGGTCAGCGGCATCCTGCTCGGCCGCACCATGGGCCGCTCCGACTCCCTGACCGGCGCCTTCTCGGACGAGTCCGAGCGGCTGGTCGACCTGGAGGTCCGGTCGAACATGGCCGGCCGCTGGCGCATGGCCGTCATCACGATCGTCATGGCCGCCATGCCGGCGATCATCTACTGGACGGCCGGCATCGCCCTGCGGACGGGCGGCCCCGAGGTCTCCATCGGCACCATCGTCGCCTTCGTCTCGCTCCAGCAGGGGCTGTTCCGCCCGGCCGTGAGCCTGCTGTCCACCGGCGTCCAGATCCAGACGTCGCTCGCGCTCTTCCAGCGCATCTTCGAGTACCTCGACCTCCCGATCGACATCACCGAGCGCGAAGACCCGGTCCACCTCGACCGGGTCAAGGGCGAGGTCCGCTTCGAGGGCGTCACCTTCGGATACGACGACAAGAGCGGCCCCGTCCTCGACGGCATCGACATCACCGTCCCCCCGGGCGGCAGCCTCGCCGTGGTCGGTCCGACCGGCGCCGGCAAGTCCACCCTCGGTCACCTCGTGCCACGGCTGTACGACGTCACGGGCGGCCGGGTCACCCTCGACGGCGTCGACGTCCGCGACCTCGACTTCGACACGCTGGCCCGCGCGGTGGGCGTCGTCTCCCAGGAGACGTACCTCTTCCACGCCTCGGTCGCGGACAACCTGCGCTTCGCCAAGCCGGACGCCACCGACGAGGAGCTGTACGCGGCGGCGCGGGCCGCGCAGATCCACGACCACATCGCCGCCCTGCCCGACGGGTACGACACGGTGGTCGGCGAGCGCGGCCACCGGTTCTCCGGCGGTGAGAAGCAGCGGCTGGCGATCGCCCGCACCATCCTGCGCGACCCGCCGGTCCTGGTGCTCGACGAGGCCACCAGCGCCCTGGACACCCGTACCGAGGCCGCCGTCCAGGAGGCCATCGACGCGCTGTCGGCCGACCGCACCACGGTCACCATCGCCCACCGGCTGTCCACCGTCCGGAGTGCCGACCAGATCGTGGTCCTCGACTCCGGCCGCGCGGTCGAACGCGGCACGCACGAAGAGCTGCTGGAGCGCGGCGGGCGCTACGCGGCCCTCGTGCGCCGGGACGCCCAACTGGAGCCGACAAGATGAAGATATGCCGGGTTTGCGGCGGTATGCGGGTTACCGTGCCCGCATGCAGACGAACACTCCGTCACGGAGCACGATCCGACTGACGCGCCGGGGCCGTTTCGCCCTCGCGGCGCTCGGGGCCGTCGTGGCCGGCACCGCCGTGGCGGTACCGCTGCTGATCATGAACGGCGACGACGACTCCCGCCCCACGACCCTGGTGATCCCGGAGGGCTGGCGCGCGAGCCAGGTGTACGCCGCCGTCGACAAGGTCCTCGACCTGCCCGCCGGCACCACGAAGAAGTCCCTCCCCGAGGCGGACCTGAAGCTGCCCGACGAGGCCGGGGGCGACCCGGAGGGCTACCTCTTCCCGGCGACCTATCCGCTGAAGGAGGAGACGACCCCGCAGAAACTGCTGTCCCGCATGGCCGACACCGCCGACAAGAAGTTCAACGGAGCCCCGATCGCCGCCGGCGCGCAGCGCAACGCGATGAACGTCTACCAGGCGGTCACCGTCGCGAGCATCGTCCAGGCGGAGGCGGTCACCAAGGCCGACATGGGCAAGGTGGCCCGGGTGATCTTCAACCGGCTGGAGCGCGGGATGCCGCTCCAGATGGACTCCACCGTCGACTACGCCCTGAACCGCGGGGCGCCGCGCACGACGGCCGCCGACACCGAGATCGACAGCCCCTACAACTCCTACCGGCGCATGGGGCTGCCCCCGACCCCGATCGGCAACCCCGGCGAGGACGCGGTGCGCGCCGCGATCAACCCGACTCCGGGCGACTGGCTCTACTTCGTCACCGTCAAGCCGGGTGACACCCGCTTCACGGCCGACTACGCGGAACACCAGCGCAACGTCGCCGAGTCCGGCGCACAGGGGAAGAAGGCGGGCGAACCGTCGAAGAAGTGAGCGGCGCGCCCCCGGCCGTCACGCCGCGGCCCGCTCCTCCCGCGCCGGCAGCCGCCTGATGTCCCGCACCGCCGCGCGTCCGGCCCGGTTGGCGCCGATGGTGCTCGCCGAGGGGCCGTAGCCGACCAGATGGATCCGCGGGTCGGCGACCGCCCGCGTGCCCTCGACCCGGATGCCGCCGCCCGGCTCCCGCAGCCGCAGCGGGGCGAGATGCCCGACGGCGGGCCGGAAACCGGTCGCCCACAGGATGACGTCGGCCGCCACCCGCCGTCCGTCCTCCCATTCCACACCGTCGGGCGTGATCCGGTCGAACATGGGCTGCCGGTCGAGCACACCGTCCGCCAGACCCCGGCGGACCGCATCGTTGAGCGGCAGTCCCGTCACGGAGACGACACTGCGCGGCGGCAGACCCTGCCGCACCCGCTCCTCGACGAGCGCCACGGCCGCCCGGCCCGCCTCCTCGTCGAAGGGGCCCTCGCGGAAGACCGGGGGCCGCCGGGTCACCCAGGTCGTGGCCGCCGCGTACGGCGCGATCTCCAGCAGGTGCTGGGTGCCCGAGGCGCCGCCGCCCACCACGACCACCCGCTGCCCGGCGAACGCCTCGGGCCCCGGGTACCGCGCCGTGTGCAACTGCCGTCCCCGGAAGGTCTCCCGGCCCGGGTAGCGCGGCCAGAACGGCCGGTCCCAGGTGCCGGTGGCGTTGATCAGCGCCCGCGCCGACCAGTCGCCGTCCGAGGTCTCCACCAGCAGCCGTCCACCGGATCCCTCGCGCACCGCCCGTACGTCCACCGGACGCCGTACCCGCAGGCCGAAGGTCCGCTCGTAGCGGTCGAAGTACTCGCCGATCACCTCGGAGGAGGCCCGCGCGGGATCGGCGCCCTCCAGCTCCATGCCGGGCAGCGCGTGCATCCCGTGCACCTTGCCGTACGTCAGTGACGGCCACCGGAACTGCCAGGCGCCGCCGGGGCCGGGGGAGTGGTCCAGCACCACGAAGTCGCGGTCCGGCTCGAACCCGGACCGCCGCAGGTGATAGGCGCTCGACAACCCGGCCTGTCCGGCGCCTATGACGACCACTTCGACCTCGCGCATGTCGTTCACGCTTCCACCAACCGTACGGAGGCCGTGGATCTTCCCGTCGGCGCTCCCGCGGGAACCCCGGCGCATGGGCCAGGATGGAGCACATGTCCGATGCCTTCACCACCCGAGTCCTGACCGTCGCCACCGGCTCCGACGAGAGGGTCGTCGACATCACCGGCGACTGCGAGTCCTTCCTGCGGGAGACGGCGGCCGGCCGGGACGGCCTGCTGAACGTCTTCGTGCCGCACGCCACGGCCGGGATCGCCGTCATCGAGACCGGTGCCGGCAGCGACGACGACCTCCTGTCCGCCCTGCACACCCTGCTGCCCGCCGACGACCGCTGGCAGCACCGCCACGGCAGTCCCGGCCACGGCCGCGACCACGTCCTGCCCGCCTTCGTCCCCCCGCACGCGACGCTCCCGGTGGTGGACGGACGGCTGGAACTGGGCACCTGGCAGTCGGTGTGCCTGGTCGACACCAACCGCGACAACCCCGACCGCCGGGTACGGCTGAGCTTCCTCGGCTGAATCGGCCCCCTACGGGCCGGACTCCACGGACGCACGGTCGACGCGGAGCCGGATCGGCGAACTCGGCACCGGTGTCGTGCCGCGCAGCGACGGTCCCGGCCTGGAGGTGTGTTCGAGCTCGGCGACGTCTTCCCTGCCGCGGGGGTGCGCGACGGCGGCAACGCCCCGCGCCCCGCCGCGAGTCGGCCGGCACGGACGCCCCGTCAGGCCGCGGCCCCACCCTTGCCGCCCCGGAAGGCCCCGTCGTCCGCCTCGGCCGACCGGACGGTCCGCGTCCGGCACGTCGCACGCGGGCGAGGCCCGGGAGCCGCAGGCCGTCCGGCCGCCCCGGGCCGCGGCCCGTTCACGGCCGGGGCCGGGGAAACGACTCCAGTGCGGCCGCCAGGCCGGAGGCGTCCGTGCCGATCTTGCGGTAGACCGACGAGAGCAGATGGCGTACGCCCTGCTCCGTGAGGCGCAGCTTCCCGGCGATCACCGCCGTGGACGCTCCCCGGACCGTCAGCTCGGCGGCCTTCCGTTCGGGCGCGGTGAGGGTGTCCGTCTGGGCGTAACGCAGGGGCAGCGGCCGCAGTCCGGCCGCGGCGAGCTCGTCCCTGGCCCGTGCCGCCAGCGCCTCCGCGCCGCAGTGCACGGCGCTCTCCAGCCCGCGGTAGAGGTGGTCGGCGGCCTCCTGCAACTGCCCGGTGCGGGACAGCGCCGCCCCGTGGCCGACCAGGGCGCGGGCCAGCTCGTAGGCCGCGGGCGACTGTTCCAGGTGGCCGACGGCCTCCGCGTGCAGGTCGAGCGCGGCCGGGCCGCCGGTCACCTCGGCCAGCGTGTGCAGCGCCTGCCCGATCGCCGAGGCCGCCCCGAAGTCCCGGGCCCGCTTGACCGCGTCCTGCGCGTGCCGGACCGCCCGGTCGGGTGCGCTGCGGGCGAGCGCGGACGCCAGCCCCGACTGCCAGGCGCACCAGGCGGGATTGCGCCACTCCCGCCCGTCCAGCCAGTCCCCGACGTCACGGAGCAGCGCGGCGGCCTCGTCCGCGCGGCCCTCCGCCAGCAGCAGCTCGGCGTACACCGTGCGCGGGTCGGGGTAGATGACGGCGTTCGGGACCAGCCTGCCGTAGCGGTGGTGGTCGGCGATCCGGCGTGCCTCCGCCGTACGCCCGCGGGCCAGGAGCGTCTGGATGAGGATGCCGACGGCGAACCACTGGGCGGGCACCGCCCCCTCCACCCGGTCGGCGATGCGCAGCCCCTCCCGGACCAGGTTCTCCGCCTCGGCCAGGGAGCCCCGGCGGTAGCGGATGTACCCGGAGAGGGTCTGGCCCAGGGCGAGGTGGGAGCCGCGCCAGCCCTTCGCCTCGCACTCCGCCATGCCCTTGCTGAACAGTTCCTCGGCCCGCCGCGGCCGGTCGGCGTACAGGAACACCATCGCCACCGCCACCGGCACCTCGAAGCCCCGGTTCTCGTCGGTCCAGCTCAGCCCGCCCCGCAGGGCCCGCTCGGCGTACTCGAGGGCCGTCTGCCGCGGCTCGCCGCACACCACCGCCTCCCAGGCCCGCAGGCCCAGGATGTACCGCTCCTCCAGGCCGCGGCCGGTCACCTTCGCGGCCAGCCTGGCGAGCCGGCGCGAGCGGGCGGCGGGGTCCGGCTCGTCGGTGCGGTACGAGCTCCACACGAAGTGGTCGGCCTGCATCCGCAGCCTGATCCGGGGGTGCGGGGTGCGCCGCGCCTCGTCGGCGGCGACGGCGGCGGCCTCGGCCACCTGGTCGATGTGCGCCAGCGCCTGCGTGAGCCGGTACACGATGGACGCCCGCAGTTCCGGGTCGATGCCGGGCTCCGCCAGCGCCTCACGGAGGTGCGCGACCGTGGCCGTGGGCTTGATGAGGAAGGTGGAGGAGGCGAGTTCGTGCAGCAGCTCGGCGCGCTGCTCCGGCGGCGGCGGCTCCTGGAGCGCCCGCGTCAGCAGCCGCCGGGCCGCTTCCGGGGCGCCGGCGCGCATGTACTCGCGGGCGGCCTCGCGCAGACACGCCACCGCCTCGGCGCGGCCGTCGCAGGGCACCTCCAGCAGGTGCCGGGCGGCCGCCGCCGGCCCGAACCCGGCGGCCCGGATGGCCTCGGCGGCCCCGTTGTGCAGTCCGACCCGCAGCGCCGGGGGAATGGAACGGTAGACGGTGGTGGCGATCAGCGGGTGGACGAAGGCGAGTCCGTCCCCGGTCCCGTCCTCCTCGGCCAGGATCCGGACGGCGCGCAGCCGCTCCGTCGCCTCGGCGGCCGCCTCACTGCCGACCACGGCGATGGTGGCGGCGAGCTCCTGCGACACGGACTCGCCGAGCACGGCCGCGGCGTAGGCGAAGCGGACGGTGGACGTTCCGAGGGCGTGCAGGCGTTCGATCAGGCCGCGGCCCTTGAGCGCCGCGGCCAGGTCCCGCATCGTGCGCAGCTCGTGCCAGGCGCCCCGCAGATTGCGTTCGCCCAGGCGGATGGCGAGTTCGACGGCCTCGAACGGGTTCCCCCCGGTGACCTGCCGGCATTCCTCGCAGAACTCGTCCTCGGCCTCGTCCCCCACCTCGTCCCTGACGATCCGCGCCACCGCCTCGGAGGTGAGCGGCTCCAGCGCGTAGGGGCGGGTGCCGAGGCTGCCCGGCAGGGCACGCAGCGGCTCCGCCTCGCGCGGCAGGTCGTCGGGCCGGTGGGCGAGGACGATCAGCAGCGGCAGGTCCGCCACCCGGGGGGCGAAGGAGGTGATCCAGTCGAGGGACTCGATGTCCGCCCAGTGCAGGTCGTCGAGCAGCAGCACCATGGGTGCCTTCCGCGCGGCGAGCCGGGTCATGACCCAGTCCAGGCCCTCGCGGACCCCGGACGGGTCGGGCACGTGGGGGCCTGGCCCCGCCTCCAGGCCGAGCGCGGTGGCGACGACGTCGTACCAGCTGCCCAGGAACGCGCGGAGCTCGTCGCCGTCCATCGCGGCCAGCGGGGGCTGGAGGAGTCGGCGCACCACACGGAACGCCAGCTCCTGCTCGTTCCGGCCGCCGCAGCCCGACAGCACGGTGACCCCTTGGGCCAGCGCGCGGGAGCGGGCCTGCGTCAGCAGCGCCGTCTTGCCCATCCCGCCCGGCCCGGTGAAGACGAGGAGCCCGCCGCGCGGTGTCTGCGGAACCCCGTCCCGGGTGTCCCGCAGGGCCGCCAACGCCTCCTCCAGCGCTCGCAGTTCCCGTCGGCGCTCCAGCAACGGCCGGGACTCCGTGACATGCTGCCGCCGCTCGGTCGTCATGTGCCCTACCGCTTCCTGTCGTTCGGCCAACGGGTGGCAGACGAGCGTATGCCTGTCGCGGCGCACCGTGTCCGTCTTCCGGTACGACCACGACAGGACGGGTGAATCGAAGGCGGCGACGGCTTGAGGCATCCCTTCTGTGGGTAGGGGCACTCGAATGGATCGCGCCCGGGGGCGCGGGCCCGTGGTGGCGCCCGGGTCAGGCCGGGGCCGCCGCCGTGTCGGCGTAGCGCGGCACGGTGCGGGACCAGTGGCAGCATCCCCGGATCCAGCCGGCCATGCCCTCCGCGTAACCGACGGCCGAGGGACTCAGCCGCGGCCTGATCTCCTCGAAGAGGCCGACGAACTCGTCGATCGCGCGGTTGATCTGCCGGATCGCCAGCATGACGGCGACCGGCAGGGAGCAGTGGTGGGCCCGCTGGTGGGCGAGGGCCAGATTGATCATCCCGCCGGCCCGTCGCTCCTTCACCGCGGAGTACAGATCGGGTATCCACACCGCCGCGTCGGCCGACAGCCGGGTCAGCCGCCGCATCGCCGGGTGCTGCAGCTCCGCGTCGGACAGTTCGCACGGCTGGGCCGCCTCGCACAGCGGATGGAAGGGCTCGACCCCCGCGGTCAGCGACCGGATCGACGTGCACAGTCCGGTCGGCAGCGGGGTGGTGTCGGCCTGTGCCACCGCCTCGTACAGCAGGCCGTGCACGTACTCACGGCTCTTGACGGCCCATCGCGCGGCCTGGGCGGGCGTGCACCGCTCGCGGACCTGCCGGTGCAGATCGGCCAGGGCGGCGCCGAGCGGCGTCGACGGCGACGCGTCGTCCCGCAGTACGGCGATGCTCTCGTCCAGCATGGGCAGCAGCCGGCCGGGCCCCCGCCGGCCCACCTCCTCCGCCCGGTCGTCGAAGACGAATTGATAGGCGATCTGATTGGCGACGATCTGCAGCAGACCGGAATCCATTTCCGGACCGTTGTAGGAGGCGAGCTGGGCCGGACGGGTGCGGGCGATCATTTCCGGAACCCAGCTTTCGTCCGCCAGTCCCGTTTCCCGCAGCCACTTCTCGACGCCCTCCGTGACCAGGTGCTCGTGCGGATTGGCCCGGAACGGGAACGGCATGTGCAGATGGGTGTCGATCAGGTCCCTGAGATCGGCGCCGGGAATTCCGTGCAGGGTGCCGGCCGTGCTGTCCTCATGTGTGGTCGACAAGGTTGTCACCCGCCCTTCGGGACCGCCGGCCGAGCCCGCCACCGCGCGGTTCGCAGATCATCCGCAGCGACCTGGGGCCCAGGGTCACCGCGGGGCGCACCGGCGCGACGGGCCCCGGGGGGTGCCGCAGCCGCCAGCGCCGGGCGATGGTCGCGACCGCCACCGTGCTCTGTGCCATGGCGAAGGAGTCCCCGAGGCATTTCCGGCTGCCCGCGGAGAACGGGACCATCGCACCGTACGGCTGGTCGGTGTGCTCGCCCGACAGCCACCGCTCGGGCCGGAACCGCTCGGGGTCGGGGAACGACGAGGGCGCGTGGTGCAGCAGATACGGGCTGTAGAGAACGGTGGTCCCGCGCGGCAGACGGCGCCCGCCGAACTCGACGTCCCTGGTGGTGGACCGGGTGAAGAGCCAGCCGGGCGGGGAGTGGCGCAGGGTTTCGCTGATCACGGCCCGGGTGTAGGGGAGGTGCGGCAGATCGTCGGAGGTGGGGAGGGTGCGCCCGGCCAGTACGGAGTCGACCTCGGCGTGCAGCTCGCGCTCGGCCTCCGGGTGCTGCGCGAGCAGGCTGAACGTGGAGGACAGGCCCAGGGAGGGGCTCTCCGACCCGGTGAGCAGCAGGGAGACGAGCTGGTCGTGCACCTCACCGGGGGTCACGCCGTGCTCCCCGGCGTCGGCAGCCGCCAGCAGGGCCCCCAGCAGATCGTCGCGCGGCTCGCCCGCGCGGCGCTCGGCGATCGCCGCGTCCACGAGCCGGTGCAGACGGGCGACCGCGTCCCGGTACCGGCGGTTGGCGGGCAGGGGCACCCGGAACAGGACGTCGACCGGGACGACCGTACGCACGAACAGGCCGTGGACGATCCCGGCCAGGCAGTCCCGCACCTCGGCGGCCCTCGCCGCGTCGAGCGAGTCGGAGAGCAGGACCCGGCTGACCGCCCCCGTGGTCAGGGTCATCATGGCCGCGCTGACGTCGACCTCCCGCCCCGCCCGCCACGTGCGGCACACCGACTCGGCCTCCTCGCCCATCGCCTCCGTCAGGCCGGCGACGCGGGACGGACGGAAGACGGGCTGCAGCAGCCTGCGCTGCCTGAGGTGATCGCCGTGCGGGCAGGTGACGACCCCGTCCCCCATGAGGGCCCGGAGCCGCTCGTAGAGGGGGCCGCCCTTGTCGAAGGTACGGGTGTCCCTGAGCATCTCGTGGACCAGTCGCGGGTGGCACACCACCCAGGCGCGCACCGGACCCAGGCGTATCTCCACCAGATCACCGTGCGCGGACAAAGAATTCAGAAACTCCAGCGGGCGTCGGAACAAGGCGATACCGTGGCCGACGGACGGAAATATGCCCGGCGCGATTCCCGACCTCCAGGCCGGTACCGGTTCATCAACGCGATTGCTCATCGAATACCACCTGTCTCGAGCGACACAAACGGAATTCAGTGAGTCCACATATACGAGTCCACATACATGTGGCACTCGCACCTTGTCCTGCCCGCACCGGACCGGTATCCGACGCGTCCCGTCCCGTCGCCCAGGGGGCGCACGGGTGCACGGGGAGCGCAGGAATTCAGGCGTGCGCCTCGACGAACCGGGCGAACCGGGCCAGTGCCGGGCGGGTGCCCGGTGAACGGCCGGACGGAGCGCGTTCACACGTCCCGAGGCGCGGGTCGGGTACACGGTCCCGTCGCGCTGCGGCGAGGAAGCCCGCGAGGAGAAGGGACACCCTTTCACCCGTACCGCTTCACCCCGTGCCACGGACGACGGCGACGGGACAGTCGGCGTGGTGCAGCAGTGCCTGACTGACCGAACCGAGCAGCATCCCGGTGAAGCCGCCGTGACCGCGGGCCCCGGTCACCACCAGTTGGGCCTCCCGGCTCGCGTCGAGCAGCGTGTGCCGCACCCGCGCCCGCTCCAGGCGCAGCTCCACGGCGACCCCGGGCCGGGCCTCCCGCCACGGCGCCACCGCCTCCTCCAGCAACCGCTGGTGCCGCTCACGGAGCCGGTCGAGGTCCACCACCACGTTCAGCGGATCGGCGGGGCCCTCGTACGGCGTCGGCTCGCTCCAGGTGTTCCACACATGCGTCGCGACCAGCGGCGACCCGCGCAGCGCGGCCTCGGCGAAGGCGAAGTCCGCCGCCGCGGCCCCGGCCGGCGAGCCGTCCACGGCGAGGAGCACGGGCCCCTCGGGGCCGGGACGACCGCGGACCACCATCAGCGGGCCGTGCCCGTGCGCGGCCAGCTGCACGACCGTCGAGCCCAGCAGCAGATCCCCGAAGCCACCGTGGCCCCGTCCGCCGACCACCGTCAGCACCGCGTGCCGCGACTCGCTCCGCAGCACCGTCAGCGTCTCACCGGACGCCACGGTCCTGGCCACCTCCAGTCCCGGCGCACGGTCGCGGGCACGCTGCTCGGCCCCCGCCAGAACCCCGTGGATCATCGGGTTGAGATCGGCCGGGCGGCTGAACGCGTGCACGATCCGCAGCCGCGCGCCGCGCAGCAGGGCCTCGCGCGCCGCGACGTCGACCGCGGCGAGACTGGACGGCGAACCGTCCACTCCTACGACCACCGTGTCGTTCACCACTCGCTCCCGTCCCCGGCGTTTCCTCCGGGTACCCGTGGGAAGGAGCGTGTATTCACCCGTCCGACCTGCGGCGATACGGGCTCCCCGGAAATCCTCGGTTCCGTCGCGCCCTCTGTCCATCCGTCACAACACCCATTTTCCGGCCGAATGGCGGGATGGCACCATTGCCCCCGTGGGGGTGGATCACCCGTGCCGTTCGACGGCACGGCCGGCACCCCGCACCGGACGACATCGGCCATCGACGAGAGAACCGGGAAGGGGACGGGCTGTGCCTGCTCCACGGATGAGCGCCACGCCGCTGCCGGGCATCGGCGTGAAATACGACCTCACCACGCGTGAGCACGAGCACCTGTCCGTGATCGCGCACCGCGACGGTGCCCGCACGGTCAACGTCTACCGCTCCGACGACCCGGACGCCTGTGCCCGCTCGATGCGGCTGACCGTCGCCGAGTCGGCCGCGCTGATCGACGCGCTCATGCCCGCCCACCACAGCCCCAACCTGCTGCACACCACCGACCTGGGGCTGGTCGCCGAGCGCATCGAACTGTCCGCCGTCTCCCACTGGAACGGCCGGCTGCTGGGCGACACCCGGATGCGCACCGACACCGGCGCCTCGATCGTGGCCGTGCTGCGGCGGGCCGAGGCGATCCCGTCCCCCGCACCGGACTTCCGGCTGGCCGGCGGTGACACGCTGATCCTGATCGGCACCCGCGAGGGCATCGACGCCGCCGCCGAGATACTCGGCAGGGAGTGAGCGCGTGCATTCTTCCGCGGTCTTCCTGATCGAGTTCGGCGCCATCATCCTCGGGCTCGGCCTGCTGGGGCGGCTCGCCGGACGTCTCCGGTTCTCCCCGATCCCCCTCTATCTGCTGGCCGGCCTCGCCTTCGGCGAGGGCGGGCTGCTGCCGCTCGGCGCGAGCGAGGAGTTCGTCGCGATCGGCGCCGAGATCGGCGTCATCCTGCTGCTGCTCATGCTCGGCCTGGAGTACACGGCCAGCGACCTCGTCTCCAACCTCAAGACCCAGTACCCGGCCGGCCTCGCCGACATGGCACTCAACGCCCTGCCCGGTGCCGTCATGGCCCTGCTGCTCGGCTGGGGCCCGGTCGCCGCGGTGGTGCTGGCCGGCGTCACCTGGATCTCCTCCTCCGGCGTCATCGCGAAGGTCCTCGGCGACCTCGGACGGCTCGGCAACCGCGAGACCCCGGTCGTCCTCAGCATCCTGGTGCTCGAGGACCTGGCGATGGCGGTCTACCTGCCGATCATCACCGCCCTGCTGGCCGGCGTCAGCCTCGCCGCGGGCAGCGTCACGCTGGCCATCGCGCTGGGGGTCGCCGGGCTCGTGCTGTTCGTCGCCGTCCGCTACGGGCGGGTGATCTCCCGCTTCGTCTCCAGCGACGACCCGGAGAAACTGCTGCTGGTGGTGCTGGGCCTGACCCTGCTGGTCGCGGGACTCGCCCAGCAGTTGCAGGTCTCGGCGGCCGTGGGCGCGTTCCTGGTCGGCATCGCCCTGTCCGGGGAGGTCGCCGAGGGCGCGCACAGCCTGCTGGCGCCGCTGCGGGACCTGTTCGCCGCCGTGTTCTTCGTCTTCTTCGGCCTGCACACCGACCCCCAGTCCATTCCGCCGGTGATCCTGCCCGCCCTCGGGCTCGCCGTCGTCACCGCGCTGACGAAGATCGCCACCGGGTACTGGGCCGCCCGCCGGGCCGGGATCTCGTCCAAGGGGCGCTGGCGCGCGGGCGGCACCCTGGTCGCCCGCGGTGAGTTCTCCATCGTCATCGCCGGCCTCGCGGTCACCGCCGGCATCGAACCGGACCTCGGCCCCCTGGCGACGGCGTACGTCCTGGTCCTGGTCGTCCTGGGCCCGCTCACGGCCCGCTACACCGAGCCTGTCGCGCTGCGCCTGACCGCCCGGCGCAGCGCCACCGCCGGCGCCGTGCCCGCACGGGCCACGGCGCCGGCCGCGGAGACGCTGGAACCGGTGGACGAGAGCCGGTCCGAACGCTGAACGGGCCGGCGCCCGGCCCGCGGAGAACGCTCTAGTCCTCCAGCCGTACCGGCATCAGGAGCGAGAACGTGTGCTCGTCGTCCGGCCGGCGGATCACGAGGGGCGCCGTGGGAGCGCCGAACTCGAGGACCAGCCGGTCGCCGGCGCCCGCGGCGAGCGCGTCCAGCAGGAACGCGCGGTTCACGGCGACGAGGTCCGGGCCGTCGGCTTCGTCCCCGGCCAGGGCGACCGAGCCGTCCTCCGCCACCTCCAGCACGCTGAGGTCGTAGGGCTCACCGCCCTGCTCGCACGACTCGCGCGGGCGGGCGGGGCCGGTGCGCACCGCTTCCCGGAAGGCCGGCACGTCCACCACGGCGCGCCGCCCCGCCGGGAGGCGGAGGAGACGCCGGTAGTCCGGGAAGTCGTGGCCGAGGCACCGGCCGGCCGTCTGCCGGTCCCCGGCCTCCAGGGTCACGCGGTCACCGTCCACGGCGAGCCGGACCCGCTCCTCCCCGTCCAGCAGCGCCCGCATCGCGTCGGCGAGCGGAAGGGGCACGGTGACCTGGACGCGGGACCCGTCGTGTCCGTCGGCGGCGGCGCGCGCCACGGCCATCCGGTACCGGTCGGTGGCCACCAGGCGCAGTGCGTCGCCCTCGACGTCGAAGAGGATGCCGCCGAGCACCGGCAGCTCCGGGTCGGTGGCGGCCGCGAACCGGACCGCGTCCAGCGCGGCGGCCAGCCCGGGGCCGGAGAGGGACAGCCGTACGGCGGTGTCGGTGCGGAGCGAGGTCATGGGGTTCTCCCTGTGGTCGAGCAGGACTCGGAGTGCGGAGAACTCGGCGCGGGCATCGGACAGCCCCTGCTCCAGCCGGCGCAGATGCGCCTGAAGGAGCTGTCGTACGAGATCGGTGTCGGCGCCCGTCCAGCCGGCCAGCACCAGCCGGATGTCCGCCAGCGGCATCCCGGCCCGGCGCAGCCGGGCCAGCAGCCGGGCCTCCTCCAACTGCCCGGGGGCGTACCAGCGGTAGCCGCTGACCGGGTCCACCCGGTCGGGGACCAGGACACCGGCACGGTCGTAGAACCGCAGGGCGCTCACGCCCAGCCCGCTGTCCCGGGCCATCTCACCGATGCTGCGCATCTCGCTCTCCACACCCGTGACCCTGCTCCCTCGACCAGGTCGAGGGTCAACCCCGGCCCGCCCCTGCCCGGCGACGGCTGTCCGGCCGGGGCCGTACGGGTGACGGCTTCACCCGACCCGGCGGACCTGCGGCCACCGGCGCACCGCCGGCGCACGGGGGCGCGTTGGACCGGCATGGACAGCACTGAGACGGCGCGGCGCCTTCTCGGGCACGACGCCGCGGGCCGGGTGTACGCCGAACTCACCAGCGGGTACGGCGGTCATACGCCGATCTACACCGCCCTCGTCGCGGAGTGGCGGGCCAAGGGGCACACGGTCCCGGAGCACCGCGACGGCCTGTGGGCCTCCTTCGCCGCCGCCACGGTCAGCGAGCGCGCGACGGTGCTGCCCGTGCCCTTCCCCGTCCCGGTCCCCCTGCTGAGGACGCCCGCCGAGGACCCCGGCGAGGAACTCACCAGCCCTCCGGACCCGTCGGCTCCGCGCTGACCGGCGCCAGCACGGCGAGCGTGCCGGTCGCCCCGCGCAGCGCCCGTTCGAGCGGACCGGGGGCGTGCAGGGTGCCGGTGCCGTCCGGCGGGACCAGCCACTCCAGACGCCCGGCCGGCCGGTACGGCGGCGGCACGGCGACCCAGGACCCGCGGCCCACGTGCCGCACCCCGAAGCCGACCCACTCGCTGGCCGGGTCGGGCGGCAGGAAGAACCCCACTCTGCGGGCCGTGACGTCCACCAGCGTGGGTCCGGGCACCTTCAGGGGGTCGCGCCACAGGATGTCCAGGGCGAGCAGCCCGAGCCGGTCGGGCACGCTCAGCACGTCCCAGTACCGGCCCGCCGCGAGCAGCGCCGTGCCCTTGCCGTGGTCCCACTCGCGCTTGCATTCCTGCGGGTCCGTGGCCGCCGCGGCCAGCCACTCGACGGCTTGCTTCCACATGACGCTGTGCATGTCCACCCCGGGCACGGTCGGCCGCGCCGCTGCGGGCGCGTGCGGTAGGGACATGCTGGTAGATATTTCTATCCACCGGAAGGGTGGCGCGGGCTGGCGTTTAGGGAGTGTCGTCGCCTGCCGCGCGCTCCGCGTCCCGCTTCTTGATCCGGGCCGCCTCCTTGCGGACCTCGGCCTGGGTGGCGCGCTCCCGCTCCAGCCACTCGGGGCGCTCCTCCTTCAGCGCCTCGATCTGCTCGGTGGTGAGGGCCTCGGTGATCCCGCCGCGCGCGAGGCCGGCGATGGACACGCCCAGCTTCGCCGCGACCACCGGGCGGGGGTGGGGGCCGTCGCGCCGCAGGTCCCGCAGCCACTGCGGCGGGTCGGCCTGGAGCGCGTTCAGCTCGGCGCGTGAGACGACACCGTCCCGGAAGTCGGCGGGGGTGGCGTCGAGGTACACACCCAGTTTCTTCGCCGCGGTCGCGGGCTTCATGGTCTGGGTGCTCTGGTGCTGCGTCATGACGTCCAGGGTATCGAGCGTGTGAGCGGCCGCCGACCACGGCCGGTAACCTGGCCAGGTGACAGGCTCGGAAGTGTCCCCCCCGTTCCGGCTCGTGTACGTACCCGGTGTGATGCCCGACAAATGGGTGCGCGTCTGGAACGAGCGGCTGCCCGACGTCCCGCTGACCCTCACGCAGGTCCCCGTCCAGGCGGCGCAGGGGCTGCTGCTGGACGGTGACGCCGACGCGGGTCTCGTCCGGCTGCCCGTCGACCGTACGGTCCTCAGCGCGATCCCCCTCTACACCGAGCGGACGGTCGTCGTGGTGCCCAGGGACCACCTCGTCACGGCGGCCGACGCGGTGTCCCCGGAGGACCTGGCCGACGACATCGTGCTGCACCCGCTCGACGACGTCCTCCCCTGGGAGGGCCTGCCCGGACGGCCCGCCCTCGAACGTCCCGCCACCACCGCCGACGCGATCGAACTCGTCGCGGCCGGGATCGGCGTGCTCGTCGTACCGCTGTCGCTCGCCCGGCTGCACCACCGCAAGGACCTCACCCACCGGCCGCTCGAAGGGGCCCCCGAGTCGAGCGTGGCGCTGTCCTGGCCCGAGGCGGCGACGACGGACCGGGTCGAGGACTTCATCGGGATCGTCCGCGGCCGGACCGTCAACAGCACCAGGGGCCGCACACAGCAGCCGGCGCCGGCGAAGAAGCCCGCACCCACCGCCCGGCGGCAACCGGCCGGCCGCGGTCGCCGGGGAGGCACCGGCGGCACGGCGAAGAACCCGCGGCGGGGCAAACCCCGCCGCAGGTCCTGACCCGGCTACCGGACCGTCGGGGACGGTGACGGCGCCGGGGACGCCGTGTTGAGGTCCTCCAGCCCCTTGGGGATCTCCAGCGCGAGGACCGGCGCGCCCGCCTGCGGAGCCGGCGGGGTCACCTGCTCCGCGGGCATCTTGGGCGGGCTGGTCTGCTGGAAGTTGACCTGCTCCTGATTGACCAGCCCCGTCTTCTCCAGCACCGTGATGTGGTCGAGCACCGTGTCGTTGGCCTGGTCGGCCAGCTGCCGCACCAGGGTGTTCCTGGTGTTGGCCCGGATGTTGGCGATGGCGGGGAAGATCTGCCCGTGCGTCACGCGCATGATGTTCACCGCCGTGGAGTCGAACTCCTTGCCGCTGGTGGACTTCACGGTCTCCACGAACCCCTGCTGCTGCGGTGACGCCTGGTTCGGCAGCGTGATGCCGAGCTCCAGGGAGATCTTGCGGCAGCTCTCGTCGAGCCGGCCGTGACCGACGACCAGGTGCTCGCCCGCCTCCTTCATCTCCGCCGTCGTCCCCCGCTCCATCGCCAGCAGCCCCAGCGGGTGTTCCCACAGCCCCGCCGCGCGCACCTTCACCACGAAGTCGCGGTCCGCCTCGGTCAGCGGGCCGTAGTTCGTGTTGGCCACCACCCGGTCCGGCTTGGTCGACGTGTTCTGTACGCCCAGCATGGTGGGATAGGCGAGCGCGGTGAGGGTGAGGATCATGGCTCCGCCCACGAACGCGGTTCCTGCCGTGCTGCGCGAGATGCGCATCGTGCCTCCTGGGATATGAACGGCCCAACAGCAGGAAGTACGGACGCCGGGCGCGGGACAATCACCGTCCGGGAAAAATTTTTCGGCCGGCCTCAGTCGGCGTAAGCGGCCCTCTGTGCCGTACGCACCACCTTGTCGCCGTCCGTGCGGCTCAGCAGGCCCTCGGACACCCAGGCCGCCACCGTGGACCGCACCCGTGTCACCAGCGCTCCCTTGCCGCGGAAGGGCGCCCCGGCCCAGATCTCGTCGAGCAGCGTCGTACCGTCGCTCCGGGCCGGGTTGGCGACTCCGGAGTCGCACGTGCCGAAGATCACACGTGGTTCCGAGCGCCGGAAGTAGACGTGGGCCGGGTCCTCGGTCCCCTCCGCGAAGGGCGCCAGCTCGATGCCGTCCAGCGTGTAGTGCAGGGGTTCGTCCGGGACGGGGGTGAGGGAGGGCAGCAGATCGCCGGAGAGGCCGGCATTGCGGTACAGCCCGAACCGTACGGCGTCCGGCCCCGGCCGGCGGGCGACCAGGTTGACCGGGCCGTGGAACAGGGCCTGCAGCGCGGGATCGTCGGGGGTCCGCTCCACCCGCAGCCGGAAGGGTACGGAGATCCGTACGGTGTCGCCCTCACGCCAGGTCCGTGAGACGCCGAAGTAGCGGCCGGGGACCGGAGTTCCGGGCGCGGCACGCCCGTTGACGGTCACCCGGAAGCCCGCGGTCGCCCAGGACGGCACCCGCAGCAGCAGGGTGAAGGAGGCCCGGCCGCCGCCGATGGTGAGCGTGCTGCCCTGCTCCTCGGGGTAGCGGGTGGTCTGCGTGACCGTGACGCCCTTCTCGGCCCAGGTCAGCCGGGAGGCGCTGTAGAGGTTGACGTACAGGGCGGACCCGTCGGCCTTCGCGAAGTACACCGAGTCCTGGTACTTCGTGGCGCTCTCCATGCCGGTGCCCTCGCAGCAGGTCGTCCCCTGCTTGGGCGTGTAGTCGCGCACATGACCGGGCGTCAGGCCGATGAAGTAGGTGACGAGCGGCTTCTCCGCGTCCGGCCGGTCCTGCTTGGAGCCGAGCACCTGGTTGAACAGGGCCCGCTCGTAGTAGTCCATGTACGCCGGATCCTGCTCGTGGAAGAACAGTGTCCGGCTCAGTTTGAGCATGTTGTACGCGCAGCACGTCTCGGCGGTGGTGTCGGTGATCGTGCCCGCGATCGCGTCGCGGGCCTTGAAGAACTCGCCGCTGCTGGTGCCGCCGATCGCGTACATCCGGTGGGGTACGACCATGCCCCAGAAGTTCTTCGCGGCCGTGAGGTAGCGCTCCTCGCCCGTCTCGTCGTGCAGCCGCACCAGGCCGGTGAAGACCGGGATGTGCTGGTTGGCGTGGAGTCCTTCGAGGACGTCGGTGTTCGCGGCGCAGGCGTCGATGAGCCGGTCCAGGTCGAACAGCTTGGCGAGGGCGAGGTGTTCGGCCCGTCCGGTGATCGCGTGCAGATCGCAGACCGCCTCGACGACGCCGCCGAACTCCCCGCTGGAGAACAGCCCCCACATCCGCTGCAGGGTGGCCGCCGGCAGCACGGACAGCCGCGCGTGCATCCAGTCGCCCATGCCGGACGCGAGATCGAGCGCCCGGTCGTCGTCCGTGGCGAGATACGCGTCCAGCAGCCCTCTGAGGATCTTGTGCGCGGTGTAGTACGGCGCCCACACGCGGGTGTAGTCGCTGCCGGTCATCGACTCCAGTTCGATGAACTGCGTCTCCGGGTACGCGGCGAGGAAGCCCGGATGGCTGGGCGCGCCCCAGGTGCGGCGCAGGACGGCGTCGAGACCCCGGCCGGAGGCGTCCGCGAACGTCCCCCCGGCCGTCTCGTCGAAGGCGTACGACGCCAGGTCGCCACGGCCGGCCGAGGCGTCGGCGGCACGGCGGCTGTGCAGTCCGTCGATCTCGTCGGCGGTCAGCGCCCGCGCGTAGACGTTGACGTCCTCGAACGCGCCTGCGAAGACCGGATCGGCGGGGAAGTTCGATCGTCCCAGCCAGTGGTGGGTGAGGGGGCCGAGGGCGGCCGGGGTCAGTGTGATGTCCGTGCTCCGGGCCACGGCGGTGCCGTCGACGTAGAGGGTGCCGGTGCCGTCGGCGACGGTCACCGCCAGATGGCTCCACTCGCCGACCGGCAGCGGCGCGGTGCCGTCGAGGCCCTGCTCGCCGCCCGGCCCCGAGGTGGTGACGGCGAACCGCGGCACCCCGTCGGCGTTGCGGGCGGCCAGATACAGATAGCGGGTGGTGTCGTCGCCGAAGTCGAAGACCCTGGTCCAGGCGGCGTCGTGCGCGGGGCGCACCCACGCGGACAGGGTGAGGGCGGGGGAGCCGGCGAGCACGGCCGGCGGAAGCTCCGTGTACTGGTAGGAGCCGCGTACGTTCTCCGCCGCCCGGCCGAACCGTCCCTCGACGCTCAGCACGGCCGGATCGCGGCGCAGCGCCTCCCGGACCTCGGCCAGGGCTTCGACCATGGTGGCGATCCGGTCCGCGAGGACCTGCTCGCCGGTGCCGCGGTACGCCTGCGCCAGCATGGTCAGGAAATGACCGGTGTAGTGGCCGCGCAGATTGCCGTTGGCCTCCCCGTCCAGTCCCTCCCAGCCACCGGGCGCGACCGCGCCCCGGGTGGACAGGCCGGCGTTGGCGCGGAAGACCTGGAGCAGCCGGTGCACGTCGTAGCCACGGGCGTGGTCGAGCATCAGCCGCTGTTTGCCGGCGAAGACGCCCGGTCCGAGCGTCACGTCCTCCAGCCCGAAGGGCCGTACGGTCCACGCCGCCGGTACGCCGGAAGCGGCGGCCGGCGTGGCGGGGGCGGCGACGGCGCGCCCGGTGGTCGCGGCGGAGACCGCGGTCGCCGTCAGGGCGGCCGCCTGGAAGAGGGTTCGTCTGGAGAGGGGCCGTGCCATGGGATGCTCCTCTGTTCGGTATCACGAACGATGTGCGAACGGTCGGCCAGACGATAGGGAGGGGACGGAAAGGCGTCAACGGTGCGGGAGCGACCGGTTCCGGACGTTCGCCGAGGACGCGTGGACGGCGGGAGCCGGTCAGGGGCGCCGGGCGGGGTCCGTCAGCCAGGCGTACGCGGCCCGCGCCGTGAACTCCCTCTGTCCGCCGCGCAGCAGCAGACCGGCGGTGGCGAACTCGGGCGCGTCGGCCTGGGCGGCGACGTAGGGGACGGCGATGCAGCGCATCCCGGCCGCGTGCGCGGCGGCGGCGCCCGGGGCCGCGTCCTCGACCACGACGCAGTCGGCCGGGTCCGCGCCGAGCCTGCGGGCCGCCTCCAGGAAGACGTCGGGGGCCGGCTTGCCCCGCGCGACCTCGTCGGCCGACACGACGGTGCGCGGATACGCGTCCAGGCCCGTCCCGGCCAGGACCGCCCCGATGGCGACAGCTGAGGAACCGGAGGCCACGGCCATCGGCACGCCCTCGGCCGCCAGCAGTTCGACGAACGCCCGCATCTCCGGGTACACCCGCGTCGAGGCGCCGGCCAGCTCCAGATAGTGGCGGTCCTTGACCGCGAGCAGCTCCTCCACCGGGGCGGACAGCCCGTACCGCTCCCGCCAGTCGGCGAGCGTCTCCCGGGTGCTGATCCCCACGTAGCGCTCGTGCTCGGCCCAGGAGAAGTCCGGCACCCCGTACTCGGCGAGGGTCCGCCGGCCCGCCTCGTAGTAGTTCGGCTCGCTGTCCACGAGCGTTCCGTCGAGATCGAAGATGACCGAGAGGCCGCCGGGCGTGCTCATGGGGTCCAGGATGACAGGGCTCACTTCCGCGCCGTACGGCCGATCGACTCCACCAGCGGCAGCAGCCGGTGCGGGACGCGCTCGCGCAGCGCCACCTCGGTGCGGGTGCGGACCACACCGGGCAGGCTGATCAGCTTCTGGACCACGTCCTCCAGGTGCGCGTTGTCGCGCGCCACCACCCGGGCCAGCAGATCGCCGCCGCCCGTGGTGGAGAACGCCTCGACGATCTCCGGTACGGCGGCCAGCGCGTCGCCCACCTCGTCCAGGTGCCCCTGGGTGACCTCGATGTGCACGAACGCGAGGACGGGATGGCCCAGCGCGGCGGGGGAGAGGGCGGGGCCGGTACCGGTGATCACCCCCTCGCGCTCCATGCGGTCCAGACGGGCCTGGAGGGTGCCGCGGGCGACCCCGAGGATGCGGGCGTACTCCCGCACACTGGTGCGCGGCTGCTCCAGCAGCAGCCGCAGGATGCGGGTGTCGAGCTCGTCCACGGCCATGAGATCCGAAGTGTCCCCGTATCGGCCATTGGCACTTGGACGGCCGTAGGAATGCCGCGAACACTGTACCAATGGCCCACTCCTGCGGGACTCGGTTGAGCCACTGGTGGAAGAGATGCTGATATGGAGGGGTCGATGGCGCTGCGGACCCCGCGGCGCCTTTTTCGTGCCACGGCGCACAGCAACGAGTTCCCAGGGGGCGGTACGTGCTGAAAAGGGTGTTCATGGCTCCGGACCCGGGCCGGATCCGGCTGCGCTTCGCGGCGCGGGCCGTGCTCGGCATCGGGCTGGCCGTCGTCGTCTGCGGCCTGGCCGGGCACTCGCTCACCGGTGCCGTCACCGGCGGGCTCGCCGCGCTGCTCGCCCTGTTCACCGTCACCGACGTCACCGTCCGCGGACAGGCCCTCACCACGGCGCTGCTGCCCGCCGTCGGCCTGCCGGTACTCGCCGCCGCGGCCGTGCTGCACGACCACCCGGTCGCCCGCGACCTCACCTTCCTCGCCGTGGTCGGACTCGGCGTGTACGCGCGGCGCTGGGGCCCGCGCGGCCACAGCCTCGGCGTCTTCGCCTTCATGACCTACTTCGTGGCGCAGTTCCTGCACGCGAGGACCGCCCAGCTCCCCGAGCTGTACGCCTCCGTCCTGCTGTCCGTGCTCGCCGCGGCCGCGGTGCGCTTCGGGCTGTGGTGCTACGAGCGCCGGCTGCCCCCGGCCGCCGTGCCGGCACCGCCCGCCGGCACCGGGCTGGCCCGGGTGACCACCCGCCAGGCGGTCCAGGCGACCGCCGGCGCGGGCTTCGCCCTGGTCGTCGGCCAGCTGGTGTCCGGGCAGCGCTGGTACTGGGCCGTCGGCGCCACCTGGTGGGTCTTCGTCAACACCACCTCGCGCGGCGAGACCCTGGTACGCGGCTTCCGGCGGGTGCTCGGCACCGTCATCGGCATCGGGCTCGCGTTCTTCGTCGCCGTCCCCGCGCACGGGGACGGGCCGCTGACCGCGCTGGTCGTCGCCGTCGCCGTCTTCGGCATCTTCTACACGGCCGCCGTGTCCTACACCTGGATGATGCTCTGGGTGACGGTGCTCGCCGCCATGCTCTACGGCCTGCTGGGCGTGCTCACCCCCGGTCTGCTCGCGCTCCGGCTCACGGAGACCGCCGTCGGCGCGCTCGGCGCCGTGCTGGCGGTGGCGTTCGTCCTGCCCGTGACCACGCACAGCGTCACCGACGCCTGGATCCAGCGGGCCCTGCGCTGCGTCCACGCGTGCACCGCTCGGGCGGCCGCACGGCTGGCCGGGGCCGCGGACGCCGACCCGGCACCCGTGGTGGCGGAACTGGAACAACTGCTCGCCCGGGTGCGGCTCTCGGTCGCCCCGCTGGTGCATCCGCTGAACCCCATGCTCGGCCGCAAGCGGCGCGCCCGGCGGGTGCTCGCCCTGCTCGACGACTGCGCCCGGGAGATCCGCGGTCTCGTCGCCGTCGCCGCCGACCCGGAGGCCTCGCACGACGCCCGGCTGGCCGCCGCCTGCTGGCGCGTCGAGGCCGCCGTCGAGGCGCTCACCGGCGGCCGGGACATCGCCGTACGGACCTCCCCGGCCGGGACGGAACCCGCCCTGGCCCATCTGCACGGTCTGGAACGCGCCCTCGCCGAGCTGGCCGCGCCGCTGCGGGCGCCGTCCGGCTCCCCGCTGGTCGGGGCCTGACACGAGCGGACGCACCGGGCGGCTCTTTGGTCTAGACCTGAAGTGATCGACTGCTACCGTCACCCCGGTCGGCACAGGACGAGAGGGGACAGCCGTGACGGACGGCAGACGGCGGGCGTTCATCGGGTCGTTCACGGCGGCGGGAGGTCCCGGCATCGTCACCGCGGCCATCTCCCCCGGCAGCGGCGCGCTGACCGTTCTGAGTACCGTGGACGTCGTACCCGACCCGTCCTACCTGGCCCTGTCGTCCGACGGCCGCATGCTGTACGCGGTCAGCGAGACGGCCGACGGTTCCGTGGCCGCGTTCCGCGTGACCGCGGACGGGCCGCGGCCGGCCGGACGCCAGGTGCGGGTGGACGGCAGCGGGCCGACCCACCTCAGCCTCTTCGCCGGCCACGTCCTCACCGCGAACTACGGCTCCGGCAGCGTCAGCGTCGTCCCCGTCCGCCCGGACGGAGGCCTCGCACCGGTGTCCGGGGTGTTCCGGCACAGCGGCTCCGGCCCTCATCCGCAGCGCCAGCAGGGCCCGCACGCCCACCAGGTGCAGCCCGACCCGAGCGGCCGCTGGGCGGTCGGCGTCGACCTCGGCACGGACTCGGTACGGGTCTGCACCCTGGCCGGCGGCGTGCTCGCACCGCACCGGGAGATCGCCCTGCGCCCCGGCTCGGGCCCGCGGCACCTGGCCTTCCACCCGGACGGGGCGTACGCGTACGTCCTCAACGAGCTCAGCCCGACCCTCGTCGTCTGCCGTTGGGACGCCGCCGGCGGCGCGCTCAGACCGCTCGCCGAGATCCCGGTCCTGCCCGGTGCCCCGGCCGGCGACGCCTATCCGTCCGGGGTGGCCGTCTCGCCCGACGGCCGCTTCGTGTGGACCGCGACCCGCGGCGAGGACGTCCTGTCGGTGTTCGCGGTCGAGGGGGAGGGCACGGCGCTGACCCCGCTCACCACCGTCCCCTGCGGCGGTCACTGGCCCCGCGCGATCACCGTCTCCGACGGCGTCCTGTACGTCGCCAACGAACGCTCCGGGGACGTGACCTGGTTCGCGCTCGACCCGGACACGGGAGTGCCGCGGCGCGCCGGCTCGGTCCCGGTGCCCGCGGCGTCCTGCGTGGTCACCGGCTGACCGGAGCCCGAAGGGACATGACGAAGGGCCCGCTCCGGTACGTGGAGCGGGCCCTTTCGGCGTCGTGCGGGAGAGCCGGCCGGGTCAGTGGGCCGGGGTGCTCTGCGCCTGCTGCGGGGCGATGCCCAGCGCGGTCGTGTACTTGGCCAGCGCCAGCTTGCCGATCGCCGGGTAGGGGCCGAGCGCCTCGGCGGCGGAGCACTCCGCCTCCTTCGCGGCCTCCTCGATCAGGCCGGCGTCGATCTCCGGGCCGATCAGGTACGGCGCGAGCGCCAGCTGCTGCGAGCCGGAGCCACGGAGCTGCTCGGCCACGGAGGCGATGGAACCCTCCTGGTCCAGAGCCGCCGCCATCACCGGCACGGCGAGGCGCGCGGCGAGCAGCATGCCGGTGATCCCGGCCGCCTGCACGGCCTCGTCACCGCCCACGGAGGCCAGGATGATGCCGTCCGCCGCGGTCGCCACGGTGAACAGGCGGGCACGGTCGGCGCGGGCCAGACCGGCCTCGGAGAGCCGCACGTGCAGCGCCTCGGCGAGCAGCGGGTGCGGGCCCAGCACATCGGTCAGCTCGGCGGCGACACGGCTGTCCATCACGGCCTGGCGGATCTGGCGCAGCAGCGAGCTGTCCGGACCGGCGAGCAGCGGCACGACGACGGCGACGGGGCCGTCGGGCTCCTTGACGTCCATGCCGGCGGCGCGGGCCTGCTCGAAGCGGGCGGTGCGCTCCTCGGCCGCGTACGCGAGGACGGACCGCAGCGTCGGGAACTCCTCGTCGTCACCGTCGAGGTAGCCGATCCGGGCGTCCAGACCGGGCAGCTCGGAACGGGCGATGCTCACGACCTCGTCGGCGAGCGAGCGGGTGGCACTACTGGGCGCACCCGGCACGGCGAGGACGAGCGCGGGCGCGTCCTCGGGAGCCACCAGCGGCTCGGGACGGCGGTGCCGCCCGGGCTGACGGGGGCGCGGCATTCGTACTGGCAGGCCGGACGCGGGCCCAGTGGGGGTGCTCATGTTGCCGCATGTTAGTGGTTTCCCGGGCTTCCCTGTTCGGGGAGGGTGCGGGTGAGCGGTATCCGTCCGGTTTTGTCTGATGAGTTACGTACGGACGTCGGCCGCGTGAGTGACGTCCTCACCTGCCGGACCCGTCACACACAGCAGCTTCTCGTCGCACGGAAGGATGAACGAGCCGGCGGCGAGGTCCTCCGCGATGCGGACCGCCCCGTGCAGGGGGTCCCCTTCGGCCATGATCCGCCGCACCCCCGGCAGCCGCTCGGCCAGCTCCTCGTCCAGGGGGCCGAGCAGCACGGCACCCATCCGGAACAGGCCACCGGTGAGACCGACCATTCGTTCGCCCGCCGCCGGGCACACGGCCGCGGCGGAGCCGGCCATGTGCCGGGCCGCGGCCCGCAGCACCGCCACGGCGACGGGGTCGCCGTCGGCCGCGCACTCGCCCACCCGGGGCGCGAAGGAGGCGAGCACGGCCGGCCGGTCGGTCCGCGGATACAGCCGGCCGGGCAGTCCGGCCGCCGGACCGAACAGGTCCTCGGCGCTCGCCAGCAGCCGCGCGGAGCCGCCCTCCCGCCCGTCGTGCGCGCACAGCGCCGCCTCGAGACCGGCTCTCCCGATCCAGGCGCCGCCACCGCAGTCGCCCAGCAGGTGCCCCCAGCCGTCCGCCCGGCGCCAGCCGGTCAGATCGGTGCCGACCGCGATCACCCCCGTGCCGGCGGCGATCACGGCACCGGGCCGCGCCCCGAGGGCGCCGACGTACGCGGTGACGGCGTCGGCGGCCAGCACCACCCGCCGCACCCCCAGTGCACGGCCGAGCGCCCCCGGCAGCTCCGCGCGCAGCGCGTTCCCCAGACTGGCCAGTCCCGCGGCCCCGACGACGGCCGCCTCCAGCCCCTCGACCCCGGCCTCCGCGGACAGGGCCCGCGCCATCGGGACCAGTCGCTCCATGAGGTGCCCCGGGTCGAGGCCCCGCGCCCCCGTCCGTACCGGTTCCCCGGAGGCGCCCCGGGCCAGTGGCCCGCGCCCGGCGGCCCCGACGGCGACCCGCAGGCCGGAGCCCCCGGAGTCCACGGCGAGGAAACCGGGCCCGGTCACGGCAGGCGCCAGTCCACGGGTTGGCCGCCCTGACGGATCAGCAGGTCGTTGGCCCGGCTGAACGGGCGGGAGCCGAAGAAACCGCGGTCGGCGGACATCGGTGACGGGTGGGCCGACTCCACCGCGGGCAGATCGCCCAGCAGCGGACGGCAGTTGCGGGCGTCCCGCCCCCACAGGATGGAGACCAGGGGCTTGCCCCGGCCGGCCAGCGCCCGTATCGCCTGCTCGGTGACCTCCTCCCAGCCCTTGCCGCGGTGGGCGCCCGGCTTGCGCGGGGCCGTCGTCAGCGCCCTGTTCAGCAGCAACACGCCCTGCTGGGTCCACGGCGTGAGGTCGCCGTTCGACGGCTGGGGCAGACCCAGGTCGGTGTTCAGCTCCCGGAAGATGTTGATGAGGCTGCCCGGCAGCGGCCGCACCTCGGGCGCGACCGAGAACGACAGTCCCACCGCGTGCCCCGGGGTGGGGTACGGGTCCTGCCCGACGATCAGGACGCGTACCTCGTCGAAGGGCTGCTGGAAGGCGCGCAGGACGTTCGCCCCGGCCGGGAGGTAGGTGCGTCCCGCGGCGATCTCCGCGCGCAGGAAGTCCCCCATTCCGGCGATCCGTTCGGCCACCGGCTCCAGGGCCTTCGCCCAGCCCGCTTCGACGATCTCATTCAAGGGTCGTGGTGCCACGGGCGTCACCTTACTGCCGCGACGGCGGCGGAGATCAACCAGTGGCCAGGACCGGACGGGATCCTCATGAAGCTCACGCGGTTCACGCGACGACCGCCGCCCGTACGCACAGCACGTCCGGCAGATGCGCCGCCAACTGCCGCCAGCTGTCGCCGTCGTCGGCGGACGCGTACACCTCGCCGTTGCGGTTGCCGAAGTAGACGCCCGCCGGGTCCGCGCCGTCGTGGCACATCGCGTCGCGCAGCACCGTGCCGTAGTGGTCCTCCCGCGGCAGCCCCGCCGTCAGCGGCTCCCAGCTCCTGCCCGCGTCCGCCGTCCGGAAGACCCGGCAGCGCCGGCCGGCCGGCACCCGGTCGGAGTCGGCGTTGATCGGGAACACGTACGCCGTGTCACCGCGACGGGGATGGGCCACCACCGTGAAGCCGAACGTCGACGGCAGGCCCTCGCCGATGTCCGTCCAGCTTCCGCCCGCGTCGTCGCTGCGGTACACACCCCAGTGGTTCTGCAGGTACAGGCGGTCCGGGTCCGCCGCGTCCCGGGCGACCTTGTGCACGCACTGCCCGAACTCCGGGTTCGGGTCCGGCAGGAACACCGCGGACACCCCGGAGTTGGACGGGGCCCAGCTCGCGCCGCCGTCCAGGGTGCGGAACACGCCCGCCGTGGAGACGGCCACCGTCACGGCGCGCGGATCACGCGCGTCGGTCAGCACGGTGTGCAGCCCCTCACCGCCGCCACCCGGCACCCACTTCGCCCGCGTGGGGTGCTCCCACAGCGGCCGGACCAGTTCGAAGGTCTCCCCGCGGTCCTCCGAGCGGTACAGCGCGGCCGGTTCCGTCCCCGCGTACACCACGTCCGGTTCGGCCTCGGACGGGTGCAGCTGCCAGACCCGCTCCAGCGAAGCCCCCGTGTCCTTGGGGAACCTGACGGCGGGCCGGGCCGGTTCGGTCCAGCTTCGGCCCAGGTCGTCGGAGTGGAACACCGAGGGGCCCCAGTGCGCGCTGTCCCCGCCGACCAGCAGCCGCGGGGTCGCGCCACGGGTGTCGACGGCGATCGAGTACACGGCCTGCGCGTTGAAGTGGGGACTCTCGTCGAACTCCCAGGCGTCACCTCGCCGGCGCCCGATGAACAGGCCCTTGCGGGTGCCCACGGCGAGCAGTACCTCGGTCATGCCGACCACCTCCGCGACGTCTTCGTCGACGCCCTCGATCCAGGACACCGGCCAGTCTGCACCCCACCACTGACAGTCACCCCAGGATCGGCGTCACCGCAGGTCGAGGCCTGTGCGGGCGGGTACGGGGACGACCGTGCGCGGTAGCCGGACGGCGGGGTCAGCCGCCGTCCGGCAGCGCGCGGCCGAGGACGGCGTCCAGGCCGGCCGCCGCGGGCAGGGTGCCGAAGGCGTGTCCCCAGTCGCCGCCCAGCCGCGTCGCGCAGAAGGCGTCGGCGACGGCGGGCGGGCGGCGCCTGGTCGTTCTCGACCCCACTGAGACCACCGATGACCTGATACGGGACATCACCGAGGTGCTCACGTCGATGTGTGCGCGTCTGTACGGGCGGCGAGCGGCGAAGAACCGGGCCGCCCGTGCGGTGGCCGTGGCGACCGCAGAGGCCGCCGAGTGAAGAAGTTCCGGCCGCAGCCCGGGTGTGCGGTGCAGGCGTTCCGGTTCGCCCTGGCCCCGAACGCCGCCCAGGAGCGCGCGCTGCGCTCGCACTGCGGTGCGGCGCGCGCGGCGCACAACTGGGCTGTCGGCTGGGTGACCGCCTCCTGGCGGCAGCGCAAGGCCGAGGAGTCCTACGGCGTCCCCGAGGAGTCGCTGACGGATTGGCGGCCGTGGTCGCTACCGTCGCTGCGGAAGGCGTTCAACGCGGCCAAACACACCGACCCCAGGTTCGCGAGCTGGTGGGAGGAGAACTCCAAGGAGGCATACAACACTGGCCTGGCAGGCGCAGCCGCCGCGTTCGACAACTACGCGAAGTCCAAGAACGGCAAGCGCAAGGGCGCCCGGAGGGGTGCGCCACGGTTCAAGGCCAAGCGGAAGGCGCGCCTCGCCTGCCGGTTCACCACTGGAACCATCCGCGTGAACCAGGACGGCCGGCATGTCACGCTGCCGAGGGTGGGCACACTGCGCACCCACGAGCCCACCGCCGGGCTCCTCGCCCGCGTCCAGGCCGGTACCGCCCGGATCCTGTCCGCAACCGTCCGACACGAGCGCGGACGCTGGTTCGCCTCGTTCCAGGCAGAGGCAAAGCGGGGCCTCGAACGCGTCGCCCGCCCGGACACCGCGGTCGGCATCGACCTCGGAGTGAAGACCCTCGCGGTGATGGCCGACACTACGGGCGAGATCCGCACCGTCGCCGGCCCTGGGCACTACGGCCGGGCGCTGGGGCAGCTGCGCCGAGCCTCCCGCGTCGTCTCCCGACGCCAGGGCCCCGACCGGCACACTGGACAGAAGCCGTCGAAGCGGTGGGAGAAGGCCGAGGCCGCCCGCAACAAGGTCCACCACCGCGTGGCGAACCTCCGTGAGGACGCCCTGCACAAGCCCACCACCACCGTGACCGCCGAGTACGGCACGATCGTGATCGAGGACCTCAACGTCGCCGGGATGCTCCGCAACCGGCGCCTCGCCCGCCGGATCGCCGACGCCGGATTCGGCGAGATCCGCCGCCAGCTCACCTACAAGACCCGGCACCACGCCACCCGCGTGATCGTGGCGAGCCGCTGGTGCCCTTCCTCGAAGACCTGTTCCGGGTGCGGCGCGGTGAAAGCCAAGCTGCCGCTGCACGTACGGACCTACGAATGTGACGCCTGCGGCCTGGCCATCGACCGGGACGACAACGCCGCGTTCAACCTCGCCGCCCTCGCGGCGGCCTGCACCACTGGTACCGGAGTGGCCGGAGACCAGGACACCGCCCCGGCGGTGTCGAAGCCTCGTGGAGCCGACCGTAAGACCCGCGCCACCCGCCCCCGCCGCAAGGCGGGGGCGGGGCGGGCAGGTGGCGCAACCCTGCCGCAGCAGCGGCAGACGGAAGCGAGAGACCGTCCTCAAGCCCAAGCCCTCACGCTTGAGTGACGAGACGGACCTTCCAGGCAGAAATGCCTGGAATGCTCAGAACCGCTGAGGTTCTGAGCAACGGCTACCGGTAGGTGATGTCGGACGACGCGTACTTACAGTACGTGCCGTCGGCGCCCGAGCCGTTGCTGCTCGGCTCGTCACCGTCGTCGTTGCCGATGTACTTCTGGCAGGGGACGATCTTCTTGCTGCTGTCCCCGATGATCGTGATGTTCCGCAGGGTCGCGCTGTCGCCGTAGTTGGTGTTGATGCCGGCGAGCCTGCTGCCCTTCCAGGTCACCTCGATGGTGTTGAGGTTGATCGTCCGCTTGTACTGCGTGGAGCAGTTGCCGCAGGAGCGGACGAAGGTGCCGAAGTTCTGGACCGCGAAGTCCGACACGTTCAGCGTTCCGGCGCCGTTGAACTGGAACACCTTGTCGCCGGCTTCCTTGGCGCCGCCGCCGCTGACGGTGTAGACCGACCCCGACGACGTGCCCTTGAACGTGGCGGCGTCCTCGCCGACGTCCTCCCACCAGACGTTCTGCAGCGTGCAGGAGCCCTTGCAGTGGATGCCGTCGGCCGCGGGGGCGCCCAGGATGACGTTCTTCAGGACCGCGCCGTTCGCCAGTTCCAGGATCGGGCCCTGGTCCTCGTCCTGGCTGCCGGAGCCCAGGTCGCCGGTGCCGTACAGGCGCTTCATCCCGTAGTCCTTGGTGCCGGACACGGAGATGGTGGAGGAGACGCCCTGGCTGCCGTTGGCGGTCGGCCAGGTGGCGGCGCTCGCCGGGGATGCGCCGGTGGTCATGACCATGCCAATAGAGAGGCCCAGGGTGGCGAGTGCGCCCGCCAGTGCGCGGGCGCGTGGTCGTTTCGCGGAAGTCATGTCGTTCCTTCTGTCGTGGTGTGGGGGTGTGGACCAAGTACCTGAACGACGTTCGTGATGGTGCACGGCGTGCCCGCTTCGTTGACGTGAGCGGGTCACGCTGCTGAACGGGAAACGTATGGGGTAAGCGCTTTCTAGTCAACGCCTCGCGAGGGTCACATTCGGCCAGGAAAGACCGACGCCGGCGGCCCGGGGTGCGGGGAGCACCCCGGGCCGCCGGCGTCGGTGGCGGTACGGGCTCAGACCGAGCGGTGGTACTGGTCCGGCACGTGGACCTCGCCGCCCAGTTCACGGGCCGCGTGCCGGGCCCACGAGGGGTTGCGGAGCAGCTCGCGGCCGAGGAGCACCGCGTCCGCCTCGCCGTTGGCCACGATCTTCTCCGCCTGCTCGGCGTCGGTGATCAGCCCCACGGCGGCGACCGGCATCGGCGTCTCGTTCCGCACCCGCGCGGCGAAGGGGACCTGGTAGCCCGGCCCGGTCGGGATGCGGACCCCGGAGGCGTTGCCGCCGGTGGAGACGTCGAGCAGGTCGATGCCGTGGGCGTGCAGCTCGGAGGCGAAGCGGACGGTGTCGTCCGGGGTCCAGCCGGACTCCTCCAGCCAGTCCGTGGCCGAAATGCGGAAGAACAGCGGCTTGTCGTCCGGCCACTCCTCGCGCACGGCGTCCACCACCTCGAGCGCGAACCGCGTCCGGTTCTCGTACGAGCCGCCGTAGGCGTCGGTGCGGTGGTTGGAGTGCGGGGACAGGAACTCGTTGATCAGGTAGCCGTGGGCGCCGTGGATCTCGGCGATCTCGAACCCGGCGGCGAGCGCGCGGCGCGCGGCGGCGCGGAACTGCCCGACGATCTCATGGATCTGTCCGGCGGACAGCTCGTCCGGCACCGGGTGCCGCTCGTCGAAGGCGACCGCGCTCGGGGCCACCGGCTGCCAGCCGTGGGCGTCCGGCCCTGTGGGGGCGCCGCCCTTCCAGGGCCGCTCGGTCGACGCCTTGCGTCCGGCGTGCGCGAGCTGGACGGCGGGGACGGTGCCCTGTGACACGAGGAAGCGGGTGATCCGGCGGAACGCCTCGACCTGGGTGTCGTTCCAGATGCCGAGGTCGTACGGCGAGATCCGGCCCTCCGGCGACACGGCGGTGGCCTCGACGACGATCAGGCCCGTGCCGCCGGCCGCGCGGGCCGCGTAGTGCGCGAAGTGCCAGTCGCCGGGCGCGCCGGTCCCGGGCCCTTCGGGCGCGGCCGAATACTGGCACATCGGCGGCATCCACACCCGGTTGGGGATGGTCACGTCGCGCAGGGTGTAGGGCTGGAACAGCGTGCTCACGTCGGACTCCGTTCGGCGGGGAACCAGAGGAGGGGTCGGCTCGTACGATAGGCACCGTAATACGGGAGGTGTCAAACTACGATGCCTTTCGTACAATGAGGTTTCCCGGACCGCACCTGGAGCAGCCGTGACGATCGCCGTCCCCGCACCCAGCAGCCGCGATCTGCCGCACCCGGCGCGCGAGGAGATCCGGCTGGAGGGTGTGCTGCACGCGCTCTCCGACCCCGTACGGCTGCGGATCGTCCGCGAACTCGCCGCCGGGGGCGTCGAGCTGACCTGCTCGCAGTTCGACCTGCCGGTCACCAAGTCCACCACCACGCACCACTTCCGGGTGCTGCGCGAGAGCGGCGTGATCCGGCAGGTCTACGAGGGCACCGCCAAGATGAACGGCCTGCGCCGGTCCGACCTGGACGACCTCTTCCCGGGCCTCCTCGACTGCCTGCTCGCCGCCGCCGCCGCCCAGTCCACCCGCCACACCTCCGACTGACCCGTCAGGCGCCCGGGGCCTGCCCGCCGGGGCCTTCGGCTCCGAGGGGTTTGTGGGAGCCGGGGCCCGTTGGCGTTCGGTCCTCGCGCGCCGGTGACCGTCGGCGCCCCTGTGGGATCGCGGGCCGGTCGTGCGGCCACGGACCTACGTGGGGTCGCGGGCCGGTCGTGCGGCCATGGCTCACCGTGTGGCCACGGGCCGATCGTGCGGTTGCGAGCCTCTGTGCGGTCGCGGGCCGGTCGTGCGGTTGTGGCTCCCCGTGCGGTCGCGGGCCTCTGCGCCGTCACGGGTCGGCCGTGAAGTCACGGTTCCTGTGTGGTCGCAGGGCCCCGTGTGGTCACGGGCCCGCCGTGCGGGCTGCCGCGAGCAGGGATTCCCAGTCGGGGAGTTTGACGACGCTCCGGCCCAGGGAGGCGCCCAGTTCCGCCTCGGCGTGTTCGATCGCCTGCCAGCCCGTCCATTCGACCGGTTCGACGCCCTCGGCCCGCAGCGCCGCCAGCGGGTCGCCGGGGAGGTCGCGGTCGGTGAGGAAGGGCGCGTCCCGCAGCAGGGAGGTCACCGTCTCCTTCGCGCAGGGCCGGTTGGTGCCGATGACGCCCGTCGGGCCCCGCTTGATCCAGCCCGCCACGTACTCGCCCGGAGCGACGGCGCCCTCCCGCAGCACCCGCCCGGCGAGATGCGGAACCGTGCCGGCCGCCGCGTCGAACGGCAGCCCCTCCAGCGGCACCCCGCGATAACCGACCGAGCGCAGCACCAACTGCGCCCCGACGTCCTCGAACCGCCCCGTGCCCGTGACGCCGCCGTGTCCGTCCGGCACCGTCCGCTCGAAACGCACCGCGGCCACCCTGCCCTCCCGGGCGATCAGTTCGGCCGGGCGGAGGAAGAAGCGCAGCCGGATCAGTCGCCGGGCACCCGGCACCGGCGCCCCGGCCCAGCCGCGCAGCACCTCGACGTTGCGGCGCTGCGGAGCGGGCAGCGCGGACGGGTCCGTGTACGCCGGGTCCTGCGCGGCCTCGGCCGGGTCCACGGCGATTCCGGTGTCCGGCAGGATCCCCAGTTCGCGCAGCTCCTTGGTGGTGAAGCGGGCCTGGGACGGGCCGCGCCGGCCCGCCATGTGGATGCGGTCCACCCGGCTCGACGCGAGCGCGGTCAGCGCCGCGTGCGGCATGTCGGTCGGGCTCAGCTCCGTGGCGCCCCGGGCCAGCATGCGCGTCACGTCCACGGCGACGTTCCCCATCCCGATGACCACCGCCGACCGCACCCCGCGCAGGAAACCGTCGTCGACGGCGTCCGGATGCGCGCTGTACCAGGACACGAACTCGGTCGCCGACCAACTGCCCGGCAGATCCTCGCCCGGGATGCCCAGCCGCCGGTCCGTGGCGGCGCCCACGCAGTACACCACCGCGTGGTACAGCTCCCGCAGCCGCGCGACCGGCACCCCGCCCGGCCCGACCGGCACCCCGCCGAGAAAGCGCACGCGCTCGTGCTCCAGGACCGCGCGGAGGGTGTTCTGCAGGGACTTGATCTTCTCGTGGTCCGGCGCCACTCCGTAGCGGACCAGACCGTACGGACACGGCAGCCGGTCCAGGACGTCCACGCGCACCCGGGCGTCCTGCTGGACGAGGCCCTGGGCGGTGTAGCACCCGCTCGGCCCGGAACCGATGACGGCGACACGCAGCACGGCGGAACTCCTCACCCGGCGGATCGACAGGAGATCGCTGCTGTCTCCAGCATGGCACCGCCCGCGCTCCGCTGACAGGGTGCCGTCCGCCGTCCGGGGCGCGTGTTCTACGGAGGGAAACTGATCACGCGATTACGTTGCGTGTGTGTTTGAGGCATCTTTTCTTCATCTTTCCGATCGCTCTCCGGCGGAGGGCGCGGTGTCCGTGTGGCCCGCGTGGGAGGTGCGGGAGGGGGAGCGGGCGACCCGGTGGCTCCATGTGCGGCTGGTCTTCGGCGACGGGGCCCGCATCGACGCGCTGGCGACGGTGTGCGAGGGATGGGTCTGCGTCGAGGACGTACGGGCCCGGCCCGCGCTGGCCCTGGAGGACCTCGCCCTGTTCGCCGACTGGATCGAGGGGCCACTGGCGCGGGCCTGCGGCGCCGAGCCCGAGCCGGGCCCCGGGGACGCTCCTGGTACGGGCGCGCACCGGGAGCGTCCCGACCGGCCGAGGGGGTCGCAGGAGCACGGTCTCGTGGCGGGGGCGTACCGCGCGGCGCAGGAGCGGGGAGCCGATCCGGTCCTCGCCGTGATGGACGAGACCGGGTACAGCCGGCGCGGTGCGCTCAGGCTCATCGGCCGGACGCGCGACGCGGGGCTGCTGCCCTCGCGGCACGCCCGGCGCTGAGCCGCTCCGCCGGGCACCGGGCCGCCCCGACGGCCGCCGTCACGGCGTGCCGCGCACCGTCACATCAGGTCGCGCATCCGGCTGATCTCACTGGTCTGCTGGGCCACCACGTCGTCCGCCATCTCCTCCATACGGATGTTGTTGCCCTGCCCCTTCAGCTCGGTGGACATGGTGATCGCCCCCTGGTGATGCGTGATCATCAGGGTGAGGAAGAGCTGGTCGAAGGCCTTGCCGTCGGCCGCGCGCAACTGCTTGAGCTGGGCCTGTGTGGCCATTCCGGGCATCGTGGCGTGGTCGTGCCCGTGCCCGTCGTCCCGCTCCGCCTTGTCGTGGCTCTTCAGCCAGCCCTTCATCGCCTTGATCTCCGGCTGCTGCGCGGCGGCGATGCGCTCGGCCAGCTTGACGATCTTCGACGACTCGGCGCGGTCCGGCACCAGTTCGGTCATCTCCAGGGCCTGCGTGTGGTGCTGGATCATCATCCGCGCGTAGGACACGTCCGCCGCATTGGGGGAGTCGTCCTCGACGCGCTGCCGTTGGGCCTCCTCGGCCGACAGGGTCCGGTTGGCCTCCCCGGGCTCACCCGGCGCGATGACCGAAGGACCGGCGGCGGCGGTCGACTTGGTGTCGTCCGTGCCGGAGTCGCAGCCCACGAGCCCGAGTACGGCCAGAGCGGTCATCCCGGCCGCGACGAGGGACACGCGTGACGCACGGCGGTAGTGCACAAGGACCTCCTGTGGCAGGCGTATTGCGGAACACCTCGTGAGTGTCGACGACCGTCCTAGCACGCTTCCGCGCGTCAGTGATCAAAAAACTTCATTGCAAGTGTGTTGCCCCCTGTTGGTATGTGCATGTCCACGACGATACTGCCGGTGCGAAAACCGTTCCGACGTGAACGGAACCAGGGAGGAAAGCAGTGATCCTGTTGAGCGTTTCCCGAACCCGGCGCAGACGGCTGGGAGTTGCCGCGGCGGCCGGCGGACTGCTGGCCGCGCTGCTCACCGCCGCGCCGGCCGCGGCGATCCCCGACCCCGGGGACTCGCCGGCCGCCCAGAAGGAGGTCTCGCGCAGCGACCAGGCGGAGGCGCGCGCGGCCATCCGGAGCGGCGAGATACCCGCCCAGGACGAGGTCGTCCACTCCGACAACATCCGGCACGTGACCAACATCCCCAAGGACGCGCTGTCCGGCACCAACTCGGACCTGGCCTTCCAGGGCCGGTACGCCTTCGCCGGCAACTACGACGGCTTCCGCATCTTCGACATCAGCGACCCGAAGGCGCCGAAGACGGTGGCCCAGGTGCTGTGCCCCGGCTCGCAGAACGACATCTCCGTCTCCGGCGACCTGCTGTTCCTGTCCACCGACTCCTCGCGCAGCGACAGCAGTTGCAACAGCACCACCCAGCCGGCGACCGAGAAGTCCTCGTGGGAGGGCATGAAGGTCTTCGACATCAGCGACAAGCGGAATCCGCGTTACGTCGCCGCGGTCGAGACCGCCTGCGGCTCGCACACCCACACGCTGGTGCCCGAGCGCAAGAACGTCTACATCTACGTCTCCTCGTACTCGCCCAACGCGGCCTACCCCGACTGCCAGCCGCCGCACGACGGCATCTCGGTGATCAAGGTGCCGCGCAAGGCCCCGCACAAGGCGGCGCTGGTCGGCTTCCCGGTGCTGTTCCCGGGTGAGGGACCGGACGGCGGCGGCAACCCCGGCGGACCCACCAACCCGGGTGTCTCCAAGACCACCGGCTGCCACGACATCACCGTGCTGCCGTCGAAGGACCTGGCCGCCGGTGCCTGCATGGGCGACGGCATCCTGTTCTCCATCAAGGACCCGGAGCGTCCGCGGGTGATCGACCGGGTGCAGGACAACGTCAACTTCGCGTTCTGGCACTCGGCGACCTTCAACCAGAAGGCGAACAAGGTCGTCTTCACCGACGAGCTGGGCGGCGGTAGCGGCGCCACCTGCAACGCGGAGATCGGCCCGAACCGCGGCGCGGACGGCATCTACGACATCGTCGGCAAGGGCGACCGGCAGAAGCTGGTCTTCCGCAGCTACTTCAAGATCCCCCGCCACCAGGCGGACACCGAGAACTGCGTGGCCCACAACGGCTCGCTGATCCCGGTCAAGGGCAGGGACCTGATGGTCCAGGCCTGGTACCAGGGCGGCGTCTCCGTCTGGGACTTCACCGACTCCTCGAAGCCGAAGGAGATCGCCTACTTCGAGCGCGGCCCGCTCTCCACGGACCAGCTCGTCACCGGCGGTTCCTGGTCGGCGTACTACTACAACGGCTACGTCTACTCGAACGACATCGCCAAGGGCTTCGACGTCCTGAAGATCGACGACCGGCGTACGGACCCGGCCCGCCGGGTCCACCTGCGTGAGCTCAACACGCAGACCCAGCCGGACTACTTCGACTGAGCGTCCGGCTCCGTCGCGAAGAACCGGGCCATGTCCGCCCGGTCCTTCCCGCACGTCCCGCCGGGCGCCTCGGTGTCCGGCGGGACGCCCATCCCCCAGTCGAGCCGGTAGCGCTTGAACAGCTCCGCGCGCAGCACCGGGACCGGCATGGGCGCGCCCGGCATCAGGGCCGCGTACACGGCGCCCATCAACAGGGCGCGCAGCATCGGATAGTCCGCGTCGACGTCGTGGGAGCCGTGCCGGGCGACGGTGTCCCTCAGCAGCTCCGCCAGCCGCCGTTGCTCGGGGCAGGGCAGGAAACCCTCGGCCTGCAGCAGTCCGGCCATGTGCTGGCGCATCAGGACCGGCCGGTCCCGCGCCAGGCCCAGGATCGCGTCGATGGCCCGTGCCATCCGCTCCCGGCCGTCCTCGGTACGCGGCTCCCGCTCCAGGGCCTCCTCCAGGGTGCGGTGCATCAGCCGGTGCACGGCGGACTGCACGAGCTGGCGTTTTCCCGGGAAGTAGTACGACACCAGGCCCCGCGCGGAGCCCGCCCGGTCGGCGATGTCGCCCAGCGTCGTGGCCTCGTACCCGTGCTCGTCGACCAACTCCACGGCGGCGTGCAGGAGCCGCTCCTTCGAACGCCTCCGCAACTCTTCATTGACCAGGGCGCTGCGCGGGGACATGCTGGACTCCTGCGTTGACTGGCTACCAGCCAACTATACTCAGCGCGTCCGGAGAGGCCCCTTGGCGGGCCCCTGCGGAGTGCCGTTCACCTCGGGCGACGCGGGGGATCGTCCGAGGTGAACGGTCTTGTTCGCGGCGAAAGTGGCCTCGGGCCACCGGTTCGGGGACGCCTGGGCTCAGCGGCGCGCCGGACACCGCCGCCGGTGGACCGTCACGGCCGCCGTCACCAGCAGGGCGCCGAGCAGCCAGCCGCCCAGGACGTCCGTGGGCCAGTGGACGCCGAGCCAGACCCGGGTGAGACCGACGCCGGTCACCGAGAGGACCGCCACGGCCAGCGCCGTGCGCCACAGGACGCGGCCCGCACCGTGGCGGTGCAGCAGCCACAGCAGCAGACCGCAGACGACCGTCGCGGTCATGGCGTGTCCCGACGGGAACGCCGCGTAGTGCGCGGAGTCCACCGGATCGGGCCAGACCGGGCGGGCGCGGTCCAGCGCGGCCTTCAGCCCCTGCTGCACCACCGTCGCGACGGCGACCGTGAGCACCAGCCAGAGTGCCGACCAGGAGGCCGCGTACCGCCAGGCGAGCAGCGCCGCCGCCACACCGCACAGCACCCGCATCGTCCAGGGGTCCCAGACCCAGTCCGTCAGGATGCGGGACGTCTGCGTCAGCCCCCGCTCCTCGACCGCCCAGCGGTGAGTGGTGCGGGCGATGTCGGCGTCCAGTTCGAGCAGCGGGCGCCACTCGACGCCGACCAGTGTCAGCAGCAGCGCCGAGCACAGCGCCAGCACTCCGGTGGACAGGGCGACCGGGCGGTGCTCCGGTGGCCTGGGCGGGGATTCGGTGTGGGGGGTGTGCATGAGGCGATCCTCTCCGAACGCCCGCGTCCGGGGCCAGTGCCCCGTCTCCGCCGGCCTCTTCCGGGCTCGCGCCGGCCGGGCGCGCTTGCGGGGTGCCCTGTGTCGGTGTGGGCCGGGGGTGGGGTCGCGCGGCCCGGCGTTTGCGGGGCGCCTCCCCCCAGAGGGGGTACCCCCAGCCCACCCGTGCCGCCCTGCGGCACGACTGCCCGCGGGAACGGGAACGGGAACGGGGTGCGGAGTCGGGACGGGCTAGCCGAGCGCGTGCAGTCCCGGTACGAACGCCACCAGTACCGGGATCACCGGGACCAGTGACGCCACCGCCGTGAGCCGTAGGCGGTGTCCCGCGGTGAGTCGGTCCGGGGGAGTGAGCAGGCGGTGCACCCGGGCCGGGACGTGGGCCTGCGGGGCCGGGCAGGGGCCGCCGAACACCCCGCGGTGTTCGTTGAGTTCCACCAGCGCGAGGGCCGTGGTCAGCCGGCCGAAGCGGCGGGACGCCATGTCGTCGGCGGCGAGTTCGACCAGTCGGTGCATCTCGTCGCGGAACGCCGCGAACACCGGCACCTGCGGGAAACCGCCCGCCAGCGCGGAGGAGCAGTGCAGCAGCCAGTCGTGCCGGGCCTGCGCGTGCCCCCGCTCGTGGGCGAGGACGGCGTCCAGTTGCCTGCCCTTCAGCCGGCGCAACGCGGCCGTGGTGACGACCAGCCGGGGCGGGGTGCCGGGCAGCCACCAGGCGTCGGGCCGCTCGCCCTCCAGGACCACGAGCCGGTCGGAGTCCGGCCGCTCCCCGGGCAGCAGCGGTGCCCGCACCCGCAGTTCGGCGCGACGCGCCCGGCGCCGGGCGCGGGCCCGTACGACCTCCCGGACCAGCATCGCCGCGCTCCACAGCCCGCCGCACGCCAGCGCCGCCGCGGTGGTCTGCGCCCAGAGCCCCGCCGTACCGAGCGTGTACGCCTCCACGACCGCACGGGGCGCGGTGGCGAACACATGGCCGCCCACCGCCCGCCAGGCCGCCGCCGCGCTGAACGTCATCGACAGCGCGCAGCACAGCAGCACCGTCGCGATCACGCACTGCCACGCCCACAGCGCCACCACCGGTTCCCGGTCCGGCCAGTCGGCCCGGGCGAGCAGCCGGGGACCCATGACAGCGGTCAGGACGCCGAGCAGCAGCAGGGCCGCGGGGAGGATCATGCGTGCAGCCTATGAGCGCGGGCCGCCCGAGGACACGGGCGGGCGCACCGAAGTGACGCAGGCAACGGCCGCCGCCGCGCGGTGTGTTCCGCCCTCACATCGTCAGCAGCATCGCCACCATCGCGATCCCCATGGACAGCCGGCAGGCCCGCGCCAGCTCCGGCCGGTCACCCCAGCCCGCACCCCGGCCGCCCCCCGTCCCGGCGGCCGCGGGTACCAGTCGTACGCTGGTGGTGAGCACGTACGCGACGAAGTAGAGCAGCAGGACCCCGGTCAGCAGGGGGATGCCCGAGCCGCCGTGCCCGTGGCCCTGCCCCTGCCCGGCGGAGGCGGCCATGGTCACCGCCATGTACACCATCGCCCCGGCGCCGATCAGGTGGTGCAGATGGCGCGCGCCGGTGCGGGCCGCCCACAGCGCGTGCAGCCCGGCCGCGCCGAACACCACCGCGTAGGCCGGCCAGGCCCACACCGGCGGGGTGAACACCGCCGCGGGCACGGCCATCACGGCCATGCCGAAGCCCATGAGCGCCTCGCCGCCCGCGGCGCGGCGCTGCTCCACCACATGGCTGCGCATGCGCAGCAGACAGTAGGCGCCGGTCGCCGCGCAGAGCGCGACCAGCAGCCAGCCGGACGACACCGGTCCGTGCACCCGAACCTCCCCCTCGGCCCGCTCGACGGTCGGTCATGGCATGCCCGGTCCCGGCGACGGACACCCGAGCGCACGGGAGTGCGGGGGAGCGCCCGGGGGGAGTGCGGCGGACCCGCGCAGGTGTTTCACGAGTAAAACACCTGTTAATCTTGTTTTTCATGAGCAGTACGCCCCCCACCCCCACCGCCCCGCGGACGGCCCGGCGCCCCCCGCTCGCCGCCGCGCTGCGCCTCGGGCGGCCCTCCGACATCTGGTTCAAACCGGCCCTCAGCGTGGTCGCCTCGGTCGCGCCGCCCAGCCTGCTCCTGGTGGCCCTCGGCCGGCTCGACCTCGCGATGTACACCATGGCGGGGTCCCTGTGCGCCCTCTACGCCCACAACCGCCCGTACGCCGCCCGGGCCAGGGTGCTGGCGTGGGTGGTGCTCGGCATGCTCGGCGGCCTCGCCGTCTCCCTGGCCGCCGCCTCCCTCACCCGGAACGCCGTGGTCCTGGTCACCGTCGGCGCCGTCCTGGCCGCCGTGCAGAAGACGCTGTGCGACGCCACCCGCATCGGCCCGCCCGGCCATGTGATCCTCACCTTCGTCAGCTCCGCCTCGCTGTTCGTGCCGCAGACCTTCGGACAGGTCCCCGGCCATCTCGCGCTCGCCGCCGCGGCCGGTGCCTGGGCCTACCTGGTGGGCATGGCACCCGCGCCGCTGCGGCCGCACGGCCCCGAACGCCGCGCCACCGCCCAGGCACTGAACGCCGCCGCCGCGTACGCCGGGACCGGCGGCACCGGCGACGGTCACACCGGGGCCCGCGCCGCCGCCTACGCCGCCGTGCAGGCCGCCTGGCAGTCCCTGCTCTCCACCGGCGACCGGCCCTCCGCCACCCGTCGCGCCCTCGAACGGCTCGTCGTCCGCGCGGAGGTCGCGCTCGCCGCGCCCGCCGACGCCGACCCCGAACGCCTGCGCGCCTGGGCCGGCGCACTGCGCGGCACCGGCGCCGTCCCGCCCACCGACGACCCTCGCGCGGACGCCACCGAACTCCTCGGCGTGGCCGCCGAGCGCGCCACCCCGCCACGCCCCCTGTGGACCGGGCTCGGCCCGCTCACCCCGATCGCCGTCCGCACCGCCCTCGGCTGCGCCCTCGCCGGCTACGCCTCCCTCGCCCTCGGCACCGGCCGCCCCTACTGGGCCCTGGTCACCGCGGCCTCGCTCTACCAGGCCAACGTCACCCTCACCTGGAACCGGGCCGTCCAGCGCGTCGTCGGCAACCTCGCCGGCGTACTGCTCTTCGCCGCCCTCGTCCCCGTCGCCCACCTCGGCCCGCTCGCCCTCGTGCTCTGCTGCCTGCTGTGCAACTTCGGCGCCGAGGCGCTCATCGGCCGCAACTACTGGCTCGGCACCGTCTGCGTGACCCCGCTCGCGCTGCTCGTCACCGAGTTCGCCGGTTACCAGCGGCCCGGCGACCTGATCACCGAGCGCGCGGTGGACACCCTCGTCGGCGCCCTGGTCGGCTTCGCCGCCGCCGTGGCCGTCACCAACCGGCGGGCGGGCGACCGCGTGGAGCGGGCGCTCACCACGGCCGACCGCGCACGCGAACACGCCGCGCGCCTCCTGGCCGGGCCCCGGCCCGCCCCCGCCGTCCTGGACGCGGCCCGCCGCGACCTCGCCGCCGCCCTGGCCGACCTGCGGGCCGTCGCCGACGCCGCGTCCGGCGAGTGGTGGCAGCGCGCACCGGCCCAGGAGCGGGTCGTGCTCGCCGAGCAGTCGGGACACCGTACGCTCGCGGCGACGGTACGACGCCAGGGACTGCTCCCGGACCCCGGCACGGGCACGAACACGGAGGACGTACGGCCATGACGGCGACCGAAGGACCGGCGACGGCCGGCGGCGAGCAACCGGAGACGGCCGACGGGGACGCGCCCGGCCGCTCGCGGGGCGACACCGTCGCCGCCGTCGTCCGGCAGTGGCGGGCCGTCCACCCCGGCCTCGACACCGGCCCCATGGAGGTCATCGGCCGCATCAACCGCTGCGCCGCCCTCCTCCAGCAGGCGGAGGACGCCCCGCTGCGCCGCGCCGGACTGACCCGCCCGGAGTTCGACCTGCTGGGCGCGCTGCGCCGCACCGGCCACGAACTGACGCCCGGCGAGCTGGCCCGCGAGACCTTCTCCTCGGGCGCCGCCGTCACCAAACGCCTCAAGCAGCTCACCGAACGAGGACTGGTGGAACGCCGCGGCGACACCCGTGACCGCAGGGTCGCCCACGTCCGCCTCACCGACTCCGGACGCGACCTGGTCGACGGCATCCTGCCCGCGCAGCTCGCCTACGAGACCGCCGTGCTGTCCGGTCTGGACGGCCCGGAGCTCGGCGAGCTCGCCGCCCTGCTCGGCGAGCTGCTCGGCCAGCTGGAAGGACGCCTGGGCGCGCTGCGGGCGTGACGGCCGCGGGCCCGCCCCCGGCTCACCTCCCGTCCCTCCCGGCACGCCGAGCCCGGCCCCGGGCCCCGGCCATCCGGCACGGAACCGGCCGGGGCCGGGCGCATGCCGCCTAGATGCCCGGCCGGTGGCGCAGCGGGTGCTCGGCCGGGATCTCGACCAGCACGATCGGTGTGCCGTCCGGGTCGGCGATCCACATCTCCAGCAGGCCCCACGGCTCCAGCACCGGCGGACGGACGATGTCGACGCCCCCGGCCGCCAGTTCCTCGTGCGCGACCGCGATGTCCCCGACCTGGAGCCACAGCCGTACGTCCGGGGACGAGGGCGACGCCGGGGAGGGTTCCGCGCGGCCCGAGAGTTCCAGGAACCCCCCGCCGAGGAAGTAGACGGTGCCGCGTTCCGGTCCGGTGCCGAACTCGCGGTGGACGGCGAGGCCCAGCCGCTCCCCGTAGAAGGCGCGGGAGCGGTCGGGGTCGGTGGGGCGGAGCAGGACGCGGCTGCTCAGTACGTGCACCATGCGGCCGAGCGTAGTGGCCGGGTTAGTCTCGTTCCCGCCCGAGCCACGCCGGAAGGCGCCCAGGAGAACCGGAGACGTGCCCATGGAATCCGCCACCGACACCGCACTGACCTTCCGCGACGCGACCGACGCCGATGTGGACGCCCTCGTCGCGCTGATCCAGTCGGCGTACCGGGGCGAGTCCAGCAGGGCCGGGTGGACCACCGAGGCGGACATCCTCCAGGGGCAGCGGACCGACCCGGAGGGCGTGCTGGAGGTCATCAAGGCGCCGGACAGCAGGCTGCTCACGGTGGAGCGCGCCGGGCGCGTGGTCGCCTGCTGCCAGCTGGAACACCGCGGCGCGCACACCTACTTCGGGATGTTCGCGGTCAGCCCCGCCCTCCAGGGCGCCGGACTCGGCAGGAGGGTCATCGCGGAGGCGGAACGCCAGGCCCGTGGGACCTGGGGCGCGAGCGAGATGCACATGACGGTGATCTCCGTGCGGGAGGACCTGATCGCCTGGTACGAGCGGCGCGGCTACCGCCGTACGGGACGGATGACGCCCTTCCCGTACGGCGACGAGCGCTTCGGCATTCCGCAGCGGGACGACCTGGAGTTCGAGCTGCTGGTGAAGGAGCTGGTCTGACGGCTCACGCCGTGAAGCGGCCGGTGCGCTTGATCTCCGGGTAGTCGGTGGTGGCGCCGTCGAGTCCCAGGGCCTGTACCAGTCTGAGGTGGTCCTGGGTGTTCACCACCCAGCCGATGATCCGCAGCCCGGCCTTCCGCGCCTGCTCCACGGTCTCCAGGGTGAGCCGGCGGATGTTGAGACAGACGGCCGAGGCCCCGGCCGCGACCGCCCGCTCCACGATGCCGGTGTCGTACCGGCTCGCGATGAGCGCCGTACGGACGCCGGGCACCAGGCGGGCGATCTCCGCGATCGCCTCGTCGTGGAACGAGGACACCTCGACCCGCTCGGCCAGGTCCCGCCCGTTCATCACCTCGGCCAGGGCGCGGGCGGCCTGGACGTCCTTGATCTCGGCCTGGAGCGGCGCCCGGACGGCGTCGAGCACCTCCTCGAAGACGGGAACCCGCTCACCCCGCCCGGCGTCCAGGGCACGCAGCTCGGCGAGGGTCTTGTCGGCGATCGCGCCCGTGCCGTCCGTGGTGCGGTCCACCTCCGTGTCGTGCATGACGACGAGCGCGCCGTCCTTGCTCAGGTGCAGATCGAGTTCGATGACGTCGAGGCCCGCCTCCTGGGCGGCGACGAAGGACCGGAGGGTGTTCTCGGGCTCGACACCCATGACTCCGCGGTGACCGATGGTGAGGAAGTTCAAGATCCGACTCGCTTCCGTCGACGGCGGCGGGGGACCGCGTCCCTACGGCCCTCCTGGACCGTATCGCCTGTGCCCGCCGCGTCCAGAGGCTGAACCCGGATCGCAGACACCGTCGCCCAACCCGGTAGCACACAGGAAAAAATGCGGTGAAGCCCGGGGTGGGGCAGGATAATTTCCCGGGGTGCCCCTTGCTGGGAGAAACCCCGTATGTATACGGTCCTCTTACGCGAGGTTCTCCTGTGGAGGATGGGACATGACGGAAATTCTTGTGCAGGTGGGTGCCGAGGGACAGGTTCCTCCGGCGACCAGGGTGGTGGAGCACCCGGCATGGCCCGTGCTCAAGGATGCCGTTGAGCGGATCCGACCCTGGCAGTCCAAGGACGGTTCGATCGACTTCGACGCCGACGGGGCCCCGGACCGTGCCGACGCCGAGCGCGCGGTGCGCGCCGTGACCGGTGCCGTCGAGGAGCTCTCCCCGCTGCTCCCGCACGACCGCGCCTACCACGAGGCCCTGGCCAAGGACCTGGTCCGCTGGGCCGAGGGCGGCTTCGAGGTGCCCGACTTCCTCGACTCGCTGCTGGCCTTCCAGCCGGCCGCGAACCGCGTGGACGGCCTCCAGCACCTGGTGGTCTTCCCGATGTACACCCAGAACGGCAACCCCGACCGCAACCTCGAGGCGGTCGTACTGCGCATGGTCTGGCCCGACTGGCTGGCCGAACTGGAGCGCACCCGCTACGACAACCCGCTGTTCTGCGGCATCACCTTCGAGGACTTCACCGCGGGCTACGACACCAACTCCGCGGTCCTCTTCCCCGAGACCATCGCCGTGCGCGAGGCCCCCGAGCGCTTCACCTGGGGCGGCATCTTCTGCGACCGCGAGGCCGCCCGCTTCCGGCGGGTCACCGAGGCCGCGGTCGACGTCCTGGGCCTGGAGCTGCCCGAGGACGTCGCCGCGATGGTGCACGACCAGAAGCGCTGCGAAGAGGCGTTCGTGCTCTGGGACATGGTCCACGACCGCACCCACAGCCACGGCGACCTGCCGTTCGACCCGTTCATGATCAAGCAGCGCCAGCCGTTCTGGATGTACGGCCTGGAGGAGCTGCGCTGCGACCTCACCGCCTTCAAGGAGGCCGTGAAGCTGGCCGGCGACGGCGTCCCGCAGGCCCGTGACGTCCAGGTCGCGGTGCTCTTCGACCGGATGTTCCGCTTCCCCGTCACCGGCGAGCGGGTCCGCAACTACGACGGCCTCGGCGGCCAGCTCCTCTTCGCCTACCTGCACAAGCACGACGTCGTCCGCTGGACCGACAACAAGCTCTCCATCGACTGGGAGCGCGCCCCGCGGGTCACCAACCAGCTGTGCGCCGAGATCGAGACGCTGTACCGCGACGGCATCGACCGTCCCAAGCTCGTCCACTGGTTCGCCGGGTACGAGCTGGTCTCCGCCTACCTCTCCCCGCACCCGGGCTCCACGTGGGCCAAGGGCCCCGACGCCCTCGACCTGACGCAGCCGCCGCGCAAACTCGTCGACGACGTGCTTCCGGACGAGTTTCCGCTGAGCATGTTCTATGAGGCACTGTCCAAGAAGCTGAAGAACGTGATCGCGTCCACTCGGGGCATCACGGCGGACGGTGCCGAGCGGGTCGCCGCGTGAGCGATCGCCGGACCACAACTGCTCAGGAGGCGGGAACCATGGGGAACGGGGCGCTCGACGGTGCGGTGATCGCGGTGGCCGGAGCGGGGGGACCCGCGGGCCGGGCCGCACTGCTCAGGCTGGCCGAGGCGGGGGCGACCGTCGTCGGCTCGGACAACGACCCGGAGCGGTTGGCGGAGGCCGTGGACGCGGCGCGCTACGCGCACGGCGGCGCCACCGTCACCGGTGACACGGTCGACCTGCTCGACCTGGACTCCACCCGCGAGTGGGCCGCCCGGGTCGAGAAGGAGTTCGGCCGGGTCGACGGACTGGTCCACCTCGTCGGCGGCTGGCGCGGCAGCGAGACCTTCACCAAGACGAGCCTGGACGACTGGGACTTCCTGGAGTTGCTGCTGGTGCGCACCGTGCAGCACACCTCGCTCGCCTTCCACGAGGCGCTCCAGCGCAGCGACCGCGGCCGGTACGTGCTGATCAGCGCGGCCGGGGCGACCAGGCCCACCGCGGGCAACGCCGCGTACGCCGCTGGCAAGGCCGCCGCCGAGGCGTGGACGCTCGCCATGGCCGACTACTTCCGCAAGGCCGGGGGCGAACGGGGGCCGACGTCGGCGGCTGCGATCCTGGTGGTGAAGGCGCTGGTGCACGACGCGATGCGCGCCGACCGCCCCAACGCGAAGTTCGCGGGCTTCACGGACGTCAAGGACCTCGCCGAGGCCATCGTCGGCGTCTGGGACAAGCCCGCCGCGGAAGTGAACGGAAACCGTCTGTGGCTGACCGAGAAGCCGTGAACCCGCCGAGGACCGACGCGCGTCGTCATCACGACCCGGACGTCCGCGGTTTCGCCAGCGACAACTACGCCGGGGTCCACCCGGAGGTGCTCGCCGCCCTGGCCCTCGCCAACGGCGGGCACCAGGTCGCGTACGGCGAGGACGCGTACACCGAGAACCTCCAGCAGGTGATCCGCAGCCATTTCGGCCCCACCGCAGAGGCGTTCCCGGTGTTCAACGGCACCGGTGCCAACGTCGTCGCGCTCCAGGCGGTCACCGACCGCTGGGGCGCGGTGATCTGCGCCGAGAGCGCCCACATCAACGTGGACGAGGGCGGTGCCCCGGAGCGGGTCGGCGGTATCAAGCTGCTCACCGTGCCCACCCCGGACGGCAAGCTCACCCCCGAGCTGATCGACCGGCAGGCGTACGGCTGGGACGACGAGCACCGCGCGATGCCCCAGGTGGTCTCCATAGCCCAGACCACCGAGCTGGGCACGGTGTACACCCCGGACGAGATCCGCGCCATCTGCGAGCACGCCCACGCGCACGGCATGAAGGTGCACGTCGACGGCTCCCGGCTGGCCAACGCCGCCGCCACGCTGGACGTGCCGCTGCGCACCTTCACCAACGCGGTCGGCGTCGACCTGCTCTCGCTGGGCGGCACCAAGAACGGCGCCCTGTTCGGTGAGGCGGTCGTGGTGCTGAACCCGGACGGCATCCGGCACCTGAAGCACCTGCGCAAGCTGTCCATGCAGCTCGCGTCCAAGATGCGTTTCGTCTCGGTGCAGCTGGAGGCCCTGCTCGCCCGTGACCTGTGGCTGCGCAGTGCCCGGCACGCAAACGAGATGGCCCAGCGCCTGGCCGAGGGCGTGCGCGCCGTGCACGGCGTGGAGATCCTCTACCCGGTGCAGGCCAACGCGGTTTTCGCGCGGCTGCCGCACGACGTGAGTGAACGCCTGCAGAAGCGGTTCCGCTTCTACTTCTGGGACGAGGCGGCCGGCGACGTCCGCTGGATGTGCGCCTTCGACACCACCGAGGACGACGTGGACATGTTCGTGGCCGCGCTCAAAGAGGAGATGGCCCGCTAGCGCTGTATGCATAGGTATGCGGCTGACCGGAAGTGCATTGACTGTCGGTCGGCCGCGTACTTATGCTCTGACGGCATGCAGCTGATCCAGGAAAACCCGGACCTCTCCTCCTATCTGGCCGCCGACGAGACGATCGACCATCACCATCCGCTGGTCCGCGAGACGGCGGCACGGCTTGCCGCCGGAGTGGCCGACTCGTATGAATATGCGCGGGTGGCCTTCGAGTTCGTGCGCGACACCATCCCGCACTCCCAGGACTCCGGCGATCCCCGGGTCACCTGGCGCGCCTCCGACGTCCTGGAGCAGCGCACCGGCGTCTGCTACGCCAAGGCCCACGCGCTGGCCGCGCTGCTGCGGGCCGAGGACATCCCGACCGCGCTGTGCTACCAGAACCTCGGCGTCGTGCACGGCCTGGTCGCCGTGCGGTTCCGCGGTACCTGGCACCGGCAGGACCCGCGGGGCAACAAGCCCGGGGTGGACGCGCGGTTCTCCCTGGACGGCGAGCGGCTGGCCTTCGCTCCCGATCCGGCGTCCGGCGAGACCGACCACCCGGTCCTGTACGCCGCGCCGCACCCGGTCGTACTGAACGCCCTGAGGTCCGCCCCCGACCGCCCGCACCTGTGGCGGACGCTCCCCACCGCGCTCGGAGACGAGGGCAGCCCGCCGTAGCCGCCGTAGCCGCGGGCAGTCGTGCCGCTGGGGCGATGGGGGAGGGCGGGCGCAGCGGCACCCGGCAAGCGCCGGTGAGCGGTGTTGGTGCGGGCCGGGGGGAGTAGCGCAGCCCGGCGCTCACGGGGTGCCGTCGCGCCCGCCCTCCCCCACTCTCGGCTTCGCTCGAGCGGGGGGACCCCCATCGCCCTGCGGCACGACTGCCCGCGGAGGGCGGCAGCGGTCGGTCCGCGGAGGGCGGGTGTGTGGCGCGGCTGGCCGCGGTGGCGTCAGCGCGCCTCGGCCTCGCGGACCTGCTCCGGGGTCGGGGCCGTGCCGCCGAGGTGGGCCGGCATCCACCAGGTGTCGTCCGGGTCCTTGGGGCGCACCGGATAGGCCCGCTGCGCCGCCTCCAGCAGCTCCTGCACGCGCTCGCGCAGCTGCCGGGTGAGCGCGCCCGCGTACTTGTCCCTGGACGCCTCGATCGCCTCGCCCACGCGGATGGTGATCGGGGTGTGGCTGCGCCCGAAGTTGCGCGGGTGTCCCTTCGTCCACAGCCGCTGCGTGCCCCACAACGCCATCGGGACCAGCGGCACGCCGGCCTCCTGGGCCAGGCGCGCGGCACCCGACTTGAAGCTCTTCAGCGTGAACGACTGGGAGATCGTCGCCTCCGGGAAGACGCCCACGATCTCCCCCGACCGCAGCGACCGCAGCGCGTGCTCGTACGCCGCCTCGCCCCGCTCGCGGTCCACCGGGATGTGCTTCATGCCGCGCATCAGCGGACCGGAGATCCGGTGCCGGAAGACGGACTCCTTCGCCATGAAACGGACGAGCCGCTTCTGGGGGAGCGCCGCCAGGCCGTTGAAGACGAAGTCCAGGTAGCTGATGTGATTGCTCACCAGCACGGCGCCGCCCGAGCGCGGTATGTTCTCCGACCCCTGGCAGTCGATCTTGAGGTCCCACGCCTTGAACAAGGTGCGGGCGAAACCGACGACGGGCCGGTAGACGAGTTCTGCCATGGGCGGGTTGGAACCCTTTCCTTCTCTGCCTGGGAAGGAGGCTCCCAGTCGAAGTTACGCAGCCGTAGGTTTTACGGCTTGTCGCAGATGGTGCCCGAAGAACGGCCGGTGAACCAGCCCTGGTGCCCGTCGTCGGCGAGATTCTCGTCACGTCCCCCCTTGATCCACCTCGGACTTTGTGCGTACGGGCGGGAATGCCCGCGCTCCCGGCGGTGCTGGACATCGTCGACGGGTGATCCGTGAGAGGAGTGCGCGAGTGCGGGACGGGGACGACGGAGGACGGCCCGGCATGCCGGAACCGTGGGCCGGGCCGGAGGCCGGACTGGGGGAGCGCGCCACCCTGGTGCAGTTCTCCAGCGCCTTCTGCGCGCCCTGCCGGGCGACCCGGAGGGTGCTCGCCGAGGTGGCCGCGCTGGTGCCGGGTGTGGCCCACGTGGAGATCGACGCCGAGGCCCGTCTGGACCTCGTACGCCGTCTGGGGATAGTGAAGACGCCGACGGTGCTGGTCCTCGACGCGGCCGGCCGGATCGTACGGCGCGCGACCGGACAGCCGCGCAAGGCCGATGTGATCGCCGCGCTCGGGGAGGCCGTGTGAGGGCCGGCCGGGCCGTGGTGAGGCATCTCCCACATCACGGGAGCGACTTGACTGTGCGTGCCACCCGTCGTCAGCCTGACCCCATGCCTTCGGAACCCCTTCGCCTCCGGCCGGTACCCGGCCGCCCGGCGGTCGCCGCCCGCGCCGCGCGTGTGCGCCGGCCGGGCCGGTGAGCGGCCGCGAACCCGTTCGTCACCTCCCGCAGAAGGACGGTTTCATGACGGCCACGTCCGGCCCGGGCACCGCCCGGCCCGCCTCGCCCGAGCTGTTGCGCTCCGTCTTCCGCAGGCACGCGGCGGGCGTCGCCGTGATCACCGCGCGCGGTCACCGCGGACCGGTCGGCTTCACCGCCACCTCCCTCGCCTCCGTCTCCGCCGAGCCCCCGATGCTCTCCTTCGGCATCGGTACCGGGAGCTCCAGCTGGCCGGCGATCGCGACGGGCGGCCACGTCGGTGTGCACGTCCTCGGGGAGCACCAGCGGGAGCTGGCGGAGACCTTCGCGCGCAGCGGCGCCGACCGCTTCGGTCCGGCCACCGCCTGGCAGGAGGGGCCGAAGGGGGTTCCGGTGCTGGACGACGTCCCGGCCTGGATGGTGTGCGAGGTGGTGGCCCGGGTGCCCGCCGGGGACCACCGGATCGTGATCGCCGAGGTCCTGCTCGGCGACCCCGCCGGCCGCGGCCGTCCGCTCCTCTACCACCAGGGACGTTTCAACGGCCTGCGCGACTGAGGCGGGGTTCCCCCCTGGTCGCGGACCCGTCGAGTTCCGGTTACGCTGCGTTGCGAAGGTCACAGTTCAAAGCGCTTGCTTAGCGGGAAAGAACTGGGTGTACTGACGAGTAATATTTCGGTCGGAGCGCGGGCCGCCCCGGCCGGGACCGCCCGCTTCAGGCGCCTATGCTGCCTGTGCAGGCAGGCAGCCAGAAATGACGATGCAGTAGGAGAGCCGGCGTGAGCTTGAGGATCGTTGTCACCGTGAAGTACGTGCCCGACGCCACCGGCGACCGGCACTTCGCCGATGACCTGACCGTCGACCGTGACGACGTGGACGGTCTGCTCTCCGAACTGGACGAGTACGCGGTCGAGCAGGCGCTGCAGATCTCGGAGAACTCCGACGACGACGTGGAGATCACCGTTCTGACGGTGGGCCCCGAGGACGCCAAGGACGCCCTGCGCAAGGCGCTGTCCATGGGTGCGGACAAGGCGATCCACGTCGAGGACGACGACCTGCACGGCACCGACGCCATCGGCACCTCCCTGGTCCTGGCCAAGGCGATCGAGAAGGCCGGCTACGACCTGGTCGTCTCCGGCATGGCCTCCACCGACGGCACCATGGGCGTCGTACCGGCGCTGCTGGCGGAGCGTCTGGGCGTGCCGCAGGTGACCCTGCTGTCCGAGGTGTCCGTCGAGGACGGCACGGTCAAGGGCCGCCGCGACGGCGACACCGCCTCCGAGCGGCTCGAGGCCTCCCTGCCGGCCGTCGTGTCGGTCACCGACCAGTCGGGCGAGGCCCGTTACCCGTCCTTCAAGGGCATCATGGCGGCCAAGAAGAAGCCGGTGGAGTCCTGGGGCCTGTCCGACCTCGACATCGACGAGGACGAGGTCGGCCTGGAGGGTGCCTACACGGTCGTCGAGTCGGCGGCCGAGCGTCCGGCCCGCACCGCCGGCACGATCGTCAAGGACGAGGGCGAGGGCGGCAAGCAGCTCGCCGAGTTCCTCGCGAGCCAGAAGTTCGTCTGAGCCACGAGGCTCAACTCGCTTCCCGCCCCTCACACTTCGCAAGCAGGAGAGAAGAAGTCCCATGGCTGAAGTTCTCGTCTACGTCGACCACGTGGACGGTGCCGTCCGCAAGCCCACCCTGGAGCTGCTGACCCTGGCCCGCCGCATCGGCGAGCCCGTCGCCGTCGCGCTGGGCAACGGGGCCGGTGACACCGCCGCCGCGCTCGCCGAGCACGGTGCGGTGAAGGTCCTCACCGACGAGGCCGCCGAGTACGCCGACTACCTGGTGGTCCCGAAGGTGGACGCGCTGCAGGCCGCCGTCGAGGCCGTCTCCCCGGCCGCCGTCCTGGTCCCCTCCTCCGCCGAGGGCAAGGAGATCGCCGCCCGCCTGGCGCTGCGTCTCGGTTCGGGCGTCATCACCGACGCCGTCGACCTGGAGGCCGGCGACGAGGGCCCGGTGGCCACCCAGTCGGTGTTCGCCGCCAGTTACACCACCAAGTCCCGTGTCTCCAAGGGCACCCCGGTCATCACGGTCAAGCCGAACTCGGCCGCCGTGGAGGCCGCCCCGGCCGCGGGCACCGTCGAGGCCCTGTCGGTGACCTTCTCCGCGCAGGCGACCGGCACCAAGGTCACCGGCCGCACGCCGCGCGAGTCGACGGGCCGTCCGGAGCTGACCGAGGCCGCGATCGTGGTCTCCGGTGGCCGCGGTGTCAACGGCGCGGAGAACTTCGCGATCATCGAGGCGCTCGCCGACTCGCTCGGCGCGGCCGTCGGTGCCTCGCGTGCCGCGGTGGACGCGGGCTGGTACCCGCACACCAACCAGGTCGGCCAGACCGGCAAGTCGGTCTCGCCGCAGCTCTACATCGCCTCCGGCATCTCCGGCGCGATCCAGCACCGCGCCGGCATGCAGACCTCGAAGACCATCGTGGCCATCAACAAGGACGCCGAGGCCCCGATCTTCGACCTGGTCGACTACGGCGTCGTCGGCGACCTGTTCGACGTCGTGCCGCAGCTCACCGAGGAGATCAAGACCCGCAAGGGCTGATCACCCCGAGCCGTACGAGGCCCCCGCGACCGCTCCGGTCGCGGGGGCCTCGGCGTGTCACCACCGGGGAAGAGCCCCCGGGCCGGCCCGGGGGCGGTGCTGTACTGGAGAACGGAAGCGCTCCGGCACGGGCGAACGGTGCCGGACGGGCGTGAGCGTGAGGAGGCGGGGGAGCGGACCGGCTCGCAGGACGGGTGTTGACCGGGGGAGGGAGGCCCGATAACTTCATTCAACGGATTGTTGATTCCGTATCGCGGAATTCGGGAGGGTATGGGATGGGCCAGGGGCGGCAGGAGCGGGTGGCGACGAGTCTCGCGGGCACCGTCACCGAGGAGATCGGCGCCTCCCTCGCACCGGTCGACGCCGAACTGGAGCGCCGCTACCCCGGAGACCCCGGCACCCGTCAGCCCGTCCACACCGTCTATGTCCCCGGTGACGTCTTCGCCGCCGACACCCTCCGCACCTGGGGCGACCGGGCCATCGCCGCGCTCGACGAACACGCTCCGGACGCCGCCTCCTTCGCCGCCGTCCTCGGGCTGGACGGCGCACTGGCCGAGGACGTGTACGGCCGCGTCCGCGCCAAACTGGAGCGCGAACCGGTCGAAGACCTGCGCGTCGACTTCGAGGACGGCTACGGCAGGCGTCCCGACGCCCAGGAGGACGAGGCCGCGGCCCGCGCGGCCCGGCTGATCGCCGAGGCGTACGCGGCCGGCACCGCGGCCCCGTACACGGGCATCCGCGTGAAGTGCATGGAGGCCGCCGTCCGCGACCGGGGCATCCGCACCCTCGACATCTTCCTCACCGGCCTCATGGAGGCCGGCGGCCTGCCGGACGGGCTGGTCCTGACCCTGCCCAAGGTCACGTATCCCGAGCAGGTCACCGCCATGGCCCGCCTCCTCGGTGCCTTCGAGGAGACGCGCGGCCTCGAACCCGGCCAGATCGGCTTCGAGATCCAGATCGAGACCAGCCAGGCCGTCCTCGCCGCCGACGGCACCGCCACCGTCGCCCGCATGATCCAGGCCGCCGGGGGCCGCGTCACCGGGCTGCACTACGGCACCTTCGACTACAGCGCCTGCCTCGGTGTCTCCGCCGCGCACCAGGCGAGCGACCACCCGGCCGCCGACCACGCCAAGGCCGTCATGCAGGTCGCCGCCGCGGGCACCGGCGTACGCGTCTCGGACGGCTCCACCAACGTGCTGCCCGTCGGCCCCACGGAGCGGGTCCACGACGCCTGGCGGCTGCACTACGGCCTCACCCGCCGCGCCCTCGCCCGCGCCTACTACCAGGGCTGGGACATGCACCCCGGCCACCTCCCCACCCGCTACGCGGCCGTCTTCGCCTTCTACCGCGAGGGCTTCACGCAGGCCGCCGCCCGCCTCGCCCGGTACGCCGACCGGGCCGGCGGCGACATCATGGACGAGCCCGCCACCGCCAAGGCCCTCGCCGGATACCTGCTGCGCGGCCTGGACTGCGGCGCCCTGGACGCCGCCGAGGTGGAGCGCCCGACCTCGCTGTCCCGCGCCGACCTGGAGGTCCTCGCGCGGTAGTCCAGGTCGCACCCGCTTGCCTCGCCTATCGAATTTCGATAATTTTCCATCGTGATTCGATTCAAGGAGGGGCGATGGGACGGCTGACCGTGCTCGCGTTGCGCGCCGTGATGGTGACGCTGCTGGCGGGTTCCCTGGGGATCCAGGCGGTGATGGTGCCGCTGATGGCGAGCGACCTCGAAGGGCTGGACGCGGAGTACTCGTACCTGCGCGTCCCGTTCCTCCTCGTCGTGGTCCTCGGCGTCGTGACGGCCCAGGTCGTCCTGGTCTGCGTCTGGCGGCTGGTGACGATGGTGCGGCGCGGGACCGTCTTCTCCCACGCCGCCTTCCGCTACGTGCACACCGTCATCGGCGCGTTCGTCGCCGCGGCGCTGCTGGTGTTCGCGCTCGGAGCGCTCCTCGCGCCCGGCGAGGCCGTGGCCCCCGGCATCGTGGCACTGCTGGGCGGGGCCGGTCTGGCGATCCTGGGCATCGCCCTGGTCGTACTCGTCCTGAGGATGCTGCTGGCGCAGGCCGTCGCGCGCGACGTCGAGGCGTCGCGGATGCGGGCCGAACTGGCCGAGGTGATCTGATGCCGATCGCCGTCGACATCGACGTGATGCTGGCCAAGCGGAAAATGTCCGTGGGCGAACTCGCCGAACGCGTCGGCATCACACCGGCCAATCTGGCGGTGCTCAAGAACGGCCGCGCCAAGGCGGTGCGCTTCACGACCCTCGCCGCGCTCTGCGACGTGCTCGAGTGCCAGCCGGGCGACCTGCTGCGCTGGGAACCCGACGACACCCGGCCCTGACCCGTCACCCGTGCCCCCGCCTCGGCAGCGGCGCCGGTGACGCGCCGGTGCCAGGACGTCCGTACCGCTCGGACCCCGCATACCGCTCCAGGCCGCAGACCGTCACCAGCCTCTCCTCGGCGAACAGCCGGGTGCCCCGCGCGCACAGCCGGAGGTCGGCGCGGGCCCGCGCGCAGAACTCCTCGGGGGAGGCGCCGAACAGCTCCCGCAGTCCGGGCACGTGCGCGAGCAGATCGGTGAGCAGCGCCCGCTGGCCCGGATGGGCGCGCGGGACACCGGTGCCGTCGTGCAGCACACCGTGGCGGTTCACGTACGCGTACGCGCCGGGGAGCACGGAGCCGTCGGCGAGTTCGACGCGCACATCGGGTGCGGGCAGCCAGGCACGGTGGAAGTTGCCGTCCGGCCGCGGTGCGCCCTCGCTCGCGTCGACCACCGCGAGCTGCCGGGCGTCGAGCCAGAGGACGAACAGCTCCCGCACCGTCCCCGGGGCGCGGACCGGCGAGTGGGACACATAGCCCATACGGCTGACGTGCGCCGAGACACCGATGCCGACGCCCGTCACCCGCGTCCGCACCATCGGCACCGGTGTGATGATCCCGGACTCGGCCATCTTGTGCCGCAGCTGACCGGGACAGGCGTTGGAGCCGACCGCGAGCACGGGCGCGCGGTCCTCGTACACCAGGCGGTCCAGCGGCAGCAGCCGGTCCCCGTCGAGCAGCCCCGAATCCCGCGGCCAGGCGCCCGGATACAGCAGCGGGTGCTCGCGCGGGGCCTTCTCCAGCCCCAGCGCCCGCAGGGTGCGGTCCTCCTCCGACGGCACCGCCCGCTCAGTCCGCCGGGGGCAGCTCGCCGGAGCCGCGGGTGATCAGGCGGGTGGGGAGCTCGATGCGCTCCGGGGTGAGCAGGGTGCCGTCCAGCTGGCGGAACAGCCGCTCGGCCGCGGTCCGGCCGAGAGCCGCCGCGTCCTGGGCGACGACCGTGAGACCGGGCTGGAGCAGGTCGGCGAGTTCGATGTCGTCGAAGCCGACCAGGGCGACCCGGCGGGTGTGCCCGGCCAGTACCCGGATCACGGTGACCGTCACCCGGTTGTTGCCCGTGAAGATCGCAGTGACCGGGTCCGGTCCCGAGAGCATCTCCTCGGCCGCCCGGCGCACCCGCTCCGGGTCGGTGATGCCCAGCGACATCCAGGAGTCCACCACCGTTATCCCCGCGTCCTCCATGGCGGTCCGGTAGCCGCGCAGCCGCTCGGCCGCGGTGTGGATGCGGGGCATGTCGCCGATGAAGCCGATCCTGCGGTGACCGTGCGCGATCAGGTGGCTCACGCCGTCGTGGGCGCCGCCGTAGTTGTCCGACACGACGACGTCCGCGTCGATGTGCCCGGCCGGACGGTCCACGAAGACGGTGGCGACGCCCGCCTTGATCTCCGGCTCCAGATAGCGGTGGTCGTCCCCGGCCGGGATCACCACCAGACCGTCCACCCGCCGGGCGCACAGCGCCAGCACCAGTTCCTGCTCGCGGTCGGCGTCCTCCGCGCTGGAGCCGTTGATCAGCAGGGCGCCGTGCGCGCGGGCCACCTCCTCGACCGCCCGGCTCAGCGGCCCGTAGAACGGGTCCGCGAGATCCTCCAGGACCAGACCGATGCTGGCGGTGCGGCCCTTGCGCAGCACGCGGGCGCTGTCGTTGCGGCGGAAGGCGAGCGCGTCGATCGCCTCCTGGACACGGCGCTCCGTCTCCGGTGTGACACCGGGCTCGCCGTTGACCACGCGGGAGACCGTCTTGAGCCCGACGCCGGCACGCGCGGCCACGTCCTTCATCGTCGGACGGTTGCCGTAACGGGTCCCTGGGATGCGGTCGGTGCGGCGGGTCGTCTCCGGCACGGTGCGGTGTCCTGTCCTGTCGGCCACGGGGATGAGTAGGTCCATGGGCTTGTATGAGGATGTGGCGTCGAGCATAGAGCCTGGACAACGTTGTCAGGCTCGGGGGACACTGTCCAACGCACACTCCGGCCCACACCTCGCCGCACGACCGGACCGTTGCTCGTGCTCCATGTGTTGCCTCGTGCTCGCACATGGTCGTTCTCGGCGATTTTCTGATGTTTCAACGGGGAGATCCGACACTGATGCACACCGACCTCGTGGCCGCGCTCGACATCGGCGGCACCAAGATCGCGGGCGCGCTGGTGGACGGCCAGGGCCGGATCCTGGTCCGTGCCCAGCGGCCGACGCCCGCGCAGGAGAACGGTGAGACCGTGATGCGGGCGGTCGAGGCGGTGCTCGGTGAGCTCACCGCGTCCCCGCTGTGGCACCGCGCCGGCGCGGTGGGCATCGGCAGTGCCGGCCCCGTGGACGCCTCCGCCGGCACGGTGAGCCCGGTCAACGTGCCCGGCTGGCGCGGCTACCCGCTCGTCGCCAGGGTCCGGGACGCGGCCGGGGGCCTGCCCGTGGAGCTGATCGGCGACGGGGTGGCGATCACGGCCGCCGAACACTGGCAGGGCGCCGCCCGCGGCCACGACAACGCGCTGTGCATGGTCGTCTCCACCGGGGTCGGCGGCGGCCTGGTGCTCGGCGGCCGGCTGCACCCCGGGCCCACCGGCAACGCCGGCCACATCGGTCACATCAGCGTGGATCTCGACGGCGACCTGTGCCCGTGCGGTTCGCGCGGCTGCGTGGAGCGCATCGCGAGCGGCCCCAACATCGCCCGCCGCGCCCTGGACAACGGCTGGCGTCCGGGCCCGGACGGCGACACCTCCGCCGCCGCGGTGGCCGCCGCCGCCCGCGCCGGGGACCCGGTGGCCGTGGCGTCCTTCGAGCGGGCGGCCAGGGCGCTGGCCGCCGGGATCGCGGCCACCGCGACACTCGTCGAGATCGACATCGCCGTGATCGGCGGGGGCGTGGGCAAGGCGGGCGAGGTCCTCTTCGCCCCCCTCCGCAAGACCCTCACCGAGTACGCCACCCTGTCCTTCGTCCAGCGCCTCGCCGTGGCCCCGGCCCGGATGGGCACGGACGCGGGCCTGGTGGGCGCGGCGGCGGCAGCGCTGGCGGGCAGGACGGACACGGCGGTGGCGGGGGTCTGAGGACCGCGGGACGGCGGGCGGTCGGGGGCCGGGAACCGCGCGCGTGACCTCGGGGCCGTTCCGGCCGTTGTGGCGGGTATGAAGAAGCGCAGCATGCTGGCCATCGCCTCCCTCGCCACCGGTTTCGTCGTCGCGGCCGTCACCCCGTCGCACGCGGTCGCCGACGGTGCCGCCCCGCTCGGCGTCGACGACACCCTCGGCACCCTCGACCGGACCATCGCCGAGGACAACACCCTGGACCTGGACGTCGACCGGGGCACCAAGGCCTGACGAGACCCCTCACGGCACGGTCGTACGGCGTCGGCGGCCCCTGGGACCACAGGGGCGCCGGCGCCGTTCTCGTGCGTTCTCTCCCGGATCTGGTTTCCGTGGCAGGGTGGAGCGGGCAAGCCACAGGGGGCCAACAGAAGAGGGGGAAACGTGATCGTCTGGGTCAACGGCGCGTTCGGTGCGGGAAAGACCACCACCGCGCACGAACTGATCGAGCTGATCCCGAACAGCACGCTCTTCGACCCCGAGGTCATCGGCGGAGCACTGGAACGGCTGCTCCCGCCCAAGTGCCTCGCCGAGGTCGGCGACTTCCAGGACCTCCCGATCTGGCGACGACTCGTGATCGACACGGCGGCCGCGATGCTCGCCGAGCTCGGCGGGACCCTCGTGGTCCCCATGACCCTGCTGCGTCAGGAGTACCGCGATGAGATCTTCGGCGGGCTCGCCGCCCGGCGCATACCGGTGAGGCATGTCCTCCTCGCCCCGGCGGAAACGATCCTGCGTGAACGCATAGCCGCCCGTGAGTTCCCGGCGGACCTCCCCGACGGAGAGATACACGTCCGGCAATGGTCGTACGACCACATCGAGCCGTACAAGGCGGCCCTCGCCGCCTGGCTCACCGCCGACGCCTACCCGGTCGACAGCGGGACCCTCAGCCCCTACGAGACCGCCCTGCGGATAGCCGAGGCGGTCGGCAGCGGGGAGGCGCCGGCCTGTGACATCGTGCAGACGCCCGAGCCCACCGCCGAGACGGTCGCCGCCGGGGTGCTGCTCTTCGACGAGCAGGACCGGGTGCTGCTCGTCGACCCGACCTACAAGCCGGGCTGGGAGTTCCCGGGCGGGGTCGTGGAACGCGGTGAGGCCCCCGCGCGGGCGGGCATGCGCGAGGTCGCCGAGGAGACCGGGATCCGCCTCGACGACGTACCGGCGCTCCTCGTCGTCGACTGGGAGCCGCCCGCGCCGCCCGGATTCGGCGGCCTGCGGCTGCTCTTCGACGGCGGCCGTCTCGACTCCGCGGCCGCCGGACGCCTCCTGCTGCCCGGCCCGGAACTGCGCGGCTGGCGCTTCGCCTCCGAGGCCGAGGCCGCCGATCTGCTGCCCCCGGTCCGCTACGAACGGCTGCGCAGAGCCCTGCGGGCACGGGAACGCGGGAAGGCGATGTACCTGGAGGCCGGAGTGCCGGTCGGCTGAGCCCGGACCGGCGGACGCCTCTCACCGGCCTGCGGCCTCTCTCCCGGGGGAGTCCGAACGCCCAGCCGGGTCAGGGAGCCGTCCGGCTCGGGCGGGGCCGGGCCCGCCCGTGGTCCGTCGCCCTCCCCCGGGCAGAGCGACGGACCACGGCGATCAGTTCGCTCCGGACGCGTAGGCGCGCAGGAACAGTGCCTCCGTGACCGACAGCCGCTCGAGTTCGTCGGGGGACACGCTCTCGTTCACCGCGTGGATCTGCGCCTCCGGCTCGCTCAGGCCGATGAGCAGGATCTCCGCCTTCGGGTAGAGGGCGGCGAGGGTGTTGCACAGGGGGATCGAGCCGCCCTGGCCGGCGTACTGCATCTCCTGGCCCGGGTACGCCACCGCCATCGCGTCGGCCATGGCCTGGTAGGCCGGGCTGGTGGTGTCCGCGCGGAACGCCTGTCCCTGGCCGATCTGTTCGGTGCTCACCCGCGCACCCCACGGCGTGTGCGCCTCCACGTGCGCCCGCAGGAGCTTCGTCGCCTCGGCCGCGTCGACGCCCGGCGGCACCCGCAGGCTGATCAGCGCGCGGGCGCTCGCCTGCACCGACGGCGTGGCGCCGACCACCGGCGGGCAGTCGATGCCGAGCACGGTGACCGCCGGGCGCGCCCAGATGCGGTCGGCGACCGTGCCGGAACCGATCAGCTCCACACCGTCCAGCACCTTGGCGTCCTTGCGGAACTGCTCGTCGTCGTACCGCAGTCCGTCCCACGCCTCGTCGCCGGCCAGCCCGTCGACGGTCGTACTGCCGTCCTCGGCGCGCAGCGAGTCCAGTACGCGCACCAGCGCGGCCAGCGCGTCCGGCGCGGCCCCGCCGAACTGGCCGGAGTGCAGGTTGCCCTCCAGGGTGTCGATCCGCACCCGTACGAGCGTCATGCCGCGCAGCGTGGACGTGACCGTGGGCAGACCGGCGCGGAAGTTGCCCGCGTCGCCGATCACGATCGTGTCGGCCGTCAGCAGGTCGGGGTGCTCCTCGGCGTGCCGCTCCAGGCCGCCGGTGCCCTGCTCCTCCGAACCCTCGACGATCACCTTGACGTGCACGGGGACGCCGCCGTTCGCCTTCAGCGCCCGCAGCGCCAGCAGGTGCATGATCACGCCGCCCTTGCAGTCGGCGGCCCCGCGCCCGTACCAGCGGCCGTCGCGCTCGGTCAGCTCGAAGGGCGGGGTGGCCCAGCCGGCCTCGTCCAGCGGCGGCTGCACGTCGTAGTGCGCGTACAGCAGCACGGTCTTCGCGCCCTCCGGGCCCGGCAGGAAGCCGTACACCGACTGCGTGCCGTCCGGGGTGTCGAGCAGCGCCACGTCCTGGAAGCCCTCGGCGGTGAGCGCGTCGGCGATCCAGCGGGCGGCGCCCTCGCTCTCCTCGCGCGGGAACTGGTCGAAGTCCGCCACCGACTTGAAGGCCACCAGCTCGGCGAGCTCCTCCTTCGCCCTGGGCATCAGCGAGGCGACGGTCGCGGCGACCGGATTCGACGACATGGGCACGCTCCTTGTGGGTGCGACGTTGGAACTTCCGCGGACATCTTCGTACGAGATGATCGCGCGGTGTGCGTGAGGACCCGTGTACGGGGCACCCACGCCGCCGATCCTCCCACAGCGGCCCGAGGTGATCGCCGCCGTAGGATGCGGGAGGACATCAGCGGCAGGCGGCTGGATCGGGAGCAGTAGACCATCGTGAGCAGCGAGAACTCTTCGGCGGACGACGTACAGCAGGTGTGGGACGTCGTCGTGGTGGGCGCGGGACCCGCGGGGGCCTCGGCCGCCTACGCGGCGGCGGTCGCGGGACGGCGCGTGCTGTTGCTGGAGAAGGCGGAGCTGCCGCGCTACAAAACGTGCGGCGGCGGCATCATCGGCCCCTCCCGCGATTCGCTCCCTCCCGGCTTCGAGCTGCCGTTCAAGGACCGGGTGCACGCGGTGACGTTCTCCCACAACGGCCGCTTCAGCCGCACCCGCCGCTCCCGGCAGATGCTGTTCGGGCTGATCAACCGGCCCGAGTTCGACCAGCAGCTCGTGGAGCACGCGCAGAAGGCGGGCGCCGAGCTGCGCACCGGCGTCGCCGTGCAGCGGGTGGAGCAGCACGGCTCGGCCGTACCGGACCGGCGCACGGTCGCCGTCGTCCTGCAGGGCGGCGGGACGGTGCTGGCGCGGGCCGTGGTCGGCGCGGACGGCAGTGCCGGCCGCATAGGGGCCCACGTCGGCGTCAAGCTGGACCAGGTCGACCTGGGCCTGGAGGCGGAGATCCCGGTGCCGGAGACGGTCGCCGAGGACTGGAAGGGGCGGGTGCTCATCGACTGGGGCCCGATGCCCGGCAGTTACGGCTGGGTCTTCCCCAAGGGCGACACGCTCACCGTCGGCGTGATCTCGCGGCGTGGTGAAGGCGCCGCGACCAAGCGCTACTTGGAGGACTTCATCGGACGGCTCGGCCTCGCCGGGTTCGAGCCGAGCATCTCCTCCGGCCACTTGACGCGCTGCCGCGCCGACGACTCGCCGCTGTCGCGCGGGCGGGTGCTGGTGTGCGGGGACGCGGCGGGGCTGCTGGAGCCGTGGACCCGCGAGGGCATCTCCTTCGCGCTGCGCTCGGGCCGGCTGGCGGGGGAGTGGGCGGTGCGGATCGCCGAGGCGCACGACGCGGTGGACACGCGCCGGCAGGCGCTGAACTACGCCTTCGCCGTCAAGGCGGGGCTCGGCGTGGAGATGAGCGTCGGCAAGCGGATGCTGGCGGCGTTCGAGCGGCGTCCCGGGGTGTTCCACGCGGTCCTCACCGGCTTCCGCCCGGCCTGGAAGGCGTTCAAGGACATCACGCAGGGCTCGACGACGCTCGGCGAGCTGGTCCGCACCCACCCGTTGGCGCACCGCGCGCTGATGGCGCTGGACCGGCGTCCCGCGGGCGACGAGGTCAGCTCCTGACGGTGATCCGGAAGACCGGGTGGTCCTGGGCGGCCGCGGCGATCTCCTCGTCGGAGGACCGGGCGGTGACCCCCTGGAAGTACTGGTTCACCTCCCAGCCCCACTTCTCCAGGTAGCCCCGCAGGATCGGGAGCTTCTCCTCGTCGGGAAGCTCCACGGCCGTGAAGGCGCGGACCTTGCGTCCCACGCGCAGCTCCCCGCCGCCGGCGGCGCGCATGTTGCGCACCCACTGGGAGTGACCGCGCGCCGAGACCAGGTACCGCTCGCCGTCGTGGGTGTGCGGGTTGACCGGGATGCGCTGCATCCGTCCGCTCTTGCGGCCGCGGACGGACATCTCCGCGGTTCCGGCGAGGCTGACGCCGTGCCGGGCCAGCCAGCCGATGACGCTGTTGAACCGGACGGCCAAGGGGCTGCCCTTGAGGTAGTACGGCGCGGACGATGACATCGGTGACTCCTGGGTCGACGTGGTGACGAGAGCGGCGCTCTCTTTTGTGAGCACTGCTCTCGCGGGGTGCCTTCAGTCTGCACGATGCCGGTGCGGCAAAGCAAGAGCACTGCTCTCGTTTTTGTGCGCTGCTCTTTTCTGTGTGCATCGCTCTCGATTGCCTACGTCGCTCTCATCTGCGTTCGCCGCTCTCGCTTGTGTGCGCTGCTCTCGCCTGCGTTCGCCGCTCTCGCTTGTGTGCGCTGCTCTCGCCTGCGTTTGCCGCTCTCGTTTGTGTGCACTGCTCTGGATTCGTGGAACACTGGCCCGCATGAGCAGCACCGCACATGGCGCCCGTGCCCGGGCCAGGATCGAAGTCACCGCGGCCATCAAGGAAGAGGCCCGCAGCCAGCTCGCGAAGGAGGGTGCCGTCAAGCTCTCGCTGCGGGCCGTCGCCCGCGAACTCGGCATGGCCTCCTCCGCGCTCTACCGCTATTTCCCCAGCCGTGACGACCTGCTGACCGCGCTCATCATCGACGCCTACGACTCCCTCGGCGCGGCGGCCGAAGCGGCCCGGGACACGGCCGCCGACGTCGGACCGGTGCGGCGCTGGACCGCCGTGTGCGAGGGCATGCGCCGCTGGGCGCTCGGGCACCCGCACGAGTACGCGCTGATCTACGGCACGCCGGTGCCCGGCTACACCGCGCCCGAGACGACCGTGCCGGCCGCCGCCCGCTCCGTTCTCGTCGTCATCGGCATCCTCCGCGAGGCGCATCAGGGCCTCGGCCTCGCCAAGCCCCCGCTGCCGGCCGAGCTGAGGCCCGAGGCCGTGCGCATGGCCGCCGACCTCGCCCCCGACCTGCCGCCCGAGGTGGTGGTGGCGATGGTGGCCGCCTGGGCCCAGTTGTTCGGGCTGATCGGGTTCGAGCTGTTCGGGCAGTTCAACCGGGTGGTGGAGGACCGCGACACGTTCTTCCGCCACGCGGTGGGGCAGCTCGCGCACTCCGTGGGGCTGGTGTACCCGCAGCAGGGCCCCGTGGCCGCACCGGGCGGACCCGCCGTCGAGCCGTCGTAGGAGGCCGGGCGGACGGACGTACTCCGCCGGGAGTACATGTGATCACCACGCCGGGCCGACGCCGCACCGGGCGTCCGGCGTCTAGCGTGACGGACATGGACGAGCAGCGCGGACCCGGCGGCGGGCCGCCGGGGTGGTGGCGCCCGGGGCGGCCGTTCCGGCACGGCCCGTCCGGCGGGATCCGCCGGGCCCACGAGGACGACGGGGTTCTTGGAGCACACGGAGCCCACGGAGCCGCAGCCACCGACGGCGGTGAGAACCGACGCTCCCGGTGGCCCTGGCGCTCCACCGTGCTGCTCACGGTGTTCGTGCTGGTCGGCTCCGGCTTCGCCGAGCACGCCCAGGAGGGCGAGCGGGTCGCCCTGGACCCCTTCGGGCGGATCCTGCTGTTCCTGGCGGGCGCGCTCCTGCTGTGGCGCGGGCGTCGTCCCGTGCCCGTCGTGTTCGCCACCGTGGCCGCCGTCCTGCTCTACACCGGGGCCGGATACCCGTACGGACCGGTGTTCCTCACCGTCGCCGTCGCCTGCTTCAGCGCCGTCGTCTCGGGGCACCGGCATGCCGCGTGGGCGGCGATGGGGACGTTCTGGGCGGGACATGCGCTGATCACCCATGTGCTGTACGGATGGCTGCCGCCCTCCGGCGACGAGGAGCCCTCCTGGAACCAGGAGATCGTGATCGCCACCTGGGTGGTGGCGCTCGTGGCGGTGTCGGAACTGGCCCGGACCCGTCGTGAGCAGTGGGCGCGGGAGCGGGCCGAGCGGGCCCGGGCGGCACGGCGGCGCGCGGACGAGGAGCGGCTGCGGATCGCCCGCGAACTGCACGACGTCCTCGCGCACAGCATCTCCGTCATCAACGTGCAGGCGGGCGTCGGTCTCGCCCTGCTGGACAGCGACCCGGAGCAGGCGCGCAGCGCGCTCACCACCATCAAGGCCAAGAGCAAGGAGGCGCTCGGGGAGGTGCGTCAGGTGCTCGACACGCTGCGCGCGCCGGGCGCCGCGCCGCGCGCCCCGGCGCCCGGCCTGGACCGGCTGCCCGAGCTGGTGGAACAGGCCGCGAGCGCGGGCCTCACCGTGACGGTCGAGGGGGAGCCGCCGCACCTGCCGCCCGGCGCGGACCTGGCGGCCTTCCGCATCGTCCAGGAGGCCCTCACCAACGTCGTACGGCATTCGGGCTCGCGCGAGGCACGGGTGCGGATCGAACGGGACGCGGGGCGGCTGCGGCTGCGCGTCGACGACGACGGGCCCGCCACCGGAGCCGACGCGGGCGGCAGCGGGAACGGGCTCGCCGGGATGAGGGAGCGGGCCGCCGCGCTGAAGGGCACCATCGAGGCGGGCCCGCGCCCGGACGGCGGCTTCCGGGTGCTCGCCGTACTGCCGATCGAGGCCGAGGAGGACCGGTGATCCGCGTACTGCTCGCCGACGACCAGTCACTGGTCCGGGCGGGATTCCGCGCGCTGCTGGACGCGCAGCCGGACATCGAGGTGGCGGGGGAGGCGCCCGACGGCGCTGAGGCCGTGCGGCTGATCCGCGAACTGCGGCCCGACGTCGTGCTGATGGACATCCGGATGCCCGCACTCGACGGCCTGGCCGCCACCCGCCGCGTGACCGAGGACAAGGACCTGGGGGACGTGAAGGTGGTCATGCTCACCACCTTCGAGCTCGACGAGTACGTCTTCGAGGCGATCCGCTCGGGAGCCTCGGGCTTCCTGGTCAAGGACACCGAGCCGGAGGAACTGCTGCGCGCGGTGCGGGCGGTGGTGGAGGGTGACGCCCTGCTCTCGCCGGGGGTGACCCGCCGGCTGATCGCCGAGTTCGCGGCCCGTTCCAAGGAACCGGCCGCCGCCGGCGCCCTGTCCGGGCTCACCGAGCGGGAGCGGGAGGTCATGGCGCTGGTCGGCATCGGCCTGTCCAACGAGGAGATCGCCCGCCGTCTGGTGGTCAGCCCGCTCACCGCGAAGACCCACGTCAGCCGCACGATGGTGAAACTGGGTGCCCGCGACCGGGCCCAACTGGTGGTGCTGGCCTACGAGTCGGGGCTGGTGCGGCCGGGCTGGCTGGGCTGACCCGCCCGCCGGAACCGGACCAGTACGGCGACCGTGCGGACGGCGAACAGGACCGTCGCGAGCATCACCCCGGTGTGGCGCAGCACCGTCTCGAAGGCGCCCGGCAGCTCGAAGAGCAGCACCGGTCCCGCCACGGCCCCGAGGACGACCGCCGCCGCGAACGCCGCGCTGCACAGCGCGTACCCGATCTCGACGGTGACCGCGTCCCGCTCCGCCCGGCTCCGCCGTCCCCCGTACCCCGTCATGCCCGCCCCCCGCATCCGGCCACCCGAGGAGTCGAACAGACGTGCGCCCCGGCGGGCAAGGAACCCGGCCGGGGCGCACGCACCGGAGACGGTCCCGGCCGCGGGCGCCGACGCACGCCGCCTCCGTCTGCCGGCCGGTGGACTCGGTCACGACCACGGACCGGCCACCCTCGCGGCGAGGTGCCCCGCAGCCGGGGCCGGCGTCCGTCGGGGACGGGGGTGGTGCGTGGAGAGAAGGTGTGCTCGGAAGACTCGTACGCACATGCCTGCTACGGTGCGCCCATGGCGGCGAAGCAGGCCGAACAGGCGCTCGTGGAACGGTGGCGGGACGTGCTCGCGCTGCATGCGCGCACCCAGTGCGAGATCGACCGCGCCCTGCACGGACACGGCCTGTGCGCCAGCGACTTCGAGGTCCTCGACGTCCTCGCGCAGGGCCCCGGACCGGGCGGCTGCGCCTACCGCGTCCAGGAGATCTCCGAGCACGTCCATCTCAGTCAGAGCGCCCTCTCCCGGCTGGTCGCCCGGCTGGAGAGGGAGGGCCTCGCCGAGCGCGGGACGTGCCCGGAGGACCGGCGGGGAGTACGGGTGTCGCTCACGGCGAAGGGGCGCGCGCTGCACGGCGAGGTACTGCCCGTGCAGCGCGCGGTGCTGGCCCGGATGCTCTCCGACGGCTGACCGGCGGGGCCTCAGCCCACGGCGGACGTCTCCCGCCACAGCGCGGCGAGCTCCGGATCACCCGACACCGCCGGTATCGGCACCCGGTTCCACAGCGCGAGATACAACTGATCGGCGGGTCCGGCCAGTTCGCACTCCGCGTCCCCGGCCGCGTCCCGGCTGGTCACGGGCGGTTCCTGGGACAGCCGTACGGTCCACACCGCGTCCGCGTCGGTCGCGCGCACCCGCAGGACGCGGGGTGCCCGGGTGCGCACCCGGCTTTTGGGCCGTGCGTGGAACCCGCGCAGCAGCTCGTCGACACCGTCCACGGCGAAATCCGTGGCGACCGGCGACGGCGTGCCGCCGCGTGCCGACTCGGCGTCGAACCGGTGGACGGTCGTCTCGTGCGCCTGCCGACGGGCCCAGAACGCGAGCGAGGAGGGCGGTCCGGGCAGAAAGGTGAAGCACTCCACGCCGGGCGCCGCCCCCGCCAGGGTGTCCACCAGGCGGCGGTGACCGTCGCGGTACCAGGCCACGAGCGCGGGGCCGTCCAGCGCGGGGTGTTCACCCATCGGACGCGGCGCGGCGTGCCCGTCCGCGACGAAGGCCGCGGCCCACCGGTGCACCACACCGGTGTGCCGGACCAGGTCCCGCGTACGCCACCCCGGGCAGGTCGGCACGGCGGCGTCCGTGCCGGCCCGCTCCGCGGCGTCGGCCAGCAACTGGCCCTCTTTCTCCAGTGTTTCCAGGAACCAGGCAGTGTCCATGGGCAGGAGTCTGCCGTACGGACGCCCGGCCGGGTCTACGGGAGCGGGGTCCCGCCCGTCGCGTTCACGATCTCCGCGGTGATGTACGACGCCTCCTGCGAGGCGAGGAACACGTACGCCGGAGCCATCTCGGCCGGCTGGGCCGGACGTCCGATGGGCGCCTGCTTGCCGAACTCCGCGGTGTCCGGCAGGGTCGCCGGGATCAGTGGCGTCCACACCGGCCCCGGCGCCACGGCGTTGACCCGGATGCCCCGCTCGATCAGCATCTGCGCCAGCCCCTGGGTGAACGTGACGATGGCGCCCTTCGTGGTGGCGTAGTCCAGCAGGTGCGGGCTCGGCTTGTAGGCCTGCACGGAGGCCGAGTTGATGATGCTGCCGCCCTCCCGCATGTGCGGCACGGCCAGCTTGCACAGCCAGAACATGCCGTACAGGTTGGTCCGCATCACGCGGTCGAACTGCTCGGTGGAGATCGCCTCGATGCCGTCGGGCTGCGACATCTGGTACGCCGCGTTGTTCACCAGGATGTCGATCCGGCCGAACTCCGAGACCGCGCGGTCGATCAGCGCCCGGCAGTTCTCCTCCTCCCGGACGTCGCACGCGACGGGCACGGCCCGCCGGCCGGCCTCCTCCACCCACCGCGCGGTCTCGGCGGCGTCGTCCTTCTCGCTGTCCAGGTACGTGAAGACCACGTCGGCGCCCTCGCGGGCGAACGCCAGGGCGACCGCCCGGCCGATCCCCGAGTCCCCGCCCGTGATCACGGCCGTGCGGTCCGTCAGCCGGCCGCTGCCCCGGTAGGAGTCCTCCCCGTGGTCCGGCGGCGGGTCCATGGGACCGGTCCAGCCGGGATGCGGCTGGTCCTGGGACGGGAAGTCGGGGGTCGGGTGCTGCTCGACGGGATTCTGCTGCTCGGTCACGGTCTCTCCCGGGTCCGTGGAGGGGCGGTCGTGCGGTCGGCGCCCGCCGGCGGAGAACCGGCGGACGTCGTCGTCCGGGTACCCCGGCACCGCGCATCCGATCCGGCCCTCCCCGACGCCACCCGGACGGCCGGGGGACCGGACGGAGTCAGTCCGCGCGCACGTGGCGGGTGGCGAAGCCGATGGCGGTGGCCACCGCCGCCAGGACCGCCACGCTGGTCAGCGCGGCCGGGAGGCTGAACCAGTCCGCCATGAAGCCGATCGCGGGCGGGCCGAGCAGCATGCCGCCGTAGCCCAGGGTGGAGGCGGTGGCGACCCCGCTAGGACCTGCGAGCGCGCCCGCCCGCTCGACGGCCACGGGGAACAGGTTCGCGAGCCCGAGGCCGGTGACCGCGTAACCGAGCAGGGCCGCCCACAGGGACGGCGCGAGCGCGCCGAGCAGCATGCCGGCCGCCGCGGTGGAACCGCCGGCGAGGACGGTACGGGTCCGGCCCAGCCGTTCCAGCAGCGTCGTCCCGGAGAGCCGTCCGATCGTCATGGCCAGCGCGAAACAGGAGTACCCGACGGCCGCGGCACCCGGCGAGGCGCCGAGGTCCTCCTCCAGGTGGAGCGCGCCCCAGTCGGCCAGCGCCCCTTCGCCGTACGCGGTGCACAGCGCGATGAGCCCGAAGACGATCACCAGTGTGCGGGTACGGCGGTCCGGCCGGCGCGGGGCGCCCTGCCCGGTCCGTCCCGCGCCCGCCGGGGTCAGTGGCTCGCACCGCATCAGCGCCCGCCCCGCGACGGCCGTCACGAGCAGCCCCACGGCGGCGAGCCCCCACAGATGCCGGGTGGGCGACAGCGAACCGGCGACCAGGGCGCCCAGCCCCGCGCCGATCATGCCGCCCAGACTGAACGCGGCGTGGAAGCTCGGCATGACGGGCCGCCCCAGCGCGGCCACCAGATCGACGGCGGCACTGTTGAAGGCGACGTTGATCCCGCCGTACGCCGCGCCGAACAGCAGCAGTACGGTGCCGAGCGCGAGGGCGGAATGGGTCAGCGGAGGCAGCCCGACGCTCAGACAGAGCAGGATCGCGCAGACGACGGTGACGAGATGGCTGCCGTACCGGCGGCACAGGCGGCCGGTGAGCGTCATGGTGATCACGGCCCCGGCGGAGACGCCGAGCAGGGCCAGGCCGAGGGCGCTCGCGGAGGCGCCGGTCTGTTCCTTGACGGCGGGGATGCGCACCACCCAGCCGGCGAAGACGAAGCCGTCGAGGGCGAAGAAGGCGGTCAGGGCGAGACGGAGTCGGACGAGGTCGGTACCCGGCACCACACTGTGCGAACGGGTTTTGTTTATCAGTGGCACAAAGTCAGGCTAGGCAGTGTCGCGGCCTGCGGCAAGAGAGGCCGGGAAGGGGCGGACGCGGCCGGTGTGCCGCCGGAGGAGTGAGGACGTTAACCCGTGTGATCGCCCCGGATGGTGAGGCCGGGCGCTGTGGACGAACGTGGGCCGTGCCGGAGACCGGGACATCCGTGCTGACGAGGAGTCAGCTGCCCAGTCTCCCGTGGAAGGACTCCCAGATGCGCTCTGCCCGCATGGTGCTCGCCACCGCGACGGCCACGGCGGCCCTCGCGATTGCCGCGCCCGCAGCCTACGCCGACCACTCGGGCGACGGAGGCTACGACAAGTCTTCTCACAGCAAGGAGTACGACGAGGAGAGCAAGGAAGAGGAGTACGGCAAGGAGAGCAAGGAAGAGGAGTACGGCAAGGAGAGCAAGGAAGAGGGGTACAGCGAGGAGAGCAAGGAAGAGGAGTACAGCGAGGAGAGCAAGGAAGAGGAGCACGGCAAGGAGAGCAAGGAAGAGGGGTACGACGAGGAGAGCAAGGAAGAGGAGCACGGCAAGGAGAGCAAGGAAGAGGAGCACGGCAAGCACGACAAGCCGCACGGCGGCGTGCACACGGGCGGTGGGGCCCTGGCGGCCGTGAACGAGGAGGACTGGGGCACCGCCAAGGACCCGAAGTACGACCCCGAGACGTACAAGGAGAAGGACGACTCGGGCAGCGAGGAGTCCTACGGCGGCAAGCAGGACAAGGAGTGGAGCAAGGAGGAGAAGCCGCGCGGCGGGATGCACACCGGTGGCGGCGGACTCGCCGACCCCGGTGTCACCACGGGCGGTCTGGCCGCACTGGCGGTCCTCGGCGCCGGCGCATACGCGCTGCGCCGTAAGAAGGCCGCCGGGAGCGTGGCCTGAGCCATGCCCGGCTCCATAGACGGGGCCGTCGTACGTGCCCCGCACGTCATGACGGCCCCGCTCGTTCGTCCGTGTGCCGTGTCCGAATGAGGTGGTCCCCCCGATGCCGGCCAGTCCCCCTTCTCCCCTCGAAACCGATCAGGCGTCGCCGACGCGGCGGAGGCTGCGCGCCGCCATGACGGCGGTCTTCTGGAGCGGAGCCGGCCTGCTGCTGGCCGCGACGCTGATGGGCGGCGGGGAGGACCCTCCCGACGACGCGCACGGCCCGCGCGCGGCATCCGCGGTCTCCGCCGCACCGTCCGCCGCGAGCACCTCGACCACCCGTGAACCGGCGGCCGAGCACCTGCCGCGCTCCGAGCCGAAGCGGCTGCTCATCCCCGACATCGGCGTCGACGCCCCCTTCACCGACCTCGCCATCGACAGCAAGGGCCGGCTCGAACCACCGCCGCCCCACAACACCAACCTGGTCGGCTGGTACGCCAAGGGCGTCTCCCCGGGCGAACGCGGTACGGCGATCATCGCCGGGCACGTGGACACGACGACGTCCCCGGCCGTGTTCGCACGGCTCAGCGAACTGAAGAAGGGCGACCGTTTCCGGGTGCTGCGCGCCGACGGCGGCAAGGCGACGTTCGTGGTGGACGAGAAGGAGTACTTCGAGAAGGACGACTTCCCCGACGATCGTGTGTACGCCGACACTCCCGACGCCCAGGTGCGGCTCATCACCTGCGCCGGGGAGTACGACCGCGCCGCCAAGGACTACACCGAGAACCTGGTGGTCTTCGCCCATCTCGTCTGAACCGGCTGCCCGGAAGGGGGAGGACGCCTTCCGGGCAGCGGTCCGTCAGGCCACGGAGCAGTCCGCGCCGTTCAGGCCGAACGCCGTGGGACTGGGGTTCGCGCCGGTCCACGAGGCCGTGAAGCCCAGGGAGACCGAGCCGGACGCGGGGATCGACGCGGTGTACGGGGCGGAGGCGACGCTGACCTCGGAACCGCCCTGCGTCGGTGTGCCGCCCCACATGGTGGTGATCCGCTGGCCGGCCGGGAAGGTCCAGGTCAGCGTCCAGCCGTTGACCGCCGAGCTGCCGGTGTTGCGGACGGTGACCTCGCCCTGGAAGCCGCCGGGCCACTCGCCGGTCACCCGGTAGCCGATCTCGCAGGCGCCCGTCGTGCCGCCGGAGGACGTGGTGACGGTCACCGTGGCGGAGCGCTGCGAGCGGTTGCCGGCGGCGTCCCGGGCGTAGACGGCGAAGGTGTAGGCCGTGTCCGCGGTGAGGCCGGTGACGGTGGCGGAGGTGCCGGCCGTCGTGGTGACGACGGTCTCCGCGCCGCCGCTGATCCGCACGACGTCATAGCCCGTGACACCGTTCGCGTCGGTGGCGGCGCCCCAGGTGAGGGTCGCGGACGAGGCGGTCACCGCCGAGGCGGCCGGGGTGCCGGGAGCGGTCGGGGCCGTGGTGTCGTCGCCCGGGCCGGATCCGTAGACCGCGGCCTCCTCGGACGTGGCCGCGATGCCGTCGGCGCCGTTGAAGAGACGCTCGCCCCAGCCGGTGAGCCGGTTCGGGTCGAAGTCCGTGACCATGTCGAGGTACTCGACGCCGCCGCCGTTGCCGCTCCAGGACCAGCCGAGGTAGCCGAGGCCGAGCTGCCGGGTGACGGCCAGGATGGTGTCCTCGTCGGGGTCGCCGTCGGAGTGGTTGTGGCCGAACTCGCCCACCACGATGGGAAGTTTCGCCGAGACGAAGCGTCCCAGGTAGTCGCTGATCTCGGCGGCGGTGTCGAAGACGCCGTACATGTGGATGGAGAACACGGTGTTGGCGTCCGGGTCGGCGGCGAAGACCGAGGCGGCGTTGTCCCGCATCGTGAACGCCCAGTCCTGACCCCAGTTGGGGGCGTCGACCATCAGCGTGTGGTCGAACCCGGCGCCGCGCAGCTTCTGGATGGCGGCCTTGGTGTCGGCCGTCCAGGCCGTGTAACCGGTGTTGCCGTACGGCTCGTTGCCGATGTTGACGATGACGTGGTCCTCCTGGCCGGCCAGGGCGCTCTGGACGCTGATCCAGTAGTCGGCGGCCCGGGAGAGGGTGGCCGCTCCGCTCTGCTCGCCGTAGCCGGTGGTGTCGTGCACCTCCAAGACGCAGATCAGCCGGTTCCGCTTGCACTGCGCGACGACGTCTCCCACGTCGGAGGCGTCGTTACGGGTCCAGCGGTCGCCGCTGGAGAGGACGACGCGCACGGTGTTGGCGCCCTTGGCCTTGATGTGCGCCAGCGAGCCGATCCGGTCGGCGTACCAGGTGTGCGCGTGGTTGACGCCGCGCATCACGAAGTCGTTCCCGGACGCTTCGAGGAGCCGGCCGTTCTCGACGCGGAACCCGGTGGGCGCCGCGTGCGCCGGAGTGGTGAAGGCGAGGAACGGGAGGAGGAGTCCCAGGAGGGCGGCGAGCAGGCCGACGGCTCGTGGGGAGGGGGGCGTACGGGGTCTCATGGCGGCTCCGTGGAAGTGTGGTCGGCTGTCCTTGCTGTGCGTCGTGCGTCGGTCCGTGCCGTGCGTCAGGAGGTGGCCGTGCAGTCGACGGTCGCCGCCGGGGCCGGGGAGGTTGCCGGGGCGGTGGCGATGAAGCCGAAGGAGGCGCTCGCGCCAGGGGCCAGGGTTCCGTTCCAGTTCGCGTTGGTGACGGTGGCCGTGCCGTCGGCGGCCGTGCTCAGGGCGCCGTTCCAGACCTGGCCGACACGGGCGCCGCCGGCCGGTACGACCGTCACCGTCCAGCCCGTGACGGTCGCGGCCGAGGTGTTGCGTACCGTCACCTCGGCCTGGTAGCCGCCCTGCCAGGTGGAGACCGCGCGGAAGGACGCGGTGCAGGCGGCGTCGCCGGGCTCGTTCGGGTCACCGGGATCACCGGGGACGCCTTGGCCGAGAAGCGCGGCCAGGGCCGGGAACCAGCGCGCGGCGATCTTCTCGTCGCCGGCGTCGTTCGGGTGGACGCCGTCGTAGGTGTCGGTGGCCGTGTCGAACCCCGTCCACTGGTCGACCACGGTCACCGGGGAGCGGTCGGTGCTCGTCGCCGCGGCCCACGCGGGGATCCGGGCGTTGAGGTCGGCCACGCGCTGGGCGCAGGCGGCGCAGGTGCCGGGGTTCATGGGAATGATCTGGGCGACGAGGACCCGCATGTCCGGGTTGGACTCCCGCATCTCTCCCACGAGCCTGGTGTAGGCGGCGAGGACGCGGTCCGGGGAGACGTTGCTCCAGACGTCGTTCGTACCGAAGTGCATGACAACGATGTCCGGCAGCGTCGCCGCCAGCCGCGCGGGAAGCAGGTTCTGGTCCGCCACGTTGGTGACCAGTTCGCCGCCGTGCCCTTCGTTGTCCCCGTCGTGCGGCACGCCGCAGCCCTGTGCGGGCAGGGTGCCGACGAAGTCGACGTCCGTGTGCCCGGCGCCCAGCAGCCGGTTCCACAGCAGGGCCCGCCAGCAGCCGGGCGACCCGGTGATGGAGTCGCCCAGTGGCATGACGCGCACCGGGCCGGCCGCCGCCGGTGCGGCTGCCGCGGCCGGGGCGGCGGTCACGCCCACGGGGAGGAGCAGGGCGGCCAGCAGGCCGAGTGACGGAAGCGTGCGTATGCCCAGGAGGCGGATGTCGCGCATGGTTGTTCCCCTTCCCTGAAGGATGTGGGAGCGCTCCCATGCGGAACATCAAGCCATCGTTGTCATTGACGCGTCAAGAGGCCGGGGCGAGGTGGGTGCCACGAGAGGCCGGATTCCGCGCTGCGGGCTTCTCCGTCACCGGGTGCGATGAGAGGACCGGGCGGGGCGGGCCGCGACAGCCGTACGACGGTGACCGCCGCGGCCCGGGGGTGGCTCTACGGTGTCGCGGCGGGGAGCCGGGTGGGCACCACCGGCAGCATCATGCCGTCGCCCAGGGGCGCCGTGTGCGGTACGAGGGCGCCTTCCCTGGCGATCTGGAGCAGGTCCGGGAGCTCGTAGGGCTCGGCGCCCTCGAGGTCGACCTGGTAGCCCATGTCGCCGAGGCTCGCCGCGGTCATCCGGCTCAGCGGGTTGTGCGCACCGGAGATGAACGGCGACATCAGTTCGTTGACGAAGACGGCCTCACGCCAGTGGCTGTCCTGGGTTCCGGGGCCGCCGAAGTTGGCGACCGGTACCGGGACCGGGTCCTCCTCGCCGAGGAGCGCGGCGAACTCCGCCATCGCGCCCGCGCCCACGAAGGTGGGGTTCCGGCTGCCGGCGCCCTTGAGGAGGCCGAAGTCGCTCCACAGGGTGCCGACGCACAGGACGTGTCCCATCTCGTGCGTGATGACGTCGACCAGCGTGCCGTTCGCTTCCATCACGGCGAGGTCGGCGGAGTCGAACCTCATCACGCCCTTCGCCGGCAGAAGCCGGCCGAACTGGGCGGACTCGTCGCGGAAGTCGGTGGGCCCGGCCATCCCCAGGATCTGCCCGGGACCGTCGATGTCCACCCCTTCGGCTTCGATCAGCAGGTCGTCGATGACATCACCGCCGACGAGTGCGGTGTCCAGGTCCCCGACGACGACCCTGGCCCAGCGGTCGGCCGCCGTGGCGAAGGCGTCCTGCTGAGTGCTCGTCAGTCCGCCGAGGAAGCGGACCTCGATGGTGAACGGCGAGGTCGTGCGGGCGACTTCCCTGGCCCGTTCGAAACTGGCGACCGCTCGGTACGTAGGGAAGGTGTTCGTGGCGACGCTGCCCATCGTGCTCTCCTCGTGTCGGCCCCACGGCAAGTCACCCCCTCCGTCCACACTAGGCCGATCGGGTGGGCGGCGCGCGCCGGCCGGTCACGCCGCCGTCCTCGGCGTGCAGGTGAGCGAGGCCCCTCCTAGCATGGATCGCGGGGCGTGTCGGAAACTCCCCTTTCCCGGTCCCGCTCACCCGGCACCCCGGTTCCGGCCGTGAGCCGACCACTGCCGTCCCGGCCGCCGGCACGCTGCCCGCCGCCGGGACCTCCCGCGCCCACCGCTTTACGGATTGGTGACGGAAGCGGCGGCGGAGCAAGGAGTATCACGTTGACCGAGCAACGACGTGCCGGACGGCCTTCCACGGCCGGGTACCGTACGTCCCTCTTCTGGCGGATCGTCACCGGCGGCGCCGAGTACGTCGACCGGCGCGTCGGCTGGGACCGGCTGCCCGTCCTGCCGGGTCTGCTGACTCTCCTGGGACTGCGTGTCAGGCTCCGGCAGGAGAACCTCCACGACACCGGTTCCCTGCCCTCGGTGAATCCGCCCGACATCGGGCCGCCTTCCGGGAGTCACCGGGTCAACCGGACCGCCGACGGCAGTTACAACGACCTCGACGAGCCGCGCATGGGCATGGCGGGCACCCGTTTCGGCCGGAACATCCCACTGGACAGGATCGGCCCGGCCACCCCCGAGGACGTGCTGTCCCGGCCGAGTCCCCGCGAGGTCAGCCGCGCCCTGCTCACCCGTGACGCGTTGATCCCGGCCGAGTCGGTCAACTCGCTGGTCGCCGCCTGGCTCCAGTTCATGGTCCGTGACTGGTTCAGCCACGGGACGAGTCCCACGGAACGGCCCTGGGAAGTGCCGCTCACGGACGACGATCCCTGGCCGGAACGGCCCATGCGGATCATGCGGACGCCGGACGACCCGACCCGGGACCCGCGGGCACCCGCCGGGACGCCCGACACCCGTGTCAACGTCTCCTCCCACTGGTGGGACGCCTCACAGATCTACGGGGCGGACGAGACCGCACAGCGGCTGACGCGCACCGGCGAGAGGGGCAGGATCCGTCTGTGGGACGACGAGCGGTCACCGTCGCCCACGGACTCCTCCCGCGTGCCCGGGTTCTGGCTGGGACTCGCGATGATGCAGGACCTGTTCGCCCGGGAGCACAACGCGATCTGCGACCACCTGCACGGCGTGTACCCGTCGTGGGCCGACGAGGAGCTGTTCCAGCGCGCCCGGCTGGTCAACGCGGCCCTCCTCGCCAAGATCCACACCGTGGAGTGGACGCCGGCGGTGATCAGCCACCCCACGACCGTCAAGGCGCTGCGGGCCAACTGGTGGGGCCTCGCGGGCGAACGCGTGCACGACCTGTTCGGCCGGATCAGCCGCAGCGAGGTCGTCAGCGGCATCCCCGGTGGCGCCCGTGACCACTACGGCGTCCCGTACTCCCTCACCGAGGAGTTCGTCGCCGTCTACCGGATGCACCCGCTCATCCGTGACGCGTGGCATCTGCGTTCCGTGACCGACGACCGGACCCTGCGGCACTGCAGCCTCCGTGACATCTCGGGGCCCGGCGCACTGGAGGTCCTGCGGACCACCGGGGCGGCCGACCTGCTCTACAGTTTCGGCACGCTCCACCCGGGACTGGTCACCTTGCACAACTTCCCCAGGTTCCTCCAGGAGTTCGAGCGCCCGGACGGGCATCTGCAGGACCTCGCCGCCACGGACATCCTGCGCTCCCGCGAACTGGGCGTCCCCCGGTACAACGAGTTCCGGCGGCTGCTGCGGCTGCGGCCCGCGGCGGACTTCGCCGAGCTGACGGACGACCCGGTGTGGGCGGAGCAGATCGAGCGGCTCTACGACGGCGACATCGAGAAGGTCGACCTCATGGTCGGGCTGTACGCGGAGAGGCTGCCGGCCGGGTTCGCGTTCAGCGACACGGCGTTCCGCGTCTTCGTCCTGATGGCCTCGCGCCGGCTGAACAGCGACCGCTTCTTCACCGACCACTACACCCCCGAGGTGTATTCCAAGGCCGGCCTGGCCTGGATCGACGACAACAGCATGATCACGGTGCTGCTGCGCCACCACCCGGAGCTGCGCCCGGCCCTCGCGGGCCTGACGAACGCCTTCGTGCCGTGGCACACCGCCACGGGGGCGGATACCTGACACGGCGGACGGACAGGCCCCGCGAGCAGCGGGCATCCCGGCTCACCGCGGCCGGCGGCGGGCGTGGCCGGGACGGCCGGGCCGCGGTGTGCCCGGTGTCCACCGCGGCCGAGGCGCCGTTGCCGCCCGGAGTGCGTGCGGCAACGGCGCGGACGAGCCACCACGTTGTACGGCCGGCGGCGCGTGACCGGTGGCGCGCCGAGCGTCCCGGTGCCCGAGGCCGCCGGACGACGACGCCGCTCGCGGGTCGGACGCGTCCTCGAGGGCCGCGACCGTGCGTGCCCTACTGCGGGGGGATCCGGCGGACGGCGGACGCGCCGGCCGACGTGATCCTTCCCCGCGCCGCCGGGGCCCGCACGCCCCGTGGGGGGAGGAACCCGCGAGCGATCAGGCCCCGGCGCCCTTCCGGGGCAGCGCCTTGCGCACCAGCGGCCAGACCAGCAGCAGGACGACGACCGCGTAGACGATCACCGAGAACGGCGTGTCGACCAGACCCGTGACGCTGCCGTCGCTGATCTGCAGGGCGCGGCGCAGCTGCTGTTCGGCGGCCGGGCCGAGGATGACGCCGATGACGGCGGGCAGCACCGGCAGTCCGTACCGCCGCATGCCGAACCCGATCAGGCCGATGATCAGCAGGATCACCAGGTCGATCACCTCACCGCCGACCGCGTACGCGCCCACCGCCGCGAAGAACATGATCCCGGCGTAGAGGTACGGCCGCGGGATGCGCAGCAGCTTCGCCCACACCGGCGCCAGCGGCAGGTTGAGGGCGAGCAGCAGCACCATGCCGACGAAGAGCGAGGCGATCAGGCCCCACACCAGGTCGGGTTCGCGTTCGAAGAGCAGCGGGCCGGGCTGGATGCCGTACTGCTGGAACGCGGCCAGCATCACCGCCGCGACCGCCGTGGTCGGCAGGCCCAGGGTCAGCATCGACACCAGCGTGCCCGCCGCCGAGGCCGACGCCGCCGATTCCGGGCCCGCGACACCCTCGATGGCGCCCTTGCCCCACTCGTCCTTGTGCTTCGAGAGCCGCTTCTCGGTGACGTACGACAGGAAGGTCGGGATCTCCGCACCGCCCGCCGGGATCGCGCCGAACGGGAAGCCGATGAACGGGCCGCGCGCCCAGGACTTCCAGGTGCGCTTGAGATCACCGCGGCCCAGCCACGGCCGGCCCACCGGGATCGGCTCCGGCGGCCTGCGCCGCAGGTGCGCGGCGACCCACAGGGCCTCGCCGATGGCGAACAGGCCCACCGCGACGATCACCACGTCGATGCCGTCGGCGAGTTGCAGCGAGCCGAAGGTCAGCCGCTGCTGGCCGGTCATCTGGTCCAGGCCCACCAGGCCGATCGTCAGACCGATCAGCAGCGAGGCCATGCCCCGGATCCGGGACGAACCCAGCACCGACGTCACCGCGATGAACGCCAGCACCATGATGGCGAAGTAGTCCGGGGCGCCGATGTCCACCGCGAGATCGGCGACCGTCGGAGCCAGCGCCACCAGCAGGACCGTGCCGACCATGCCGCCCGCGAAGTGCCCGATCGCGGCGGCCGCGAGGGCCTGGGCGCCGCGCCCCGACTTGGCCATGGGGTTGCCCTCCATGGCCGCGACCACGGCCGCGCTCTCCCCGGGCGTGTTCAGCAGGATGGAGGTCGTCGAACCGCCGAACATCGCGCCGTAGTAGATCCCGGCGAACATGATGAACGCGCCGGTCGGTTCGAGCCCGTACGTCACCGGCAGCAGCAGCGCCACCGCCATCGCCGGGCCGATGCCGGGCAGTACGCCGATCGCGGTGCCGAGCAGCACGCCCACGGCGGCCCAGAGCAGGTTGAGCGGGGTGAGGGCCGTGCCGAAGCCGTCCATGAGGGAGTTGAGGGCGTTCACGTCAGAGCACTCCCATCAGCGGACCGCCGGGCAGCGGCACTCCGAGCAGGTTGTTGAACACGGCGTAGGTGACGAAGGAGACCACCGCCGCGATCAGCGGATCGCGGTCGGGCCTGCGGCTGCCGAGCGCGAAGGCCGCGCCCCAGAAGAGCAGCGCGCCCGCGAGGGGGAAACCGAGTGGCTCGATGAGTACGGCGGATCCCAGGAACACCCCGGCCAGCAGCGACACCGTGCGCCAGTCGGCGGGTTCGGACAGGTCGACGTCCTCGCCGGTCTCGGCCTGCCCCCGGCCGCCGCGCAGCACGTCGACGGCGAGAAGCGCGGCGATGACCAGCAGGCCGGCACCGACCACGACCGGCACGGTCCTCGGGCCGACCGGCCCGCGCTGGGTGATGTCGACGTCCATGGTGAGGGCGTCGGTGAGGACGAGCACGCCGAGGGCCAGCAGCAGGACACAGACGCCGAGTTCGGAGTGGTCGCGGAGCCAGGAGCGGCGTGTGGCGGTGGGGGCGGGGGTGTTGTCGTCGGTGGTCGTCGTCACAGTCCGAGCTCCTTCAGCACCGAGACCACGCGCTTGTCCTCGGCGTCCAGGAACGCGCCGAACTCCTCGCCGGTCAGGAAGGCGTCGTCCCAGCCGTTGCGCTTCATCGACTCCCGCCACTCGTCCGAGTCGTGCAGCTCCCGCGCCAGGCGGACGAGCTTGCCGCGTTCGGCGTCGGTGAGGCCGGGCGGGGCGACGATGCCGCGCCAGTTGGTGAAACTCACGTCGTAGCCCGCCTCCTGGAGCGTGGGCGCGTCGAGTCCCGCGACGCGCTGCGGGCCGGTGACCGCGAGCAGGCGCAGCTCACCGGAGTTGATCTGGTCGAGGTACTCACCGACCCCGGAGACACCGAAGGCGACCTTGGCGCCGAGGATCGAGGCGAGCAGTTCGCCGCCGCCGTCGAAGGGGATGTAGTTGACCTCCTTCGGCGCGATGCCGGCCGCCCGCGCCATCAGCATCGGCGCGAGGTGGTCGGGCCCGCCGGGGGAGGACCCGCCGCCCACCGGGAGCTTGCCGGGGTTCTCCTTCCAGGCGCCGATCAGGTCGTCGATCGTCTTGTACGGGGAGTCCTTCCCGACCACGACGACGTCCTGCTCCTCGGTGAGCCGGGCGATCGGCGTGGTGTCCGAGAGGGTCTTCGGCGCGTCGTTGGAGCGGACGGCGCCCACCACGCCCAGGCCCATCGACATGGCGAGCTTGCCGTTGCCGTGCTCGCTCACCAGCCGGCTCAGGCCGACGGTGCCGCCGGCGCCGGGCAGGTTGAACACCTCGACGGAGTGGGTGAGTCCGGCGTCCTCGGCGTCCTTCGCGGCCGTACGGGCCGTGATGTCGTAGCCGCCGCCGGGCGTGTTGGGAACCATGAAGCGCAGGCCCGGGATCTGCGTGCCTGTCTCGGAGCCGCTGCCGGTCGTGAGCAGCGGCGGGCCCACGAGTACGAGCACGGCGGCCCCGAGCAGGGCGAGGGGTGTGCGCAGGCGCACGGATGCCACCACCTGTCGGTCGGTCGTCTGGGATCACGTCAGGCCCTGTGGGGGAGGGTGACGCGGGCCACATGGTGCCCGCGCGCCGCCGGGCTGTCGCGCTTGCGGAAGCAATGGAGGTTGTGGTCATTGCGTCAGCGCGGGTGCGTCAGTGGCGCACGTCTCTTTCCCCAGCCGCAGGTGGGGGCCATGATGGGCGGTTCCGGTCACCTCACCGACGCGGTGGCGGAAGGAGCAAGCCGATGGACAGTGGTCGGGGCGGTCGCCCTGCGCCCGCGACAGCCGACACGATCGATGTGCTCGTGGTCGACGACGACTTCCGGGTGGCCCGGGTGCACCGGGCCTACGTCGAACGCCTCGACGTGTTCCGGGTCGTCGGTGTCGCGGGGACGGGGGAGCAGGCCATCGCCGCCGTGGACGAACTCCGTCCCGACCTGGTGCTGCTCGACCTGTATCTGCCGGACCTCTTCGGTCTCGATGTCATCCCCCGGCTGCGGACCGCCGGGCACGACTGCGATGTGATGGTCATCAGCGCCGCCCGGGAGGCGGACGCGGTGCGCGGCGCGGTGCGGCACGGGGTCGTCGACTATCTGCTCAAGCCGTTCGACTTCGAGGACCTGCGGGGACGTCTGGAGCGTTACGCCGTGCAGCGCGGGCGGCTGCTCGGCACGGTGGTGCGCGGTCAGGCGGACGTCGACCGGGTGCTGGCGGGCGGTGCGGCGGGGTCGGTGTCACCGGTGCTGCCCAAGGGCATGAGCGCGGAGACCGCGGGGCTGGTCGAGCGCACCCTGCGCGAGACCGACGGCACCCTGTCGGCCACCGAGTGCGCCGCTCTGACCGGCGTCTCGCGGGTCAGTGCCCGGCGGTATCTGGAGTACTTCCACACCGTGGGCGCCGTGGAGGTGTCGCTGCGGTACGGGTCCACGGGGCGGCCCGAGCGGCGGTACCGGTTCCTGGGGCGGGGCGGGGGACTGCGGCCGGGGGGTGAGGCGCGGGCGTAAGGGGTGCGGATCCGGTTTCGGCTTCGGTTCCGATCGGTCTCGGATACGGGGCACGGGGTTGTCCCCGGCTGCGGGCGGGCCTAGGGTCGACCATCGGGGTAAGCGCTTTCTGAAACGCTTTCCGGTCTGCCTTCGCCGTCGTTCCGAGGAGCGCCGCATGTCCTTGTCCCCCGTCCGCCGCCGTGTCGCCGTCGTCGGCACCGGCGCCATCGTCAGCGGCGGCCACCTGCCCGCGCTGCGCGCCCACGCCGACCGCACCGAACTGGTCGCCGCCGTCGACGTGGACCAGGACCGGCTCGACGCCTTCCGCGCGACCGCCGGGGAGCAGGTCGCCGGGTTCACCTCGATGAGCGCGATGCTGGACGCCGTACGGCCGGACCTGGTGCTGATCGGGACCCCGCCGTCGCTCCACCGGGAGCAGACGGTGGCCGCGCTCAAGGCCGGCGCGTGGGTCCTGTGCGAGAAGCCGCTGTGCCTGTCGCTCGCCGAGTACGACGACATCGCGGCCGCCGAGGAGGCCTCGGGGGCGTACGCCTCCGTGGTCTTCCAGCACCGCTACGGCTCCGGCGCCGCCCACGCCCGTGAGCTGATCCGCGGCGGTGAACTGGGTGCCCCGCTGGTCGCGCACTGCCAGACCACCTGGCACCGGGACGCCGCGTACTACTCCGTGCCCTGGCGCGGACGCTGGGCCACCGAGGGCGGCGGGCCCACCATGGGGCACGGCATCCACCAGTACGACCTGCTGCTGCATCTGCTCGGCGAGTGGGAGGAGATACGGGCCATGGCGGCGCGCCTCGTCCACGACACCGAGAGCGAGGACGTCTCCACCGCCCTGGTCCGCTTCCGGGGCGGCGCGCTCGCGACCGTCGTCAACAGCGTGCTCTCCCCGGACGAGGTGAGCCGGATCCGTGTCGACTGCGCCGACGCGACGGTCGAACTCACCCATCTGTACGGGCACGTCAACGACGACTGGGCCTACACCCCGGCCCGGCACGTCCCCGCCGAGCGCGCCGCGGCGTGGCGCACGCCCCCGCGGGACGTGCCCAGTTCGCACACGGCGCAGCTGGGCACCCTCCTCGACTCCTACGACGCCGGTACGCGACCGCCGGGGAGCGGGGCGGAGGCGCGGAGCACCCTCGAGTTCGCCGCCGCGCTGTACAAGGCCGCGTTCACCGGGCGGCCGGTGCGGGCCGGGGAGATCGGCCCCGGTGATCCGTTCTACGCGGCCATGCACGGTGGTCACTCCGACTGGACGCCCGAGGAGCACGGATGAGCATCCGCGTCACGCATGAGGTCGGCGAGGCCGTGGTGGTGACGGCCGCGGGGGGTACGGAGATCCTGCGGTACGTCTACCGGCCCGACCCCGAGGCGTTCGAGTCCCGGAAGCCGTACGCCCATCCGGTGCGGACGCTGGGCGGGCGTACGGTCACCGGATACCGGCCGAACGACCACCGCTGGCACAAGGGCCTGCAGATGACGGCCAGTCACCTGTCCGGGCAGAACTTCTGGGGCGGCAACTCGTATGTGCACGGGCGGGGTTACCTGCCCCTGCCCGAGCGCATCGGCTCGATGCGGCACGACGGGTTCTCCGGGTTCGCCGTGGGGGACGAACGGCTCGATCTCGTCGAGGAGCTCACCTGGGTGGAGAACGGCGGGGACGAGTGGGCGCGGGAGGAGCGTGGGCTGAGCGTCCACTCGGTCGACGAGCAGGCCGGGGCGTGGGTGCTCGACTGGTCGATCCGGTTGGGCAACGCGCGGGATGTCGACCTGGTGTTCGGGTCCCCCACCACCGCGGGGCGGGAGATGGCCGGTTACACCGGGTTGCAGTGGCGGGGGGCCCGGGACTTCACCGGCGGTACGGCGTTCGGGGCCGAGGCCGGGGCCGGTGAGCTCATGGGGACGCAAGGACCGTGGCTCGCCTTCACCGCCGAGCACGACGACGTGGACGCCCACTCCACACTGGTCTTCGCGCACGCACCCGGGAACCTCGACGAGAGGACCGCCGTTCATCCCTCGCACTGGTTCGTGCGGTCGGATCCCATTCCCTCGGTGGCGTTCTCCTGGGCGTTCTTCGAGGAGTTCGCGTTGCCGCCGGGGGAGTCCTTCTCGTACCGCTACCGGATCGTGGTCGCGGACGGCGCGTGGGACCGGGCGCGGGTGGCGTCGTATCTGGACGGGCTGCCCTGGTGAGCGGGGGCGGTGCGCCGCTGCCGGGGGCCGTGGGGCTGTCGCACCTGAGCGCGTACGCGTGGGAGGCCGCGGACGGGGTGTGCGGGGGGGAGCCCGCATCTGCACACGGTGTGCACGGAGGCGTACGTCGTCACCGGCGGCCGGGGCGCCGTGCAGACGCTGGGTTCCGACGGGTACCGGGACATCCCGCTGGAGGCGGGGACGCTCGCGTGGTTCACGCCGGGGACCGTGCACCGGATGGTGCAGGGCGGTGATCTGCGGGTCACGGTGCTGATGCAGAACAGCGGGCTGCCGGAGGCCGGGGACGCGGTGTTCACCTTCCCGGCAAAGGTGCTGTCCGACCCCGGACGGTACGCGGACGCCGCGACGCTTCCGGCCGGTACGGGCACGAGGGCCAAGGCGGCGGCGCGGCGGCGACGGGACCTCGCGGTCGAGGGGTACCTCGTGCTGCGGGAGGCACTTCGCGCCGGTGACGACGGACCGTACCGGGAGTTCCTGCGGGCGGCCGCGGGGCTGGTGCGGGAACGGGTGCCGGTATGGAGGGAGTTGTGGCGGGCGGGCGCACTGGCGGCCGCGGAACGCACGGGTGCGCAGTTGGACGCGCTGGCGGACGGTGACTTCGCCCATCTGACCGGGGCGACGGCGTACGAGGCGGAGCCCAGCCGGCGCGGCGGGTACGGGATGTGCGGGCGGCGGGACGAGTACGGGCTGCCGGGGGTCACCGTGCCGTACGGGGGCGGGTGAACCCGCCGCCCGCACGGACGGCGCCGGGACCCTCCCGGTGCCGCCGGCCCGGCGGAGTCTGCTTGGATGTCGCGGGTGACGAACAACTCCCCGGATCCCCGTGCGGACGAAGCCGGTTCCGGCAGGGCGGCCGCCCTGCTGGAACGTGCCGCCACCGACCGGGACGGCCGGGCCTGGAACGACCTCTGGACGGAGCTGTACCACAACGGCACGATCGAAGCGTCCCATCCGCTGGTGCTGCCCGCGCTGACGGACATGGCCGAGGGGGACGACGCCTGCACCGCCGCTTCGGCCCTCCACCTGGCCGGCGCGCTCCTCGTCCAGGCCGATCAGCGGTACGAGCCCCGGGACCTGCGGGAACGGCGCGCACCCGAGGTCGCGCGCCTGCTGGCCGCCGCCCACCGGTGGCGCCGGGTCACCAGGGACCGCGTCGACTACTGCCACCTCCTCGAAGCGGTCCTGAACCTGGAAGGCGACATCCACTGGGGCGAGGAGCTGCTCTGGGGCGTCGTCAGCGAGGAGTACGAGCTCGAATGCCCTGCGGAGGACTGCTCCGCGGCGCTGTGGGTGGTCATCGGCGAGCGGGGCTTCTTCAGCACGTCGGAGGATTACGCCCTCTCCGACGGCGTCGACACCCTCCCTCTCCACCCGGCCGCTCCCGGTGCCCTCGACGGCCTCGGCCGCCGCCTCCACGGGCTGGCCCTGGCGGACGGCCACGAGGACGTGGCGCACGCCCTGACCCATGCCTTCGGCGAGGCGACCTGTCCGCAGTGCGAGAGGCGCTGCTCCGTCGTCGGACAGGTCGTCGCTCGCTCGGGCTGAGCCCGCGGCGCGGGACCGCGGCCGACGGACCGGGCGCGGTCCCCGTCACCGGCGGCCGCGGAGCGGGCCGCGCCGGCGTCCGTGGGTCACGGCCGGCGCGGGGACCGCGTGCGGCGCGGGGCGTACGACGCCGGAAGCCGGGCCGCGCCCACGGCCAGTGCGGTGGCCGCACTGGCGATGCCCAGGATCGCCCCGGCGGCCACATCACCCGGATAGTGCACCCCCGTGTGCACCCGCGAGTACCCCACCGCGCACGCCAGCGCCCCCAACGGGACCGACGCCGCGGGCAGTACCGTGCCCACCGCCGTCGCGAACGCGACCGCCGACGCCGTGTGCCCCGAGGGGAACGACGCCGACGTCGGCATCGGCACGTGCCGGTCCACGGTCACCCGCGCCGCCTCCCGGTCCGGCCGGGCCCTGCGGACCAGCCGCTTGCCCAGCAGATTGGCCGACGCCGACGCCACGGCCACGGCGCCGACCCCGGCCAGCGCCGCCCGCCGCGGCCGTGCCCCGCCCAGTGCGAGGACCCCGGCGATGGCGAAGGAGATCTTCGAGTGGTCGGCCGTGTGGGACAGCCTGCGCAGCGCCCGGTCGAGCGTGGGCGTCGGCGTGGCGGCGACCGCCGCGTACAGGGCACCGTCCACGGCCCTGAGATCGCCGAGGACCGCGGCGGCGACCCTGCGCAGTCCGTCGGCGGGCGGCACGGGCCGGGTGAGCGGACGGGTGACGTCCTGGTGGTCGGTGGTGGGCGGCTCGCTCATCTGTCTCTCCCGCGATGGCATCGTGGACGAATCACCAGGTGCCCACGGTACGCATGATCCATCCGCACGGGCTCGCCCACCCCGGCCGGTCCGTGGTCACCGCGCCGGTTCCGCCCAGGACCGCGCCCGCCCGCATGTCCGCGGCACCTCAGCCCAGGGCCCGGTCCAGGTTGAACGCGGCGCTGATCAGGGCGAGGTGGGTGAACGCCTGCGGGAAGTTGCCCTGTTGCTCCCCGGTGTGGCCGATCTCCTCGGCGTACAGGCCGAGATGGTTGCCGTAGGTCAGCATCTTCTCGAAGGCGAGGGACGCCTCGTCGAGCCGCCCGGCACGGGTCAGCGCCTCGACGTACCAGAACGAACAGATGGAGAACGTGCCCTCCTCGCCGTGCAGTCCGTCGGGGCTCACCAGCGGGTCGTAACGGTAGACCAGCGAGTCGGACACCAGGTCCTCGGTGAGGGAGTCGAGCGTCGACAGCCACTTCGGGTCGGTCGGCGCGATGAACTTCGACAGCGGCATCATCAGCACCGCCGCGTCCAGCACCTCCCCGTCCTCGTGCTGCACGAAGGCCCGGCGCGACGCCGACCAGCCGCGGTCCATGATCCGCCGGTAGATGGCGTCCCGGCTCGACTGCCAGCGGGGGAGATCGGCGGGCAGGCCCCGCCGGTTGGCCATCCGGACGGCGCGCTCGATCGCCACCCAGCACATCAGGCGCGAGTACAGGAAGTTCTTCCGCCCGCCGCGCGTCTCCCAGATGCCCTCGTCGGGCTGGTCCCAGTGCGCGCACACCCAGTCCACCAGCGCCGTCACATGGTCCCACTGCTCGCTGGAGACGGGCTCGGCCCACTTGTCGTAGAGGTAGATGGAGTCGATCAGCGCCCCGTAGACGTCCAGTTGGAGCTGGTCGGCCGCCGCGTTGCCGACGCGGACCGGTGCCGAGCCGTGGTGGCCCTCCAGATGGCCGAGCTCACGCTCGGGGAGGTCGGTGCGGCCGTCGATGCCGTACATGATCTGCAGCGGACCGCAGGCCTTGCGGTCGCCCGGACTGATGTGCCGGGAGACGAACCCCATGAACGCCTCGGCCTCCTCGGTGAAGCCCAGCCGCAGCAGCGCGTACACGCAGAACGCCGCGTCGCGCACCCACACGTACCGGTAGTCCCAGTTGCGTTCCCCGCCGAGTTCCTCGGGCAGGCTGGTCGTCGGCGCCGCCACGATCGCCCCGGTCGGCGCGTAGGTGAGCAGCTTCAGGGTGAGGGCGGAGCGGTGCACCATCTCCCGCCAGCGGCCCCGGTAACGCGAGGAGGACAGCCACCGCCTCCAGTACGCCACCGTCGCGGCGAACTGCCGCTCCGCCTCCCCGCACTCACAGCGGTCCACAGTCGCCTCCGGACCGACCTGGTCCAGGGCGAACACCGCCGTCTCCCCCTCGGTCAGCTTGAACTCGGCCCGTACGTCCGGCCCGTCGGTCTCCATCGGGACGGTCGCGGTGAGCGCCAGGGACAGTTCCCCGGAATCGAAGACCGCGATGCCGCCGGCCGGCCGCACGGTGTGCGGGCGGGAGCCGTAACCGAACCGCGGCGCCACCAGCGTCCGGAACGGCACGGAGCCGCGTACGCACAGCACCCGCCGGATCAGCCGGTGCCGGGCCTCGTCGGCCGGCGTGCCGCCGACCGGCATGAAGTCCTGCACCTCACCGACCCCGTCCTCGGTGAAGAACCGGGTGATCAGGACGTTGGTGTCGGGGAAGTAGAACTGCTTGGTGCGGGCCGGCACGGCCGCCGCCAGCTCGAAGCAGCCGCCCCGCTCGGTGTCCAGGATCGCCCCGAACACGCTCGGCGCGTCGAAGGACGGGCAGCAGTACCAGTCGATGGTGCCGTCGGTCCCCACCAGCGCCACACTGCGCAGATCGCCGATCAGCCCGTGGTCGGCGATCGGCACGTACCGGCGCGCCCCGGACCCGTCCTGTTCCCTGGCCATCGCGTTCATCGCAGCCTCCCTGGGCCGGCACGCCGTGCTCATGTGCCAGCTTAGGCAGCTTCGGCCGGACCGGCTCAGGCCAGCACGACCCGCAGTCCCGCCTCCTCGAAGCGGCCCACCGCCTCCGGGTCCGCGCCCGTGTCCGTGACCAGGGTGTCCACCTGCCCGGCGGCGCAGATCCGGGCGAACGCCCGCCGGCCCAGTTTGCTGGAGTCGGCGGCCACGATCACCCGCTCGGCCCGCTCGCACAGCAGCCGGTTGACCGCCGCCTCCGCCTCGTCGTGGGCCGCCGCCCCGTGCACGGTGTCGAAGGCGACGACACCCAGCACCGCCACATCGAGGGTGATCTGCCCCAGCACCCCCTCCGCGAGCGGCCCGACCAGCTCGTACGACTGGGCCCGCGCCACCCCGCCGGTCAGCACGATCTTGAACTGGGGGCGCACGGCCAGCTCGTTGGCGATGTTCAGCGCGTTCGTCACCACGGTCAGCGCGGGCGAGCCCGAGGCGAGGTCCCCGCGTACGGCCAGCGCCCGCGCCACCTCCGTGGTGGTCGTACCGCCGGTCAGCCCGACCGCCTCGCCCGGTGCGACGAGATCCGCCACCGCCTTCGCGACGCGCTGCTTCTCGGAGGCGTGCCGCGCGGTCTTGTAACGCAGCGGCAGCTCGTACGACACCCCGTGCACCACCGCGCCGCCACGGGTGCGCACCAGCATCTGCTGCTCGGCGAGCCGGTCGAAGTCGCGCCGGATCGTCGCGGCCGACACCGCCAGCTCGCCGGCCGCCTCCTCGACGTCCAGCCGGCCGCGCTCGACGAGCAGCTCCAGCAGCGTCTTCCAGCGGGCGTCCCGAGACATCCGCCCTCCCGTCGTCTCCCCCGGCCTCCTTCGGTCTCCGGCGACCCTAACGCACCCGGCCTTCGACCTGATGCTTGATTTTGCTCGAAACCTCACTCAATGTTGCAAGAACGAGCATCGAGCCTTCGGGGGTGCGGCATGACCCATGTCGAGGACGAACTGAACAGTCAGCCCGAGTGCTGGAGCCGCGCCGCCGCGCAGGCCCCGTCCCACGCCCCGGTGCTTCCGGCGGCGGGGGAGCGGGTCGCGGTGGTCGGCTGCGGGACGTCGTACTTCATGGCGCAGGCGGTCGCGGCCCTGCGCGAGGGCGCGGGCCAGGGCGAGACCGACGCCTTCGCCGCCTCGGAGTTCCCGCACCACCGGGCCTACGACCGTGTCGTCGCCCTCACCCGCTCCGGCACCACCACCGAAGTCCTCGGCCTGCTGGGCCGGCTGAAGGGCGGCACCCGCACCACCGCGGTCACCGCCGACCCGTCCACCCCCGTGATGTCACTCGCCGACGAGACGGTGGTCCTCGACCACGCGGACGAACGCTCCGTCGTCCAGACCCGGTTCGCCACCACGGCCCTCACCCTGCTCCGCGCCCATCTGGGCCTGCACACCGACACGGTCGTCGAGGACGGGCGCACGGCGCTGGCCGACCTGCTGCCCGAAGGGCTCGTGGACCGCGCCCAGTTCACCTTCCTCGGCCGCGGCTGGAGCGTCGGCCTGGCCAACGAGGCCGCACTGAAGATGCGCGAGGCGGCCCTCGCCTGGACGGAGGCCTACCCGGCGATGGAATACCGGCACGGACCCATCAGCATCACCACCTCCACCACCGCGACCTGGATGCTCGGCGACGCCCCTGAGGGGCTGGCCCGGCAGGTGCGGGACACCGGCGGGCTGTGGATCGAGGGCACCCTCGACCCGCTCGCCGAACTCGTCCGCGTCCAGCGGCTCGCGGTCGCCGTCGCCGCGGCTCGCGGCCTGGACCCCGACCGGCCCCGCCACCTCACCCGCTCGGTCGTCCTCGCACCCTGACCCGCCGGAAAGGACACGACCCCGCAGGAAAGGACGGACCGTGCCCCTCACCACCACCGGCGAGCTCGTCACCCGCGCCGCCGCCCACCGCTCGGCGGTCGCCTCGTTCAACATCATCACCCTCGAACACGTCGAGGCCGTCATCGCCGGCGCCGAGTCGGCGAACGCCCCGTCGTCCTCCAGATCAGCGAGAACGCCGTGAGGTTCCGCCACGGCCGGCTGCTCCCGCTCGCCCGCGCCGCCGTCGCCGCCGCCGAACACGCCGCCGTCCCCGTCGCCCTGCACCTCGACCACGTACAGAGCGACACCCTGCTGCGCCAGGCCCCGGACGCCGGATTCGGCTCCGTGATGTACGACGCGGCCCGACTGCCCTACGCCGACAACCTCGCCGCGACCCGGGCCGCCGTCGACTGGGCCCACGGCCAAGGGCTCTGGATCGAGGCCGAGCTGGGCGAGATCGGCGGCAAGGACGGCCGGCCCGCGCCGGACGCCCACGCGCCCGGCGCCCGTACCGACCCCGACCGGGCCCGCGCCTTCGTCACCGACTCCGGCGTGGACGCGCTGGCCGTCGCCATCGGCACCACCCACGCCATGACCACCCGCACCGCCGCCCTCGACCACGCCCTCCTCGGACGGCTGGCCGCCACCCTGGACGTCCCCCTCGTCCTGCACGGCTCCTCCGGCCTCCCGGACGACGAACTCGCCGCGGCGGTCACGGGCGGCATCGCCAAGGTCAACGTGGGAACGGCCCTGAACATCGCCATGACCGGCGCGATCAGGGAGTTCCTCACCGCCCACCCCGGGGCGGTCGACTCCCGCGGTTACCTCACGGCGGGCCGGGAGGCGATGGCGCGGACGGTGACGGGGATCATCGAGGCGCTGGGCGCGGTCCCGGCGCCGTCCTGAGTCAGCGCTTCACGGCCCTCAGAACCACGAACTTCGGGTCCGACGCCACCACTTCACTGTTGCCGAACAGCCGTCGCAGCTTCACGTGGTACCCCAGGTGACGGTTGCCGATCACCCACAGTTCGCCGCCCCGGCGCAGGGTGCGCCGGGCGCCGGTGAACATGCGCCAGGCCGTGGCGTCGGTGGTCGCCTGATGGGAGTGGAAGGGCGGGTTGTTCAGGACCAGGTCGACGCTGCCGGCCGGTATGCCCGACAGGCCGTCGCCGACCCGGAACTCGGCGTGTCCGGGCACGTCGTTCTCCCGGTACGTGGCCTGCGCGGACGCCACCGCCTGGAACGACTCGTCCACGAACAGCACCTCGGCGCGCGGATCGGCCAGCGCCATCGCCGTACCGACGACGCCGTTGCCGCAGCCCAGGTCCACCACCCGTCCGCCGTCCTTGCCGGCGGGCAGGTGCTTCAGGAAGAAGCGGGTGCCGATGTCGAGGCGGTCGGCGCAGAAGACGCCGGCGTGGTTGACGACCGTCGCGCCCGACACCGGGCCGATGCCGTCGGGCAGCGTGTAGCGGTACGGCCAGGGGTTCGCGGGGCGCTCCCGCGCGGGGTCGGGCGTGCAGAGGATCAGCCGGGCCTTCTTCTCGGCGAGCGAGGTCCTGGTCGGGCCGAGGATCCGCTCGAAGAGGTCCAGCGTCGAGGTGTGGATCTCCTTCACCATGCCGGTGCCGACGACGACCGTGCCCTCGTGCACCGCCGGCGCCAGCCGCAGCAACTGGTCCTCCAGCAGCGCCAGGCTCTTCGGCACGCGGACGAGCAGGACGTCGATCCGGGCCGGCGGGGGATCCTGCGTGGTGAGCAGCCGTACCGCGCCCGGCTCGACGCCGTTGCGGGCCAGGTTCGCGCGGGTCGCCTCCTGCCCGAGCCAGGAGTCGGTGATCTGCGTCGGCCGGTGCGCGGCGAGCGCCGTCACCAGCGCGCCCCAGCGGTCGCCGACGACCACGACCGCGCCGGACAGCGGGACCCGCCGGTCGGCGAGATGCCTGAGGAGATATTCGTCGGACGCGTCCCAGGCCCGCAGCCTGTCCCTCGGGTCCTCGGGGAACCTGGCCAGCACCGGCTCGCCCCACGCGGTCGTCATACGGTCGTTCATCGTCCGACCAGGCTAGCCCAGCCGCAGCTCAGGCCGCGTCCGGCAGGATGGGAGGCATGGACACCGAGCTGTTCCCCCGGGCACGGAGCGAGATCGCGCCCGGCGCGGTGCACGTACCGGACTGGCTGGACGCGCGGGCGCAGCACGAGCTGCTGGAAGCGTGCCGGTGGGGGTCCCCCCGGTCGAGCGAAGCCGAGACTGGGGGAGGGCCCGCCCGCCCGCCGGACTGCGCACCGTCCGCACGCCCGGCGGCGGCACCATGACCGCCCGGCAGGTGTGCCTCGGGTGGCACTGGTACCCGTACGGCTACGCCCGCACCGTCGTCGACGGTGACGGCGCCCCGGTGAAACCCTTCCCCGGCCGGCTCGGCGAACTGGGCCGCCGTGCGGTGACCGACGCGCTGGGCGCGGACGCCGCGCGCGGTGCCGCGTACGACATCGCGCTCGTCAACTTCTACGACGGCGACGCCCGCATGGGCATGCACCGCGACAGCGACGAGAAGGCGGACGCGCCCGTGGTGTCGCTGAGCCTCGGCGACACCTGTGTCTTCCGCTTCGGCAACACGGCGACCCGGACCCGCCCCTGGACGGACGTGGAGCCGCGCAGCGGCGACCTGTTCGTCTTCGGCGGACCCTCCAGGCTCGCGTACCACGGCGTTCCCCGGGTGCGCGCGGGCACGGCACCGCCCGGGCTGGGACTGGCCGGAAGACTGAACCTCACGCTGCGGGTCAGTGGTCTGTAGTCCGTCTCCGGTTGCGGATCATGGGAGACTCGCGTTCATGAGCGGGAAGGCGGACCCCCGGCCGGCGGGGGAAGGGACCACCTCGAGGACGCGGCTGGACCGGGGGCGCGGCGCGCTCGGACCCGCGCTGGAGCTCGTGCACACCGGACGCGCGCCGACCCGCGCGGTGCTCACCGTCGAGCTGGGCGTGACCCGCGCGACGGCCGGCGCGGTCGCCGCCGAACTGGAGGCGCTCGGGCTGATCAGGGTGGACGCCCGGCCCGGCGCGGCGGCCGGTTCACAGGGACGTCCCTCGCACCGGCTCTCGGTCGCCGAGGACGGGCCCGTGGCGCTCGCCGCGCAGGTGCACGCCGACGGTTTCCGGGCGGCCCTGGTCGGGCTGGGCGGCCGTATCGTCGCCACGGCGCCCGGCTGCGAGGTCGTCGACGCCGACCCCGCGAAGGTGCTCGGCTCCGTCGTCGCGGCCGGCGCCGGACTGCTGGAGGAGACGGGGCGGCGGTGCGTGGGCGCCGGGCTCGCCGTGCCGTCGGCGGTGGCCGAACCGGAAGGGCTCGCCCTCAACCCCCTGCACCTGGCCTGGCCCGCGGGCGCCCCGGTGCGGGAGATCTTCGCCGAGCAGGTGCGCGCGGCCGGCCTGGACGGGCCCGCCTTCGCGGCCAACGACGTCAACCTCGCCGCCCTCGCCGAACACCGGCACGGCGCCGGGCGCGGCTCCCGCGACCTGCTGTGCGTGGCCACCGGCCACCGCGGGGTGGGGGGCGCGCTGGTGCTCGACGGCCGCCTGCACTCGGGCAGTTCGGGCCTCGCCCTGGAGGTCGGCCACCTCGCCGTCAACCCCGAGGGCCGCCCCTGCCACTGCGGCAGCCGGGGCTGCCTCGACGTCGAGGCGGACCCGCTGGCCCTGCTCACCGCGGCGGGCCGTGCGCCGGGCCCCGAGTTCTCCCTGCTGAAGCAGGCCGAGGACCTGATCCGCGGCCAGTACGACGACCCGGACGTGCGCACCGCCACCGAGTCCCTCATCGACCGCCTCGGCCTGGGCCTGGCCGGACTGGTGAACATCCTCAACCCGGACCGGATCATCCTCGGCGGACTGCACCGCACCCTGCTGGAGGCCGACCCGGACCGGCTGCGCGCCGTCGTCGCCGACCGCAGCCTGTGGGGCCGCAGTGGCGGCGTCCCCATCCTCCCCTGCACCCTGGACCACAACAGCCTGGTCGGCGCGGCGGAACTGGCCTGGCAGCCGGTGCTGGACGACCCTCTCGGGGCACTGGTGCGATAAGGCGGCCCGACCGACAGAAAGCGGAGTCATGACCGAGAAGCTCACCGTCAGCGTCCTGGGTACCGGCATCATGGGCGCGGCGATGGCCCGCAGCCTCCTGCGCGCCGGGCACACCGTACGGGCCTGGAACCGCACCCGCGCCAAGGCCGAACCGCTCGCCGCCGACGGCGCGCACATCGCCGGCACCCCCGCCGAGGCGGTCGAGTCCGCCGACGTGGTGCTGACCATGCTGTACGACGGCCCGGCCACCCTGGAGACGATGCGTCAGGCCGCGCCCGCCCTGCGCCGCGGGACCGTCTGGGCGCAGTCCACCACCGCGGGCGTCGAGGGCGTCGCCGAACTGGCCGGCTTCGCCCGCGAGCACGGCCTGCTCTTCTACGACGCCCCGGTCCTCGGCACCCGCCAGCCCGCCGAGGCCGGACAGCTCACCGTGCTCGCCGCCGGCCCCGCCGAGGGCCGCGACCGGGTGACCCCGGTGTTCGACGCGGTGGGCGCCCGCACCGTGTGGACCGGGGAGGACGGCGCCACGGCCGGCGCGACCCGCCTGAAGCTGGTCGCCAACAGCTGGGTGCTCGCCGCGACCACCGCCGCCGGTGAGGCCCTCGCCCTGGCCAAGGCCCTCGACGTCGCACCGGACGGCTTCCTCGACCTCATCGCCGGCGGCCCCCTCGACATGGGTTACCTGCACGCCAAGGCCGGGATGATCCTCGACGGGCGGCTGACCCCGGCCCAGTTCGCCGTGACGACCGCGGCGAAGGACGCCAGACTGATCGTGCGGGCCGGCGAGCAGCACGGCGTCCGCCTGGACGTGGCCGCCGCGAGCGCCGAACGGTTCGAGCGGGCCGACGCCCGGGGCCACGGCGACGAGGACATGGCCGCCGCCTACTACGCCAGCTTCGACGACGATCCCGCCACCTGACCGGCCGAGCAGCGAACACGAAGGAGTCCGTGGTGTCCAAGCCCCCGCTTCCCCCCGAGGCGCAGGAACTGCTGCGCAAGCCCAACCCCTGCGTCATGGCCACGCTGCGCTCCGACGGCGCGCCCGTGTCCACCCCCACCTGGTACCTGTGGGAGGACGGCCGCGCGCTGATCAACTTCGACGAGGGCCGGGTCCGCCTGAAGCACGTCCGCCGCGACCCCCGCGTCACCCTCACGGTCCTGGACGGCGACGGCTGGTACACCCACGTCACCCTGATCGGCCGGGTGACCGAGCTCTACGACGACGAGGACCTGGCCGACATCGACCGCCTCTCCCGCCACTACACCGGCAACCCGTACCCGGACCGGGAGCGGACGAGGGTCAGCGGCTGGCTCGAGGTCGAGCGCTGGCACGGCTGGGGCGCGATGAAGGACAGCGACCAGGCGGGCGGCTGACCACCGCCGCCCGACCGGACGGCCACGAGGTCCGGCTTCCCCGCGAAGGGGGTGACGCACGCTGCCCCGGCCCGCGCCCGACCGCTCCAGGACCCCCTTCGGGCGCGTGCCCGCACCACCGCTCAGAGGCGCCGCGCGTGCCGGTGGTCACGGGAGCCGAGTGCTCCTCGGCAGGACGCGGCCGTCCGTGTACTCCCCGCGAGGTACGCACAGTGCCGCCGGCCGTACGACGCCCCGGCTCCCCTCGCGGGGCGATGCTCGGAAGACGTCGCACAAGGTAGCGACGTGACGGCGCATCCGAGGAGATGGACGATCATGCAGACCCTGGCGCACTTCGGCGACGGCGGGCCCGGCCCGTGGATCCTGTTCTTCCCCCTGATCTGGGCCCTGGTCATCGGCGGCGGTGTCGCCCTGCTGCGCCGCACGGTGGGGCGCGGGCACCGTGGTACCGGCCCCGGACGGTTCACGGCGGAGGACAACTCGCTCCTCGCGGTGCTCGGCCACCGCTTCGCCTCCGGTGAGATCGACGAGGACGAGTACTGGCGCCGGTCGTCGGTCCTGGAGGAGCAGTTCGGCCGACGTGGTGAGAGGGGTGGACGTTGACCGGCACGACCTCCGGCGCGGGGCGGGACGGGGCGCGCGACCCGGGGCGCGGGGTGCCTCCCGGGCCTGTACGGCACCGGAGGAGGCACGATCGCCCGCGGGTGCGGCGCCGGTCAGCCGGGGACGGCGGAGCGGGCGGGGGCCCGTTCGGCGTGGTGGTCCTCGGTGGTGTGTTCCACGAGGGCGATCTCCGCGAAGCGGTGGCCGGCGGGCTCGTCGGCCGTGATCCGCGGTTGCCGGTCCCATGCGGGCGCGGCGGGCGCGGACGGTGTCGGCAGGGTGAACCACACGATCTTGCCGGACTCGCCGTCCGGCACCGCGCCCCAGCTCTCGCTCATCGCGGCGATCATCGCCAGCCCGCGCCCGCACGTGGCGAGCGGGCTCGCGTCCGCCATGACCGGCAGGCGCGGGTCGTGGTCGTGCACCGACACCTTGAGCCGGTCGAGCAGCAGCTCGATCTCGACGGTGCAGGTCTTGTCGGGCCGGGCGTGCCGGTGGACGTTGGACAACAGCTCCGTCACACCGAGCGATGCCCGGTCTATCAACGAGTCCATATGCCAGTAACGCAACTGCGCAGATACGATTCTGCGGACTTGGCCGATCCGCGACGGCAGGGCTTGGAGCTCCACCGCGCAGTGCCTGCTTGGGTGAGTGATCACGGCTGCGACTCCCCGACGTGAGGTCCGGAAGAACACGGAAGACGGATCCAGCAGGGCGCCTGCGTGACACTGCCGCCTGCTGTCGTGGCCGGCGGGCTGGTTCGCAGCGTTATCGCCGGTAAACCCAGAGTGACGTGAGACCAGCGTGACGTACGAGGCGAAGTGACGCAAGTCACGGACATCTCAGGCGCCGCGCCCCGACGCCCGGCGCACGGCCTCGATGAAACGGCTGGCGGCAGGCGGGCCGGGTTCACCCGGCGCGGGGTCGTGATCGCCCAGAGTCAGCGAGTACCGGTTGCCGTTGAGGTCCGCGAGCGCCCGGTCCTCGGGTGCGAACCAGGGCCTGGACGCCCGCACCGCCTGCACCGGCGCGCTGTCGATCTCGCTGCCGTAGCTGGTGAGCAGCTCCAGCCGGCCCTCGCTGATCCGGACCTGGCCGGCCCGGGTGAGCGAACGCAGCCGCTTGCCGATCCGCACGCCCGTGGCCGTGAACTCCGGCTCCGCCATGCCACCCGCCCCCTTGTGCGCGTCGGTGTGCCGGACCGTGCTCCACGGGCCGGCTCCTGCCCAGCTCCAGTGTGCCCCCGTACGGGGCCCTGCTCACGCCGGTGCAGTCTGCCCGCACCGGCCGTCGAGCACCAGTGCGCGCGCCACCGTTCCCCGGGGCCCGGGGTGCACTCGCGCCAATGCGCCCCCCTGTCGCCACGTTGCGCGCCCCAGGGCGCCTTTGAGCGGCTCAAAGGAGTGTTTATGCAGGTGAGAGGTGGTGCGGATGGTGTTTATGATCGGGGTACCGGCAGCGCGGTACGCCGTCGGTGCTCAGCGTAAGGAGCCCTGCCGTGAGCACTCCCCGACAGACCCTGACCGGTGCCACCCTCGACGTCGACCACAGCGACGCCGCCTACCGGGCCTGGCTGAAAGAGGCCGTGCGCAGGGTGCAGGCCGACGCCAACCGCTCGGCCGACACCCATCTGCTGCGCTTTCCGCTGCCCGAGCGGTGGGGCGTCGACCTCTACCTGAAGGACGAGTCGACCCACCCCACCGGCAGCCTCAAACACCGGCTGGCCCGCTCGCTCTTCCTCTACGGGCTGTGCAACGGCTGGATCCGTCCGGGCCGCCCGGTGATCGAGGCGTCCAGCGGTTCCACGGCCGTGTCGGAGGCGTACTTCGCGAAGCTGATCGGCGTGCCCTTCATCGCCGTCATGCCGCGCACGACGAGTGCCGAGAAGTGCCGCCTGATCGAGTTCCACGGCGGTCGGTGCCACTTCGTGGACGACCCCCGCACCATGTACGAGGCGTCCGCCGCCCTCGCGGCGGAGACCGGCGGCCACTACATGGACCAGTTCACCTACGCCGAGCGGGCCACCGACTGGCGGGGCAACAACAACATCGCCGAATCGATCTTCCGCCAGCTGGAGCTGGAGCGGTTCCCGGAACCCGCGTGGATCGTCGCCACGGCCGGCACCGGCGGCACCTCGGCGACCCTCGCGCGCTACGTCCACTACATGCAGTACGACACCCGCGTCTGTGTCGCCGACCCGGAGAACTCGTGTTTCTTCCAGGGCTGGACCACCGGCGATCCGGGCGTCGCCTGCGACCGCGGCTCCCGGATCGAGGGCATCGGACGGCCCCGTATGGAGCCGAGCTTCGTACCCGGCGCGATCGACCGGATGATGAAGGTGCCCGACGCGGCCGGCATCGCCGCGGTGCGGGCCCTGGAGCGGGCCATCGGCCGCAAGGCGGGGGGCTCCACCGGCACCGGGCTGTGGAGCGCGCTCAAGATCGTCGCGGAGATGGTGGCGGACGGGCGGCGGGGAAGCGTGGTGACGCTGCTGTGCGACCCGGGGGACCGGTACCTGGACAAGTACTACTCGGACGCCTGGCTGTCCGGCCAGGGCCTGGACATCGCGCCGTACACGGCGGCGATCGACTCCCTGCTGCGGACCGGGGTCTGGGCCGCCTGACGGCTACCCCGCCAGGCGGCGGTCCAGAGCGGCCGGCGCGTTGCGGAAGGTCTGGCCCAGCCCCGGGCGCGCGGCCCTCAGCGCGAGCCGGAAGGCCGCCGTGCCGTCGGCTGCGAAGGTCCACCGGACCCGTGTGCCCGACCCGGCCGGGGTGAGCAGCCACTCCTCGGCCATGGCCCGGGCGCCCGGCGTGTTCGTCACGTCGACGCGATAGGCGTACACCTCGGGCTCCCTGGCCACCAGGACCGTCTCACGGAACCGGGCGCCGCCCCGGAGCCGGATCTCACGCCCCGCCCCGTCGTCGAGGGGGCGGGCCGGCGTGACCGGCCCGAACCATTCCGTCCAGCCGCTCACGTCCCGGCGAGAGCACGGTGGACCCGCTCCGGTGCGGCGGTGATCTCCCGCCCGAAGACCAGTCGTACGGGTGCCGTTGCCGCGAACTCGTGCCCCACGGGGCGCAGACGGTGGGCCATGGACACAACCTCCTTGACATACACCGGACTTGACCGCATGCGGGCGCACCGCGGACGACGGGCCCGTCAGAGGTCCGCGGTCTCCTCCGGCTCGCCCGCCACCACCAGCCGCCGCAGATGCTCGGACACCTCCGCGCGTGCCCCCGCGGGCAGCCCGGAATCCGTCACCAGGGTGTCGACCTGCTCCAGGGACGCGAACGAACTCAACCCCACCGTGCCCCACTTGGTGTGGTCGGCGACCACGACCACCCGCCGGGCCGACTGCACCAGACGCCGGTTGGTCTCCGCCTCCGCGAGGTTCGGCGTGGACAGCCCCGCCTCCACCGATATCCCGTGCACCCCGAGGAACAGCAGGTCGAAGTGGAGCGCCGCGATCGCCTGGTCGGCCACCGGCCCCACCAGTGAGTCGGACGGCGTGCGCACCCCGCCGGTCAGGACGACCGTGGCCGCGCCCTGCCGGGTCCCCGACGTGCGCTGCGCCGCGTGGAACACATCGGCCACCCGTACCGAGTTGGTGACCACCGTGAGGTCCGGGACGTCCACCAGCCGGTGCGCCAGCGCGAAGGTCGTCGTACCGCCCGACAGCGCGATCGCCGCGCCGGGGGAGACCAGTTCGGCCGCCGCCCGCGCGATGTCCTCCTTGGCGGTCGGCTCCAGGCCCGACTTGGCCTCGAACCCGGGCTCGTGCGTGCTCGCCTCCACCACCGGGACCGCGCCGCCGTGCACCTTCTCCAGCACGCCCTGCCGGGCCAGTGCGTCCAGGTCGCGGCGGACCGTCATGTCCGACACGCCGAGCTTGCGGGTCAGCTCGTTGACCCGGACCCCGCCCCGGCGCCGGACCTCGTCGAGGATCAGGGTGCGCCGCTGCTCCGCGAGCAGGTTCTGATTCTCGCTCACGTACGCTCCGGTCCTTTCGCCGCAAACCGTCCGACACGCCCCGCACCCTCTGCGACGAGCAGGTTTCCGACCGTCATCGGTGCGCGGACGTCCCATCCTCGCATGCCGTGCCCCGCGCGGCGCCATCGATGATTCGTCGCGCGCATGTCACTGATGGTCCACATGTCGCTTGCTTGCCCCACGGATCGGGGAGACTACGTGACGAGAGGTGTGAGCCGTTCCGGTACGGGAGATCCTGTGCCCGCACGGACGGAGCCGACGGGGCGTCACGGGGGAAGTGCGGATCAGTGGAGAACGCGCAGCGGCACGGACCGGCCGAGGGCACCGACGGGACCGCCCTGGAACTCCTGGTCCACGGGGTGGGCGGCACCACCCCCCAGGAGATGCTCGACGACCCGCGCACGGTCCGGATCACCGGTGACGACATCGCCGCCGTGTTCCGCCGCGCCGACGACGCCGACGCGGAGCACCGGCCCGCCGGACGGCGCGAGGGGCCCGTCCCCGAGGCCTACGTCTGGTGCAACCTCACCTCCGGGAACGGCACCCGCGCCCTGTGGCTGCTGCTGCTCCCCTTCATGGTGGTCAACCTCGCCCACTGGATGCGCCCCACCGCCCACGGCCGCCGGCGCGCGGTCCGGCTGTACGGGCTGCTGGTGCGGCTGGCCGCACTGAGCCTGACGGTGCTGCTCGTCGCGGCCGTCTGCGAGGTCGCCCTCGACCTGGCCGCCTGGCAGTGCGCGGGCACGCGCGCGTGCGCCGAACGGCACTCCTGGCTCGGCTTCCTCTCGCCCGTGATGTCCGACGGCGGCTGGTGGAGCGCGCCGGGCCGCAGGCTGGCGCTCGCCGCCCTGGTGCCGGCCGCCCTCACCGGCCTGCTGTGGTTCCTGTCCCTGCGCACCTGGAGCGCGTACGAGTCCCAGCAGCCGATGACCCACGACCCCGAGCCCGAGGAGGACGGCGGGCGCGCCGCACTGGGCCGGCCCGGCTTCTGGTACGGCCGGCGCCTGGTCGCCCGGCTGCGCGCCGCGCACACCGCCGCGGGACTGCTCACCGTCGCCGCCGCGGTCGGCTCCGCCGCCGCCCGCCACGACCGCGAGCCGGGCGGCCCGGCCGTCCTGGCCGTCCTCGGTGTGCTCCTGGAGGCGGCACTGGCCGCCGGGGCGTGCGCCGTGGTGGGGGTGGTGTGCCGCCGGGGCCGCTCCGAACGCCGGCTGGACGCCGGACTCGACCGGCGCCTGGTACGGTACCTGCCGCTCGCCGCGCTCGTCCTGCTCGCCCTCACCCTGCTCTACGCCGGGTGGGAGCGCCCCGGCTGGGAGTCGGCGGGCAGGCTGCCGGGCGACGCCACCTTCGGTGCCCTCGCCCTCGTCCAGGGCCTGCTGGTGATCGTGCTCGCCGGAGTCGCCCGCAGCCTGCACCGCACCGCCCCGGACCGGCGCGCCGCGATGCGGGGCCTGGCCGGACCGGCGGTCGCCATGCTCGCCTGCGCGCTGGGCGGCGTGATGTCCGGCGGTGTCTCCCAGCGGGTCTCCGACTGGCTGGACGGCACCGGGACCTCGATCCCCGGCCCGCCCGTGCTGCTCACCTGGCAGGCGTCCGTCATCCCGCCGCTGCTCGTCCTGGTGCTGCTGCTGTGCGGTTGGCTCGCCCGGCGCGCCTGGCGGCTCGCACGCGCGGAGCGCGCCGCCGTGGAACGCGAGTACCCCGGCGAGACGGGCGACCCCGGCCGCACCCGCCGTATCGCCTCCGTGCGCGCCATGGCCACGCTCACCGACCGCGCGCCGCGCGTCCTCGCCGTCACCTCCGCCGCGACCCTGCTGCTGGGCGCCGGTGCCCTCGTCGGCGCCCTGACCACCGACAGGACACCCGGCGAGGCCGCCCGGGGCTCGTACGCCGTCGTCCATGGCGCCGCCGAGACCGCGCAGGCGCTGGGCTCCTGGCTGATCGGACTCGGCTTCGTCCTCCTCGTCGCCTCGGGCCGCCGCGCCTACAAGGACGCCTCCGCGCGGCGCACCATCGGCATCCTGTGGGACGTCGGCACCTTCTGGCCGCGCGCCGCGCACCCCTTCGCGCCGCCCTGCTACGCCGAGCGCGCGGTGCCCGACCTGACCTGGCGGATCGCCACCTGGACCCGGGCCACCGGCGGCCGGCTGGTGATCTCCGGCCACTCCCAGGGCAGCGTCCTCGCCGCCGCCACGGCCTGGCAGCTCGCGCCGTCCACCCGCAGACGCGTCGCGCTGCTGACCTACGGCTCCCCGCTGGAGCGGCTGTACGGCCGCTGGTTCCCGGCCCACTTCGGCCCGGACGCGCTCACCTCCCTGCACCGGGAGGTCGACTGCTGGCGCAACCTCCACCGGCGCACCGACCCCATCGGCGGACCGATGCGGCTGCCCGGCGACTGCGGCCCCGCCGTGGACCGCCCCGCCCTCCAGGACCCCCTCGCCTACGGCCGCACCGAGGCCCACCCCCTGCCCGCGCCGATCCTCGGCCACTCCGACTACCAGGCCGACCCGGCGTTCGCCGAGGAACGGCACCGGCTGCTCGCCCGTCTGCGTCCCGGGGTACCGGCGCCCCGGCACACGGAGGAGCCCGACGGCGCTCAGGACAGCGCGGGCAGGTCCTCGGCGTAGAGGAGGGTCAGGTCGTCGGTGGTCGGCTCGTCGAGCTGGGCCACCCGGCTCGCGTGTCGCTCGACCATCGCCTCGAAGGTCTGCCGCGCGGTGCGCCCGTTGCCGAACGCGGGCCCCTTGGGGATGTCGGTGAAGTACGCGAGCAGAGCCTCGTCGGCGCCCGGCGCCAGCCGGTACTCGTGTTCCTCGGCCTGCTGCCGCACGATCCGCAGCAGCTCCTCGGGGCCGTAGTCGCCGAAGGTGATCGTCCGTGAGAAACGGGACGCCACACCCGGGTTGACCGACAGGAACCGCTCCATCTCGGCCGTGTAGCCGGCCACGATCACCACCACCGCGTCCCGCTGGTCCTCCATCAGCTTCACCAGCGTGTCGATGGCCTCCTTGCCGAAGTCGCGCCCGGCGTCCTGAGGGGAGAGCGCGTACGCCTCGTCGATGAACAGCACACCGCCGCGCGCCTTCTCGAACGCCTCCTGGGTGCGGATCGCGGTGGAGCCGATGTGCTCGCCGACCAGGTCGACCCGGGACACCTCGACCAGATGCCCCTGCTCCAGCACCCCGAGCGAGGCGAGGATCTCGCCGTACAGACGGGCCACGGTGGTCTTGCCGGTGCCGGGGGAGCCGGTGAACACCAGATGCCGCTTGACCGACGCCGCCTTCAGGCCCGCCCGCTGCCGGCGCCGGCCCACCTCGATCATGTCGGTGAGGGCGCGCACCTCGCGCTTGACGCTCTCCAGGCCCACCAGCGCGTCGAGTTCCCCGAGCACGGCCTTGGAGGTGCGGGTCTGCGGCTCAGGGGCGGGGACGGGGGGTGCCGGCTCGGCCGTGCGGGCGGCGGGAACGGAGCTCAGCAGGCCGGTGGTGTGGCTCACCGTCCGCACGGCGGCCGGCTCCGGTGCCGCCGCCGGCTTCGGGCTCCCGCTCTCGTCGCTGGTGCAGTCCTCCACGACGGGACCGCCCGAACCGGACGCCGCGTCGCCCTCGGCGAACTCGTACCCACCGCGCGCGCAGCGCTCCGTACGGCACCTCCGCAGCGTCGTACGGCTGCCGTCGATCACATGGAAGCCGTAGCCGCCGCTGCCCGTGACCCGGCAGTTCACGAAGGTTCCGCGGCCGCCGGCCGAGACGTAGACACCGGCCTCGGCGGGGGAGCCGACGGTGCAGCGTTCGACGGTCGGGTCGGCGCCCTTGGTGACGATCACGCCGGTCTGCACGTCGTCCAGGGAACAGTTGTCGAGGGTGCCGCCGCTGCCGTGGTCGCGGAACCAGGCGCCCGTCGCCGCCTCCCGGATCCGGCAGTCGTCGAGCTGCGCGGTGGCGCCGTCGCTCACCGACACGGCCGTGTTGCGCACCTGCGTCAGATCGCTGTCGACGACGTCCGCGCGGGAACCGCGGTCGAGCACGAACAGGGCGTCCGGCACGTCGTGCACCCGGCAGGAGTCCAGTACGGCGGTGGCGCCGTCGCTCACCCACACCGCGGGGTAGTCACCGGTGCTGTCGAAGATCTCGCACTGGTTGGCGTCCACGCGGGTGCCCGGGTCCCACACCGACAGACCGTTGCGGCCGAACCGCCGCACGCTGGTGCGGGTCAGCGTGAGCACCGAACGGGACCGCAGGTCGACCGCGTTCTCCGGGATGTCGTGGATCCGGCAGTCGGCCAGCGTCAGCACCGCGTCCGTGTCGAGCGTGACGCCGTCCCCGGTCGTCCGGTGCACATCGCAGTCGGTGAGGTGCGCGGTGGCGCGGCCGGTGACCTGGACACCGCTGCCCCGCACCTCGTAGACCTCGCAACCCACCGCCTCCAGCGCCGAGTTCTCCCCGGTCACGGTCAGTCCCGAGCCCGAGGCGTGATGCACCCGGCAGCGCTCGAGGCGCGGATGGGCGCCACCGCGCACCGCGACCCCCGCCTGCCCCGCGGCGACCACCTCGCACTCCTCGAACACCCCGCCCCCGCCGTCCAGTACGGCGATGCCGGCGCCCGCCGGATTGTCGACCGTGCAGCGGCGCACCGTGGGCCGGGCGCCACCGCGCACCTCGATGCCGGCCGCGGACCGGGTGACCACGCGTATGTCGCGCAGCTCCGGGGTGCCACCCTCGACCAGCACGGCCGGGGCGGTGGCGTCCTGCCCCTCCACGTGCAGGTCCTGGACCACCGCCGAGGCGCGCACGGTCAGCGGAACGCCGTCCGGGGGCGCGATGCGCACCGAGCCGGGTGAGCCCTCGGGGCCGCGCAGGGTCACCGCCCGCTGCACGACGAGGTTCTCCCGGTAGGTCCCGGGAGCGACGGTGAGGACGTCGCCCTCGGCCGCGGCCTCCAGGGCGGCGGCGAGCGATGCGTACTCACCCGTGCGGCGCCGCCACCTCGATGTGCCGGTGTGCGTCACCTGGACCGTGCCCTGTGCCATGGCGTAGCTGTGCCCCCACCTTGTCGTACGTGGCTCGTTCGCGCGCGTGTTGCCGCCGATCGGTTCGGCCGGACCACCGTAGCGTGCGCGCGGGCACCGGGTTGACCGGAGCCGGAACGTCGGTCAGCTGCCGGTCCCGGTCCTGCCCCAGTCCGGGCCCGCCTTCTCCCACGCCCGGTCCCAACGCGCGTACCGGCGGCGGACCATGCGCCGGACGGCCAGCCGTCTGAAGCCCTCGGCGAGGGCCGCGGTCGCCAGGGCGGCGCCGAGGCCGGCGAGCACGGCGTGCGTCGTGGCCGTCGCGGTGTCCAGGGGCCGGGCCACCGTTCTCCCGTGCCCGTCGGTCCATATCCGGAAGCGGTCGCCCGGGCGGGGGTCCTTCAGGCGGGTCGGTACCGGCCCGCTCCGCTCGGTGCCGTCCGGCGCGGTCCAGTGGGCGAGGACGCGGTGGGGCGGATCCCCGCCGGCGGACGTCTCCGGGTCGCCGGCCGACGGGGACGGATCGAGCTCGCGCACCACCGTGGCCGTCACCAGGTGCCGGGACTGGTGCTGTGCGCGGACGGAACGCTGCAGGACGTCCTGGGCGGCGCCTCCGACGAGGACGCCGGCCACCGGTGCGGCGACGAGGACGAGCAGCAGCGCCGTGAACGCCACCCAGGCCTCGGCCAGGTCGGTCCCGCGGCACAACGGGTTGTGCCGCCAGCGCCAGAGTCCGCTGATCGCTCGCACGGTCCGCGCCCCCTTCCCCCCGCGGGTCCTTTCACGGATCTCTCGTGAAAGGCCAACGCACGGGCCCGGGGCCCGGTTCCCGCGCCCGCGAGGGGAACCGCGGGGCCGCGGACCCGCGCGTCGGCGCCGATGCCCGTGTTCCCGCCGCGGACAGCCGGACGCCGCCGGTCGGAGGCCCGGCGGCGTTCCGTGCGAAGTGCGGCGGTCGGTGCTGTCCGAGGCGGAACCGTGTTTCCCGCCCCGCTGGGCGGAGGTCCGGTTCCCTCCCCGGGGACAGCCGGAAGCGACCTCGGGGCCTCCGGCGGATCGGGTGCGGATGGGCACGCCCGCGGGGCCGTCGTGCCGTACGGCACCGACAGCCCCGGGCAGGCTCAGTACCCGCGGTACTGCTGGCTGTTGTACGGGTCCTGGTAGGGAGCGGGACCCGGCCGCGGGGCCGCGGGGCGCATCGCCTCGTAGCCCGCGGGCGGAACCGGACGCGGCGGCTGCGGCTGGGGGCCGGGGTAGCCGCGCGGCGCGGTCGCCTGCTGCGGGATGTACGCCGCGGGCGCCTGCTGGAACGGGGCGGGCTGCGGCGCCTGCGGGTAGCCGTAGGAGGGCTGGGACGGAGCCGCCGGGAGGGCGGGCAATGCCGAGGGGAGGGCGGGCAGATGGCTGGCCGGCGCCTCGTACGCGGCGGGGACCCGGATCGGGGCGATCTGCGGGGTACCCCGCTCGGCCACGAGGGAGTCGTAGATCGGGGTGTCCGGGAAGGCAGCGGAGTAGTAGCCGCCGCCATAAGTGGAGCGGGGGGAGGTCATGGCACATAAGTTAAGCCCACGATGTGCTGGTTGGGGAGACCGATAAGAGGGTTGTTTTCCGTGCCCGGCGTGACCGGGGATCCCCAATACGAGCGAACTTGTGGAAAACGGGCACATCGGCAGGAGTATTTCGTGTAAAGGCCGAGTTCCGGACGGGTTACCGGCGGTTGGCCACCGGTTCCCGCGCACTCCCCGTGGGAGTTCCCCGGGCGGGGGAATAAGTTGTGCGCACGAACACCGACGGACACCGGGTCCCGGCCCGGCGCGGCGACCCGTGATGGGGGCGGACATGTCAATGCCGAAGGGATCGAACACACCGGTGCCGACGACGGCCCTACGGGTGGACGTGGGCCGGCGCTCCGGCCCCGGCGTACCCGACGCGGACGCCTCGGCCCTCCTGCTGACCGGCGGGAAGGTCCGCTCCGACGACGACTTCGTCTTCTACAACCAGCCCGCCCACGCCTCCGGCGCCGTGCGCCACGAGGGCAAGCGGGACGCGGGAGGGCGGGCCACCGACACCCTGCTCGTCGACCTCGCGCGCGTGGAGCCCGGCATCGAGACGGTGATCCTGGCCGCCTCCTGCGACGGCGGCACGTTCGGACAGGTCCAGGACCTGTGCATCGAGGTCAAGGACGCCGCGAACGGCACCGTGGCGGCCCGCTTCGACAGCACGGGCGCGACCACCGAGACGGCGTTCGTCCTCGGCGAGTTCTACCGGCGCCAGGGCGCCTGGAAGTTCCGCGCCGTAGGCCAGGGATACAGCAGCGGACTCGAGGGCCTCGCCACCGACTACGGCATCACGGTGGACGAGCCGCAGCGCGCCCCCGCGGCACCCGCCGCCCCCGTGGCCCCGGTGCCGCCCGTCGCGCCGCCGGTCACCATGTCCCCTCCGGCCGCACCGCCCCCGCCGTCCGCACCCCCCGCACCGGTCCGGCTGACGAAGGTGACGCTCACCAAGGCGGCCCCCTCCGTCTCCCTGACCAAACAGGGCGGCACGTCGGGCGCCCTGCACGTGAACCTCGACTGGGAGGTCCGCAAGCAGTTCTCCGGCTGGGCCGGCAAGCTGGGCCGCCCGGTCGCCCTGCACTCCGACCTCGACCTCGACCTGTGCGCCCTGTACGAACTCACCGACGGACGCAAGGGCGTCGTCCAGGCCCTCGGCAACGCCTTCGGCGCACTGCACCAGCCCCCCTTCATCCACCTGGACGGCGACGACCGCACCGGTGCCGCGGCGAACGGCGAGAACCTCACCGTCAACCTCGACCACAAGCACCTCCTCCGGCGCGTCCTCGTCTTCGTCACCATCTACGAGGGCGCCCGCTCCTTCGCCGACCTGCACGCCACGGTCACGCTCCGGCCGCAGCACGGCGCGCCGATCGACTTCTCCCTCGACGAGTGCACCGTCCCCTCGACGGTGTGCGCGCTCGCCCTGATCACCAACACCGGCGGCGGCGAGCTCGTCGTCCGGCGCGAGGCCCGCTACCTGGTCCCCGAGCGCGGAGTGAGCCCGCAGCGCACCGTCGATCACGCCTACGGGTGGGGCATGAACTGGACCCCCGGCCGCAAGTGAGGGCTGTTCAGCCCTCGTCCGGTACGGCGTCCGGACGTGCGTAGGTGCGGCCCTTCCAGGCCGCACCGCGCCCCCGGTGGTGCCGCACCGCCGAGTCCACCGTCATCAGGAGGTACAGGAACGCGGTGAACGGCAGCAGGGGAGCGAGCCACAGCGGCTGCCGGTAGTACCGGAGCATCGGCACGTACGTCCCCGACATCACCAGCCAGGCCGCCGCGCCGAGGACCGCCGCCACCCCGCTTCCCGTCACCGCGCCCACGATCACCGCGACGGGCGGCACCAGGTACACCAGCGCCAGCCCGGCGACCGTACCGGCCAGCAGCACCGGGCTGTGCCGCAGTTGCGCGTACGCGCTCCGCGCCACCATGCGCCACAGGTCGCGCAGCCGCGGATACGGACGCACGCTGTCCACCCGGTCCGCGAGTCCCAGCCAGACCCGTCCGCCGCCCCGCTTCACCGCGCGGGCGAGCGCCACGTCGTCGATGACGGCCCCCCGGATCACGTCCGGGACCCGCGCCCGCCCGGCCGCCTCGGCACGCAGCAGCACACAGCCGCCCGCCGCGGCGGCCGTACGGGTTTCCTCCCGCCCGATCCGGCGGAACGGGTACAACTGCGCGAAGAAGTAGACGAACGCCGGTACGACCAGACGTTCCCAGAGGCTCTCCACCCGCAGCCGGGCCATCTGCGACACGATGTCGAACCCCCCGGTACGGGCCGCCGCCACCAGCCGGCGCAGACTGTCCGGGGCGTGCGCGATGTCGGCGTCCGTCAGCAGCAGGTACTCGGGGTCACGCGCGCGTGCCAGCCCCATGCCGTGCCGCACCGCCCACAGCTTGCCGGTCCAGCCGGCGGGCGGCTCGCCCGGCGAGCCCACCGTGAGCGGCAGCCCGCCGTGCCGGTCCGCGAGCTCCCGCGCGAGCTCCCCGGTGCCGTCCGTGCTGCCGTCGTCGACGAGGAAGACCTCGGCCCGGCCCGGATAGTCCTGGGCGAGCAGCGAGGGCAGGCTCGCGGGCAGCACCGCCGCCTCGTCCCGGGCGGGGACCACGACACACACCGACGGCCAGGTCCCCGGGTCGCGGGACGGCGGGAGCCGCACATCCGTACGCCAGAAGAAGCCCTGGCAGAACAGCAGCCACCACCAGGCGGCGAGTGATCCGGCGGCACTCCACACAATGGCGCTCACCTGCCGCAGTCTGCCCCACGACAGAGGCCCGAAGCGGCTCATCGTCTATCGTGGCCGGGTGAAGATCGCGCTCATGGACTCCGGAATCGGGCTGCTGGCGGCCACCGCCGCGGTACGGCGTCTGCGCCCCGACGCCGATCTCGTCCTCTCCCTCGACCCCGACGGCATGCCCTGGGGGCCCAGGACCCCGGAGGACCTCACCGGGCGTGCCCTCGCCGTCGCCGAGGCGGCCGCCGCGCACCGGCCCGACGCGCTGATCGTCGGCTGCAACACCGCCACGGTGCACGCCCTCACCGCCCTGCGGGCCCGCCTCGAGCCCGGCCTGCCGGTCATCGGCACCGTCCCGGCGATCAAACCGGCGGCGGCCGGCGGCGGACCGCTGGCGATCTGGGCCACACCGGCCACGACCGGCAGCCCCTACCAGCGGGACCTGATCGAGAACTTCGCCGACGGCGTCACCGTCACCGAGGTGCCGTGCTGGGGGCTGGCCGAGGCGGTGGAGCGCGCGGACGAGACGGCGATCGACGCCGCCGTCGCCGCGGCCGCCGAGCTCACCCCGGACGACGTGACGACCGTCGTCCTGGGCTGCACCCATTACGAACTGGTCGCCGAGCGCATCCGGGCCGCCGTGCAGCGTCCCGGCCGCCCCCCGCTCGCCCTGCACGGCTCCGCCGGAGCGGTGGCCGCACAGGCCCTGCGCCGCCTCGGTGAGCAGCCCGCCCCCCAGACGTCGGCGAGCGGCACCCTGACGGTGCTGCTGAGCGGACGCGAGGGCGCGCTGCCCACGGCCGCCCTCACCTACGCGGAGGGCCGGCTGCTGCGGCACGCCGCTGCCGCCCGGACGGCCCAGTAACGCTGCGCCACGCGGTACCCGCGGAGCGAATTCTGAGTAACCTCGATTTCATGAGGGACCACCGCCACGGCGAGCATGCCCCGTACCCCGAGGTCTGGACCGGTCGCGCGACCAACCGCTTCCAGTGGTTCCTGGCGCTGATCGGCGCCGCCTGCCTGGCGCTCGGCATCGCGCTGGCCGTCGACTCCCAGTGGACGTCCGGCATCGCGCCGCTGGCCATGGCCGTCGTCGGCTGCATCGCCGCCGGGCTGCTGGTCCTGTTCGGCACCCTCGCCTTCGTGCACGTCGCGCTGCGGGTCGACGAGGAGCATCTGGAGGTGCGCTGCGGTCACATCGGCGTGCCCCGCCGCCGTATCCCGCTCTCGCACGTCGCGGGCGCGGAGTTCGCCCCGCACGTCACCCCGCGGCACTGGGGCGGCTGGGGATACCGCTGGCGCCCCGAGAAGGGCACGGCGGTCGTCGTACGCCGCGGCGAGGGCATCATCCTGCGCCTGTGGGACGGCCACACCTTCACGGTGACGGTGGACGACGCGGAAGCGGCGGTGACAGTCATCCGGGACCGCCTCCGCCCCCGCAGACACTGACCGCGCAGCCGCGGGCAGTCCTGCCTCCCCAGTGCCTCAGGGACCTGGGAGAAGCCCCGCAAGCGCCGGGCCGCGCGACCAGGGCACCGGCACACCGTAACGGCTGGTGCACGGTGTGGGGACGTGTGGTGACAAGCCGCGCGGAAACGATGCGGCACGCGGCCCGCACACCCGGGGCGGCGAGGGTCCGCCCGGCGTCCCGCACCCCGCCGACCGTGCTGTCGGCCGCCAGGTCACGCGCCGTAGACTCCCGGAGTGACCGTCACCGCAACCCCCGTCGACGAGTCGGACCCGATGCCGCCGCGGACCGCGCCCCCGGCGCGGGGCGGGCGGCTGGTGCGCCTCCTCCCGGCCGCCGCAGCCGCGCTCTCGGGCCTGCTCCTCTACGTCAGCTTCCCGCCGCGCACCCTGTGGTGGCTGGCCCTGCCCGCCTTCGCCGTCTTCGGCTGGGTGCTGCGCGGCCGGAGCTGGAAGGCGGCGCTCGGCCTCGGCTACCTCTTCGGCCTCGGCTTCCTGCTGCCGCTGCTGGTGTGGACCGGTGTGGAGGTCGGCCCCGGCCCGTGGATCGCCCTCGTGGTGATCGAGGCGGTCTTCGTCGCGCTGGTCGGCGCGGGTGTCGCCGCGGTGTCGAAACTCCCCGGGTGGCCGGTGTGGGCGGCGGCGCTGTGGATCGCCGGCGAGGCGGTACGCGCGCGCGTACCGTTCAGCGGCTTCCCCTGGGGCAAGATCGCGTTCGGTCAGGCGGACGGTGTCTTCCTGCCGCTCGCCGCGCTCGGCGGCACCCCCGTACTGGGCTTCGCCGTCGTGCTGTGCGGCTTCGGCCTGTACGAGATCGTCCGGCTGACCCTGCGGGCCCGGCGCACCGGGACCGTACGGCGGGCCGCGGCGGCCGTCGGCGTGCTGAGCGTCGCCGTACCGCTGGTGGCCGCCCTCGCCGCCCGGTCGCTGGTCAGCGACGAGGCCGAGGCCGGCACCGTGACCGTCGCCGTCATCCAGGGGAACGTGCCCCGCCTCGGTCTCGACTTCAACTCCCAGCGGCGCGCGGTCCTCGATTACCACGCGCGGGAGACGGAGCGCCTGGCCGCGGACGTCGCGGCCGGCAAGGCCGAGCGCCCCGACATCGTGCTGTGGCCGGAGAACTCCTCCGACATCGACCCCTTCACCAACCCCGACGCGCGCACCGTCATCGACAAGGCGGCCAAGGCCATCGGCGCGCCCATCTCGGTCGGCGGCGTGGTCGACAGGGACGGCGAGCTGCTCAACGAGCAGATCCTCTGGGACCCGGAGAAGGGCCCCGTCGACACCTACGACAAACGGCAGATCCAGCCGTTCGGCGAGTACCTCCCGCTGCGCTCGCTGGTGGGGGCGATCAACGAGAACTGGACGTCGATGGTCAGCCGGGACTTCAGCCGGGGCGGCGAGCCGGGCGTCTTCACCATGAACGGTGCCGGCGTCGGCCTGGTCACCTGCTACGAGGCCGCCTTCGACTGGGCGGTGCGCGACACGGTCACCGCCGGCGCCCAGATGATCTCGGTGCCCAGCAACAACGCCACCTTCGGCCGCAGCGAGATGACCTACCAGCAGCTCGCCATGTCCCGGGTCCGCGCCGTGGAGCACAGCCGCGCCGTCACCGTGCCGGTGACCAGCGGGGTCAGCGCGGTCATCATGCCCGACGGGGAGATCACGCAGCGGACCGGCATGTTCGTCGCCGACTCGCTGGTGCGGGAGGTGCCGCTGCGCACCTCCCGGACTCCCGCCACCCGCCTCGGCATCCTCCCGGAGATCGCCCTCGTCCTGGCCGCCGCGGGCGGACTGGGATGGTCCGTCGCCGCCGGGGTGCGCGGGCGACGCGCCGGTGACGTGCGGTAGTACGCCCGCCGCACGCCCCCTGAAGCGCGGGGGAGGGCTCTGACCGGCCGGTTAGGGTCGGGGGCATGGCTACTCCTGACTTCATCCGCGCCCTGCGCGCCTCCGCCGGTCATCAGCTCCTCTGGCTCCCCGGGGTCACCGCCCTCGTCTTCGACGACGAGGGCAGAGTCCTGCTGAACCGGCGGACCGACACCCGCAAGTGGTCGGTGATCGGCGGCATTCCCGACCCCGGGGAGCAGCCCGCGGCCTGCGCCGTGCGGGAGGTCGAGGAGGAGACCGCGGTGCGCTGTGCCGTCGAGCGGGTCGTACTGGTCCAGGCGCTGGACCCGGTGACGTACGAAAACGGCGACGTCTGCCAGTACATGGACATCACCTTCCGCTGCCGTGCCCTCGGCGGCGAGGCACGGGTCAACGACGACGAGTCGCTGGACGTCGGCTGGTTCGCCGTGGACGCGCTGCCGGAACTGAACGAGTTCGCGCGCTTCCGGATCAAGCAAGCCATGTCCGACGCACCCACATGGTTCGACCCCACTGGAACTGGCTGAACTGTAGGGCTTGCCCACATGGGGCGTTGTGGGGGTGCTGCCTAGGGTCGAGACATGACCGTGCCCCGTGCCCTTCCGGCCCCCCACGCCACCCCACTCGACCTCGGTGGCCGTACCGCCCTCGTCACCGGCGCCGCCGGCGGCATCGGCCGCGCCTGCGCGTTGCGGCTCGCGGCCGCCGGGGCCGAGGTCAGAGCCGTCGACCGGGACGCCGCGGGCCTGGAGGCGCTCGCCGAGGCGGCCCGGGACGCCGGGGGCGCCGTCGAGCCGCACGTCCTCGACCTCACCGACCTGGACGCCGCCGAACTCGCCGCCGCCGGCACCGACGTGCTGGTCAACAACGCCGGGCTGCAGCTGGTCCGCCCCATCGAGGAGTTCCCGCCCGACGTCTTCCACATGGTGCTCACCGTGATGCTGGAGGCACCCTTCCGGCTCATCCGGGGCGCCCTGCCCCACATGTACGGCCAGGGATGGGGCCGCATCGTCAATGTGTCCTCGGTCCACGGTCTGCGCGCCTCTGCCTATAAGTCCGCCTATGTGGCCGCCAAACACGGCCTGGAGGGACTGTCCAAGACCACCGCCCTCGAAGGCGCGCCCCACGGCGTCACCTCCAACTGTGTGAACCCCGCCTATGTGCGCACCCCACTGGTCGAAAAGCAGATCGCCGACCAGGCCCGGACCCACGGCATCCCCGAGGACCGTGTCCTGTCCGAGGTGATACTGCGGGACAGCGCCGTCCGGCGGCTCATCGAACCGGAGGAGGTCGCCGAGGCGGTGGCCTATCTGTGCGGCCCGCAGGCGTCCTTCGTGACCGGCACCTCACTCGTCCTGGACGGCGGCTGGACCGCGCACTGAGACATCGGCCGACGGCGGCCGGCCGTCGGCCGGCAGAGTTCTCCACAGGCCTGACGGGGCGGCCGCGCGATGAGGAATCCTGTGAGCATGTCCCGCGATCACGTGCAGTCCGCCGAGCGTCCCGCCCCCGCCGCCGGAGCGCCGGGCCGGACGCGTCCCGACGCCGGCCCCGCGTCCGGCAGCGCCGAGACGCCGTTCCTGGAGCTGCTGGCGCGCGGCGCCTCCGCCGAGGCGTACGAGCAGCCGGTGCTGCTCGCCCGCGCCGAGGGACTGCCCGCCGAGCGGATCACCGCCCTCCAGCAGGCCAAGGTGCTCGCCCTGCGGGTGCGCGCGGAGCTGGAGGGGCGCCGCCGCCGGGAGGCCGAGCTGTCCGCACTCTTCGAGACCGCCCACGACCTCGCCGGACTGCGCGACCTGGACGCAGTGCTCCGGGCGATCGTGCAGCGCGCCCGTTCCCTGCTCGGCACCGACGTGGCCTACCTCAGCCTGAACGACCCGGCCAGGGGCGACACCTACATGCGGGTCACCGAGGGCTCGGTCGCCGCCCGCTTCCAGCAGCTGCGCCTCGGCATGGGGGAGGGGCTCGGCGGCCTCGTCGCCCAGACCGCCCGCCCCTACGTCACCGACGACTACTTCCGCGACGACCGCTTCCAGCACACGCGCAGCATCGACACCGGCGTGCGGGACGAGGGACTCGTCGCGATCCTCGGTGTGCCCCTGACGCTGGGGCACCACGTCATCGGCGTCCTGTTCGCCGCGGACCGGCGGGCCCGGGTCTTCGAACGGGAGCAGATCGCCCTGCTCGGTTCCTTCGCCGCCCTCGCCGCGGCCGCCATCGACACCGCCAACCTGCTCGCCGAGACCCGCTCGGCCCTCGCCGGCCTGGAACGCGCCAACGAGATCATCAAGGACCGCAGCGCGGTCATCGAGCGCGCCTCGGAGGTCCACGACCGGCTGGCCGAACTGGTCCTGCGCGGCGGCGGGGTGCACGACGTGGCCGCCGCCGTATCCCAGGTACTGGACGGCACGGTCGAGTTCACCGAGGCCACCGCGGCACCCGGCCGGGCCCTGGAGTCCTCACGGGCGGAAGGCCACGCGGTACGGCACCGGGACGACTGGATCGCCGCGGTGGCCGCCGGCGACGAACTCCTCGGCGCGCTGGTCCTGCGCGGCCACCCCGGCCTCGACCCCGTCGACCAGCGCACGCTGGAACGCGCGGCCATGGTCACCTCACTGCTGCTGCTCGCCCGCCGCTCCGCCGCCGAGGCCGAACAGCGCGTCCGCGGCGAGCTGCTCGACGACCTGCTCGACGCCCGTGACCGGGACCCGCGCCTGCTGCGCGAGCGCGCGGCCCGGCTGCACGCCGACCTCGACGCCACCCACACCGTGCTCGCCGCCCGCCTGGAGGGCTCCGCCGCCGACGCCGACGAGGAGGCGGACGCCCGCAGACGGCTGTGGGCCGCGGCCTCCCACCTCGCGGCCACCCGGCAGGGCCTCGCCGCCGCACGCGACGGCGGCACCGTCCTGCTGCTGCCCCTCACCCCCGGCGACACCGCCACAGAGCTGGCCCGCCGCACCGCCCGCCACCTGGGCACGGCCGTCCACGAACCGGTCACCGTCGGCGCGTCCGCCCCGGTCGAACACCTCACCGCCCGTCCCGACACCGTGGCGTCGGCCTACGCGGAGGCCCGCCGCTGCCTGGACGCCCTCCGCCTCCTCGGCCGCGCCGGTGACGGCTCCGCCGCCGAGGACTTCGGCTTCCTGGGGCTGCTGCTGGCCGGCGAGCGGGACATCGCCGGCTTCGTGACCCGCACCATCGGCCAGGTCGTGGCGTACGACGAACGACGCGGCACCGAGCTGCTGCGCACCCTCGACGCCTACTTCGCCTGCGGCATGAGCCCCGCCCGCACCAAGGACGAACTGCACGTCCACGTCAACACGGTCGCCCAGCGGCTGGAACGCGTCGGCCGCCTCCTCGGCGACGACTGGCAGAGCCCGGCCCGGGCCCTGGAGATCCAGCTCGCCCTGCGCCTGCACCGCCTGTCCGGAGGCACACCGCCTCCCGCACGGCACTGACCTCCGTACGCGGAGCGCGTACGGAGGTCAGTGCCGTGCGGGATCAGACGGTGCGCGCGTCCCGGACCGCCTCGACCGGTTCGTCCGCGCCACCCGACGGGTCCGCGTACGCCAGGTCCCGGTGCCGGGTCTCCTCGGCGGCCGCCACGGCGACGACCGTCAGCAGGCTCGCCGCGATGACGTAGAGCGAGATCGGCGTGGAGCTGCCGTAGTCCGAGAGCAGCGCCGTGGCGATGAGCGGCGCCGGCGCGCCCGCGGCCACGGAGGCGAACTGGGCGCCGATGGAGGCACCGGAGTAGCGCATCCGGGTCGCGAACATCTCGGAGAAGAAGGCGGCCTGCGGCGCGTACATCGCCCCGTGCAGTACCAGACCCACGGTCACCGCCAGCAGCAGGCTGCCGAAACCGCCGGTGTCGATCAGCGCGAAGAACGGGAACATCCACAGCCCCACCCCGGCCGCGCCGATCAGATACACCGGACGCCGCCCGAGCCGGTCCGACAGGGCGCCCCAGGCCGGGATGACGGCGAAGTGGACCGCCGAGGCGATGAGCACCGCGTTGAGCGCGGTCTGCTTCGAGACCCCGGCGGACGTGGTCGCGTACACGAGGATGAACGCGGTGATCACGTAGTAGCTGATGTTCTCCGCCATGCGCGCCCCCATCGCCACCAGTACGTCACGCCAGTGGTGCCGCAGGACCGCCACGACCGGCATCCGTTCGGCGCCCGCATCCGCCTTGCGGGCCTCGGCCTGCTCCAGCGCCCGTTTGAACACCGGCGACTCATCGACGGAGAGACGGATCCACAGACCGACGATCACCAGTACCCCGGACAGCAGGAACGGGATCCGCCAGCCCCAGGCCCCGAACGCGGAGTCCGACAGCACGGCGGTCAGCAGCGACAGCACACCGGTCGCCAACAACTGCCCCGCCGGCGCACCGGTCTGCGGCCACGAGGCCCAGAACCCGCGCCGCCGCGCGTCCCCGTGCTCGGACACCAGCAGCACGGCACCGCCCCACTCACCGCCGAGCGCGAACCCCTGGACCAGACGCAGCACGGTGAGCAGTACGGGCGCGGCGCTGCCGACGGTCGCGTGCGTGGGCAGCAACCCGATCGCGAACGTCGCCCCGCCCATCATCAGCAGGCTCAGCACCAGCAGCTTCTTGCGCCCGAGCCGGTCCCCGTAGTGCCCGAAGACCAGCGCGCCGAGCGGCCGCGCGGCGAACCCGACGGCGTACGTCAGGAACGACAGCAGCGTGCCGACCAGCGGATCGGAGTCCGGGAAGAACAACTTGTTGAAGACGAGCGCGGCGGCGGAGCCGTAGAGGAAGAAGTCGTACCACTCGATGGTGGTGCCGATGAGGGACGCGGCGACGACGCGCTTGAGGTTGTCCGGGGCTGGTGGAGCGGTTGCGGGCGACGACATCGGCACCACTTCCTGGGGTGTGACGGGGACGTTTGCGTGTCGCCACACCGTAGGAATCCGCAGGTCAGGCGCACATGTGGCGGGACAACATAGTTCGAGGGCCGGCTATGCGCGTGGCCACCATGCCGACTTGTGGAAAGGCGTCTCAGGAGCGCGATGGTGGTCGAAACAAGTGCCGTCCGGGACGCGTGGTTCAGGGTGATTCGACGGTGTGGTGCTGACTCCCGGATGGCGTCCCGCTGGGTGGTGTAGGGGATCTCCGCGGTTGAATGCGCGGGTTCCGCTCCCTCGGGTGCACCGCCTGCCGGTGTCTGCTCCCTGCTCAACCGGCAGGCCACCGTGCAACTGCCCGGAGTGAACGGACGGTTCGACCCCAGGGGGTGCACGGTGTCCTTGTCCCGGCGTGACCTGCTTCGCCTGCTTGAGTCACTACGTTCGGCAGATGGTCTTGAACTCGTCCGTGAGGTCGCCGAACGGCTGCTGCAGGAACTGATCGAGGCCGAGGCCACCACGAAGATCGGCGCGGAGTGGGGCGAGCACACCGACGCCCGCACCACTTGGAGCAACGGGCACCGGGAGAAGACGGTGACCACGCAGGCCGGCGACCTGGAACTCGCGATCCCGAAACTGCGGTCCGGAAGCTTCTTCCCGAGCCTTCTCGAGCGCCGGCGGCGCATCGACCAGGCTCTCTACGCGGTCGTCATGGAGGCGTACGTCCACGGCGTGTCCACCCGCTCGGTCGACCACCTGGTCAAGGCCCTGGGCTCGGACACCGGGATATCCAAGAGTGAGGTATCCCGGATCTGCGCGGACCTGGACGAACAGCTCGACGCCTTCCGCACCCGCCCGCTGGACCACATCCGGTTCCCTTACCTGTTCGGCGAAGGAGGACCTGACCGCGTTCGCGGACTTCCCCCACCAGCACGGGAAGAAGATCCAGTCCACGAACCCGCTGGAACGGCTGAACCGGGAGATCAAACGCCGCACCGACGTCGTCCAGGCCTTCCCCAACCCGACCGCCGTCCTCCGCCTCGCCACCGCGGTCCTCGCCGAACTCCACGACGAATGGATCGCCTTCCCCCGCCGCTACCTTTCCAACGAGAGCATGGAGGCCCTCTACCCCGATACCCCGACCGTCCTGCCCGCCACGTCAGACGACTGATCGCCTACACCACGACAAGGGACATCACCTGGCGCTGCCTGTGGAGCGCCAGAAGTCCCTCGCCGCCAGGGCGACGGAGATCCATCGCCTGGCGAGCAGTCACTCGCCGTTCCTCTCCATGCCCGAGGAAATCTCCGCCCTCCTGGCGAAGATCGCGCGCGGAGCTGCCGGCCGACCTGCCTGAAACGGCGAGCGGAGCCATTGCAGGATCGCAGTCATGCACGCGGAGAGCACGTGTCGCACCCGGCCGGTCTCCGTCGAGCGATGCGATGCCGGAACGACGAACCCCTCGGTCGCGCTCTCAAGGCGGTAAGGAACGCACGGTCCAGGCAGCCGGTGTCGTCCGGATCGCCCCGACACCGGTTTCGCCGGTTCGCCGTACGGCGGCTCGTTCCTGGCCCAGCGGGTCCTGCAGCGAGTCGGTGTGTCGGGTCAGCCCGTCTGCGCGGTGGGGAACGCCTGCGCGAGCGGCGTGTTCGCCGGAGACGGTACGGTCACGTACGGTGCGGACCGCACTCGCGTCCTATGATCGAGCCCCGGTTCGCAGCACGCCTTCGGGGTCATAGCGCTTCCACAACTCAGTCACGCGGGTACCGACGGATCCCGGATAGGTGCGGTCGAACGCGGCCTTGTCCGGGTTGCTCTCGAAGTTCACGTACGCCCCCTGCGTGTGCTCCGCCACCGGTTCCCATGCCTTGCCCAGCGCTTCGTGCCCGTAGGGAGGGAAGGACGAGGCGATGACGAGAGACCGCTGATGCCGATGGGGGAACGCGGTTGCCGAGGGATCGATGTCGGCGACCGCGCCGCCGAGTGACCGCATCTGGATCAGCACGGGAGTGGGGCCGCTCACCGCGTCGACCATGGCGCGGGCCGCGGTGGGCGTCATGTCCGTGATCAGGCCATTCGACGTGGAGGAAGCCATCTGCCCGACATTGGCGTGTAGGTGGTGCCGTGGCACCAGGCTCCTGTACGGCGTGACGAGAGCCTGCTGGAGCGTCGCATCACCGATGCCGAGGAGAGGCTCGATCGCACGGCGAATTGCCTGCTGATCGTCCGTGGCGACGACCGCGGTGATGAAAACATGCGTGTCGGCCCCCTGCGAGGACAGCATGAGCGCGGTCGTGAGCTCCCGCGGCGCGTCCCTCAGGACCGCGTCCATGCGCTGAAGCACCTGACCCGCCGGATCGACGCGGGCGGCGATCTGCGCATATCCCACGGAGCGCAGTTCCATCGCCTCGATCTCGAAGGCCACGGCTACGCCCGCGCCCGCGCCCGCACCGCGCATCACCCACAGGAGGTCCGGCTCGTTCTGCGCGTCCGCGCGCACCACCGAGCCGTCGGCGAGTACGACGTCGACGGCACGCACACGGTCGACCGTCAGACCGAAGCGGCGGACGAGCCACCCGACACCGCCGCCCACGGCCAGCCCGCCGACGCCGACGTTGCCGTGGTCTCCTGAGCTGATGGCCAGGCCGTGCGGACTGAGCGCCTGCGCCACTTGTGCCCAGCGGGCACCGGCCTCGACACGGACGAGACGCTTCCTGTGGTCGAGCACCGTGACCTTGTTCAACCGCCGCAGGTCGATGACCAGCCCCTCGTTGTTGGTGCCTCTGCCGGCCAGGCCGTGCCCACCGCTGCGCACCGCGAGGGGAAGGCCACGGTCCCGTGCCATCAGCAGGGCGGCGGCGACGTCACTGGCGGACTCGGGTACGACGACGACGGCCGGGTGGCCCACCGTGGTGTAAGTGGACCGGAAGTCGTCGTAGCGCGGATCGGTCGGCGTGATCAGCTTGCCGGTCAGCGCGGCCGGCGTGGTGTCGAGGTTCAGGTTCATCGCTGCCCCCTGACGGCCGCGACGCGTGCGCGTACGGTGGGTACCACCTGTGAGGTGAAAAGAGCGAGCTGCGCTTCCGCTTCCCCCGCGGGCCAGAGGACGAAGGTGTCGAAGCCCAGTCGCAAGGCCCAGTCGCTGAGGGCGTCGACCCACACGTCGACGTCCCCGACGAGCCCTTGGCCGGCACCGTTCGTTCCGATGCTGCCGAGGACGTTGTAGATGCGCCGGATGGATCGCGGATCGCGCCCTGCGGCCGTGGCCGCGTCGTCGATGATCTGCTGACGCGTGAGCACCTCCTCGGGAGGCACGTAGACGTTCAGCGGGGAGATCCAGCCGTCGGCCGCCCGGCCGGTCACGGCGAGCATTTTCGGCTTCTGGGCCCCCAGCCACAGCTGCACCGGCGCCGGCGGCAGTGGGCCTGCGTGATAGCCCGTCACGGCGTGGTGATCGGTCTGCAATCGCACCACGCCGCCGGCCAGGGCCTTGTGCATGAGGTGTAGGGATTCCTCGGTGAAGGCGACCATCTCCGCGCCGCGGCGCGGGTGTCCGCCCATCGAAGCGATCGCCTCGGCGAACGCGCCGCCGCCGACCCCGAGTTGCACGCGGCCGCCGGTGAGAACGCTCAGCGAGGCAGCGGCCTTGGCGAGCATGGCCGGGGGCCGTAGCTGGAGGTCGGCCACGTCGGTGAGGAACGAGACGCGGTTCGTCGCCGTCGACAGATTGCTGATCAGCGTCCAGGTCTCCAGGTGACCGGGCTGGTACGGGTGGTCCTGGACGGCGAGGTAGTCCAGTCCGGCCTGGTCGGCCTGGTGTGCGAGCCGACGGGTCTCTTCGAGTGCTTCCGCTGCCGGGGTGAGGTGCAAGCCGAACGACAGCTGGTGTCCGTAGTCGGTCATGCACATCACATTGCGACGGCCGGCCGCCCCGGGCAAACGACCTGTAAGGTGCTAATATTTTATAAGTAACTTGAGGAGTGATAGCGTGCCGCCAGAACTTGAGCGCGGTTCCATCTACGACGACACCTGCCCGAGCTTCCAGGAGGCCATCGAGCTGGTCGGTCGCCGGTGGACGGGTTCGATCCTGGTCGCCGCCTCGCAGGGTGCCAGGAGATTCGGCGAATACCGAGCCGTGATCGACGGCATCTCCGACCGCCTGCTCTCCCAGCGGCTCAAGGAGCTAGAGCGGCAGGGCCTCATCAGGCGGACGGTGATCCCGACCACGCCCGTTCAGATCCAATACAGCCTCGCGCCCGCAGGTCATGCCTTGATCGACGCCCTGCAGCCCTTGGCCGAGTGGAGTATGCGGCGGGCCGCCCAGGCCGGTGTCACAGGCGCGGGTGCCGTGTCCGAGCCGGGTGATGCCACACGCTGACCTCCGCACACACCGACGTCGGTATCACCCCTCCGGGAACACCGGCGTGGTGTGGCGGAGACGTGCGCCGTGCGCCCCGGGAGAGGGATCCGCCCTCCTCCGGACTGCAGAACCTGTGTGCGCCCGTGCCGGACCGACTCGGCGGTCATCCACCCACGCGGGGTGACGCCCTCCGCACCGCCTTGGTTCTGAGATCCGGGCACTCACCCCACGGTGCACGACGCCGCGCTCCAGCTCGACTGCACCGTGGACACGGACGTCGCGGGCAAGGCCAAGCGCAACGCTGAGCCATCCTCGCCCCCCCGCGCCCGACGCCCTCCACGCCGGGCGCGCAGGCTCCCATCGCTGCGGTGCGGAAAGCCGGGCCGGAGGTGCCGTACGACGACGTCGCCATCTGGCGCAAGGTCTCGCCGGTCCGCGCCGCCGGAGGCTGGTGGACGAAGCCGGACGCGCCGCGCCTGGTTGCGTCCTGGCAACCAGTGGCCGTCGCCTTCCCGCCGGTGCTGCCGGCCGGTGGGAAGGTGACGTGCCGGTCAGTGACGGAGACGCACGACGTCGTCCGACAAGTGACGGGAGCCCGGGCCGCGAGCCCGGTGAGCAGCGCGGGGCGGGAACAACAGCCCAGAGGAGTAAGAGATGCTGGATATCGCCGGAGACCTCCACCGCTGGGTCGGGCGGGGGCATGACTTCGCGGTTGCCACGATCGTCTCGGTCAGCGGCAGCGCACCCCGCGAACCCGGTCCGGCCCTGGCGGTGAACGACCAGGGGACGGCCGTCGGCTCGGTCTCCGGTGGCTGTGTCGAAGGCGCGGTGTACGAGCTCTGCCGACAGGCACTGCAAGACGGCCGGACTGTCCTGGAACGCTTCGGGTGCAGCGACGAGACCGCTTTCGCCGCGGGCCTGACCTGCGGCGGAACCCTGCACATCCTGGTCACGCCGGTGCGGGACGGAGAGCCGGCGCGGGAAGTGCTCGTGTCCGTCCTGTCCGCTGTGCGCTCGGGCCGGACGATAGCCCTGGTCCGCACCGTCAGGGGCCCCGCCGAACTGATGGGCCGGCAGTTGGTCGTCAGGCCCGACGGAACGTACGAGGGAGTGCTGGACCACCGGGCGCAGCTCACCCGCATCGCGGCCGCAGGGGCACGGGCCATGATCGAGGCGGGGCGTACCGGCATCCTGGTAGTGGGGGAGACGGGACCCACTGGGCTGAGCCGCTCACCCTGCTGGTCGAGTCCAGCGCCCCACCGCCGCGCCTGATCGTCTTCGGCGCGATCGACTTCGCGGCGGCGCTGGTACGGGTGGGCAAGTTCCTCGGCTACCACGTCACCGTCTGCGACGCGCGACCCGTGTTCGCCACCGGGGCCCGCTTCCCGGAAGCAGACGAAGTGATCATCGACTGGCCGCACCGCTACCTGGAGACCGCCGAGGTCGACGAGCGCACGGTGCTGTGCGTGCTCACGCACGACGCCAAGTTCGACGTACCCCTGCTCGAACGCGCGCTGAGGCTGCCGGTGGCCCATGTGGGAGCGATGGGGTCCCGCCGCACACACGAGGACCGTCTCAAACGGCTGCGCGAAGTCGGCGTGACACAGCGCGAGCCGGACCGGCTGCGCTCGCGGATCAGTCTCGATCTCGGGGCCCGTACGCCCGAAGAGACCACCCTGTCCATCGCAGCGGAGTTCGTCGCCGATCGGCATGGCGGCACCGGCCGGCCGCTGACGGGCACGCGTACCCCCATCCATCGCGACACGGCGACCGGCGCACAGCACGCTCCGCAGCCAGCCGAGGCCGTCACCCCAAGCCGACCCCGTCCGGCGGCCTGACCGCGCTGGTCGACGGCGGCATCTCCATCCGCTCTCTCATCCCGTCCCATGCCTGATTCAGGCAGTTCTCGTCGCGGAGGCTCTGCAGGGCGCCTTGGGCGGGAGTCTTGCAGAACGGCACTAGTGGCCCAGGAAATTGGTGGAAATCTGCATCTCCCAGCCTCCCGCAGACAGCGCCCGCGTCGACAGGGCCATGATTCCGGCGTTGGCCACGAGGACGTTCAGCGGTCCACGCAAGTTGCCGGAAGGCGGCAACCGATGACCAATCAGCCAGATTGAGCGGCGCCGGCCGGACTGCACCCGCGCCGTGGAGCGTTGCGGACTCCCGGACGAGCGGCTCGGCGGCCTCCGGCCGAGGAGTGGAGACCGTCACCCGGGCACCCGCTGCCGCCGGCGCCCGGACGGTCCGCACCGAGGCCCGAAGCCGTTCCCCCTGTCTCAGGGGGACTGCTACCCGCTCAACCGTCCGGGCGGTTCACCCTGCGCAGCGGATCCGAGGTGCAGCCGATCGACGCGGCCCCGCCGTGTCCCGGGGGCTCGACCGGTGCTGCTCCCGTGTGCATTGCGGTGCTCGATACCGGCGCGATCCCACATCTGTTCGTCCGTCTCCTCGCTCGCACTGATCACCGAAGATTGACTTACAAAAAGTAAGGTACTTATCTGTCTTTTGTTCTCGAGAGGTGCTCGGCGCACTCTGGATGCACGGCGGCCGGCCGTGGACTGCGCGCCCCGGCTGGGGGGGCTGAGGCGACAGCCGGGTCACTGATCCGGTCCCGCGGCACCCACTGCCGACCCCGGCGCGTGCACTTCGTGCCGGTTCTCTCCCGTCAGCTGTTGAGGAGCATGAAATGAGTTTCCCGTTCCCCGTTCCCAGCAAGGACGACCCGCGCTGGACCGCGCGGGGCGGCGTCTTCGTCCGGCACTCCGAGGGTACCCAGCGATGGCTCGCGGGTGACACGTACACGATCAAGGTCACGGCCGAGGACACGAACGGCTCCCTCGGTTTCGCCGAGGCCGTGGTGCCGCCCGGGGCCGGTCCCGTGGCGCACAGCCACGGCAAGGAGGACGAGGCGTTCTACGTCCTGTCCGGACAGCTCGAGTTCCTCAACGGTGACGCCCTCCAGGTGGCGGGCCCGGGGGATTTCGTCTTCATCCCCCGCGGAACGCGTCACCGGTTCAAGAATGTGGGGGACAGTGACGCGAGAATGCTCTTCCTGTACACCCCGGGCGGGCACGAGGGGTTCTTCATCGAGAACGGAGACGTGCCCGAGCCTGGGAAGCAGTCACCGCCCTGGGGCCCCGAGCGCTACGCCGCCTTGGTGGACGGATTGCTCGAGCAGCATGTGACGATCCTTCCCGAGGACTAAGCTGTGTTGCCCCGTGAGGTTGGGGACGCGGCTGGCGGGTGGTTGGCTTTTCAGCGCGGTGTGTCCGCGGTGGTGATTGTAGGTGTGCAGCCGGCCGGGGAAGGCGTCGCGCCGTTCGGTCTCGGTCAGGGGGGCATTGCGGTGGGGCACGAGGGCCTTTCTGTTGGTGTAGACGTCGCACTCCACACCGAACCGGAAGGCCCTCACCCGTTCAAGATCCCCCAGTCGAGACCTGGCTCACCCGTCCACAACCTCCCGGGATAGAACACCTGTGTGAGAGCGCGTGAGACGACGAAGCCCCGTCGGCAGGCTTCGGGCGGAACTCCTGCGCGCAGTGGCTATGACGGCGTGTGGCGTTCGGTGCGAGCACCGTTGTACTCCGGCTCTCCGCTGCCAAGGACACGGAGCGAGGATTCCGTCGATGTGCAGCACATGGCGCGGGAACCGTCACGCCCGGTGAGGACCGCGGGTCGACGCGCTCCCTGCACCGTGGAGGCATCACGGTCACCGGGGTCGACCAATCCGACAGGACCGCCCGGTGGCGACGCCGGAAGGCGGACGCGATCGACGCCGCGGCCGGTGCCCGGGCAGTGTTCTCCGCCCGGGCACCGCCAGGACTTTCGAGGGCCCGGCGGAAACCGTCCGCATGTCCAAGATGGCCAGGACCCCGGCGATCCGGTCCCGCCCCCATGGTGCATCTGCTCACCGAGGCGCTGTGCGCGTCGGGGGAGGTCAGTTTCCGGTGCGTCGGCCGGTCCCCGCGTCGGACGTGTCCCGTGCCAGGTCGCCGAGCTTGCCCCGGAGGTCGTCGGCAGCCGGGTGGCCGATCTCGTCGGCGATCTTCAGGGCGTGCTGCCAGGCCAGCAGGGCCGCGTCCAGGTCGTCCGTGGCGAGGTGCGTGTCCCCCAGATGGCACAGGATCTCCGTCTCGCCGTACCGGTCGCCGAACTCGCGGTCCAGGTCGAGGGCCCGCTGGTATTGATCAGAAACGGTTTGGGTTCTGGGTCGTTGGTGGTGTGTGAACGATCTGGTGGGGAACACCCGGAACGCACGCGTGCGGTCTCAACGGCACCTGTCCGGCGGAATGCTCACACGACGTTCCAGCTGTCTTCGCCGAGCCATCCTTCGGAGTCGGTGAGTTCACCGGGGACGTCGAGGGTCGGTGTCACGATGGATTCACGGCTGGACCGCGCCACGACAGCGTAGAGCTTGAAGGAGTGCACGGCGAAGGCGTCGAGCTTCGATTTCAGCCGTGGCCCGACGGCCACGACGAAGGAATCAGGGCTCTCGCCTCCTTGAAGGGTCCACTCGATGATCCACAAGTAGGTTCGCTCTTCGCTGTGGTCCTTGAGGATCACATGGCGGTCGTCATGCAACCCCGCCCTACGGTCCGTGAACGTCCGCGCGGCAGGGACAAGTTCCTCGGCGACGAAGCGGTTGAACGCGTCCTCGTCCGCTTCAGGGCGCAGCGTGATGTGGTGAATGCAGACCGCCATGCCTTTTCCTTCCGCCGGTGCTGCGTCCGAAGACGTCCGGGTGCGGGCCGGGCTTCGGGGATCCGGCCCGAGCGACCAGGCCCCTCCTGTGTCCGGACAGGAATTCCCGGTGCGACGCCAGAGCTTCGGCTCCGGCCCTCGATCGAGACGTCACGAGTCCCTGGTTACCGTGCGGAGCGTTTCCTTCGCGTCCGGCTGGCTCTGCCGGCGATGCGATTCCCCCTCATGGGCTACACCTCCGGCTGCGAGCGGACCCCTGTGACATTTCCTGTCCGTTTCGGAACAGGATCACGCGGTGGCCGACCGCCCCCACACATGCGGTGATGCCCTGCCGGACCGCTTCCGCTCCCTGCTACTGAGGTTGAACTCGTAACGTCGCATGGCCGCTCAGGCGGGTCGGACGGTCAGTCCGGTCTCGGCGGGGCAGCCGTCCATGAGGTCGCTGCGGTACTGGATGTGCCGTAAGCCGCGGCGGATGCGCTGGACGGGGTGTGCGGAGCCCGCGGACCGCCCTCGTCCCGCGTCTGCCGCCATCGCTGCACGGAGCGGACGCTGACCCGCAGGTCCCCGGCGATCAACGAGCTCGCCTCGCCCTGGGCGAACCTCTCGGCCACCCCGAGCCGTAACCCCTCGCGGAAGTGCTGCCGTTCAGCGGTCAGCCCGCCCTGTGGACACCGCATGGGTGGAGGCCGGTGGCGGGCTCACCTGACCGGCCCCTCCGCCTGACGTCCGTCACGCGGCCGGCGTCCGGGGGTCCTGGACCGGTTTGCCGGCCGTGTTGTTCGGCCCGCCCACCGAGTTCAGGACGCTTTGCGCCTGGTTGTCGACGAACTTGGTGAACAACTGCTGGGCATAGCCGAAGACGATGGCCCAGGCGATGATCTGCGCCGACGAGTTGAGGGCCTGCAGGCCCGGGACGAACTCCCCGCGGATGAGGAGCAGCCCCAGCACCGCGGTCAGCGCGCCTGTCGGGAGCTTGAGCAGGGCCAGCGCGACCGGCACGTTGTACGGGGTGGACGTGCCCTTGATCCGCCGCAGGGACGCGGCGGCCGCCACCGCGGCGGCGATGATGCCGACGAACTCCACGACCGCGTAGTCCCAGGAAGAGGCGACCTGCGCCTGCAGCGCGTCGATGTCGCCTTCCCGGCTCCGCTCGGAGGTGTCGCTCCCGGTGGGGCAGACCACCCCCACACCCTCCGGGCTGAAACACAGCGGCACCGTGCCCGGGGCCAGCACCCCGAAGACGCCCACCAGGGCGACGATCACGGTCAGAGCGATCGCCACTCCGTAGACCACATAGGTGAAGTTGCGTACCCGCAGCCGCTCCTTCAGATGGGCCAGACGGGCCACGGCCATGCTGTCGACGACGACCTCGCGCTGCGCCGGCTCCAGAGGCGTCCCGCTGCGGACCGACAGGGCGATCTCCTCGACCCGCGCCCTCCGCGCGTCGCCGACCGGGAGGTGCTCCCGGACGAAGGCCACCAGGCCCGGCATCATCGATGTGATCTCGTCCGTCGACGACAGCCGCAGCAGAAGGTTGTGGGCCACGTCGAAGTGGGTCTGCGCGACGGTCAGGTGAGCCGCGGGCAGCCGCCGGCGATGGTGGTGGCAGAGCGTGTCCCGTGCCGCCCTCAGCTCTTCGTGGGCCTGGTCGGCCAGAGCCTGCTCCTCCCGGGGGATCTGCCCCCGCTCGGCCTTGGTCCGAAGCCGCGCCTCGAGCTCGCCGATGCGCGAGTTCAGGCTCTCCCGGAGTTCCCACAAGCCCTTCTCGGGCGTGCCCGTCCACCGGCCGCGGCGCAACCTCTCCGGTCCCGCGCCCGTCGCCGGTCGTGCGCCGTCGTCGCCGTTGTCCGTGGCCCTCGGCCCGGAGCGCCGGGCGTCGCTCGCCATGGAGCGCCTCCTCCCGTCGTTGCCGTACGGCGCCCGCGGAAGGGCGCCTTCGACCGGCGGTGCTCGTCCCCCGGTCCGCTCGGTGGCCAGGGCTTTTGCCGCCGTTCACGCCGGACGACGGTTCACCGCCCTTGTCGCCCGCGATGTCGGCGTTTCGCAGAAAGACGCCATCGGGCATGTCGTTCACGCGGTGAGGCGATCGCCGATCGAGCGGGCCACCTCGGTGTGGGCGAGATACTCGACGATGTCGTGCGCCCGTTCACGGGCGTTGACGACGGCGAGGTCCGTCGGCCCGTCGGGCCAGTCGTCGGCAAGGGGGCAGCCGATGGCCACCGGGTCCGTCGGGCACCAGGCGTTGAGCCAGTCCGCCACCTTGTCCGGGTGACCCGGTCCGCCGGACAGCAGCCGCCGGTACACGCTGTCCATGCCGAGCGGACTGCCCGCGGTGGTCAGGTGGACGACCCGCACACCGGGCGGCAGCCGGGTGAGCAGATCCATGCCGACGACCGTGCCCAGGCTGTGCGTGACGAGGACCAGTTCGCCGTCCTGGGGCACCGTCTCCAGGACGCAGTTCAGGACCTCCTCGCGTATGGTGCGGTCGTCGAGGTAGGCGGCGACATCACGGAAGACCAGGGAGATGGTCCACGCGTCGACGTCGCTGCGGGCGGCCAGCCAGTCCAGCCGCCGCCACAGGGCGCCGACCAGCGGGTCCAGGCCCAGCCCTTCGGCCCTCTCCACCCCGTCCCGCGTGCCCGGCGGCGCATACCACCTCTCGGCAGCCTCGCGGACCATCTCGTCGTACACCGCGCGGGCCCCGGGAGAACCGGGGAGCACGGCCGTCGGCGCCGTCGTGGCAGGGGAGAGGGACTCATGTCCGTCAAGGGCGTCCGCCAGCCGGTCACCGTAGAACGGGAAGCAGACGTCCGCCGGGGCGACCGTCGGCAGTCCCGCCCGGACCAGCCCCTGGTTGAGGCCGGCGGCCCAGTTCCGGCGCAGCGCCTCGGGGTTCTTGTGCTGCTGGGAGCGGCCGTGCAGGAAGACGAGGTGCCGGCCGCCGCCGAACGCGCCGTCCCGTGCCTTCAGGCCCCGGTCGTGCCGGCCGACGGCCTCCGCGGACGTCCGTTCGACGCCGGCCGTGGTGCGGACGGAGACCGCACCGGCGCGGGCGCCCGCAGGACCGGGGGCCGCCGGGGCGCCGTCGAGACCCGACTCCGGCCCCATGCCGGCCAGCAGTTCGCGCTGTGCGGGGGTGAACGGCAGGGACGCGAGGTGCTTCAGGATGACGCTGGTGCGCGCGCCCTCGTTGGACATCCAGTCCACGGCGTCCTCACCGTCGCCCGGCTGCCAGACCTGCCCGTCACGGCGTACGGGACGGCCCTGCTCGTCGGTCCTCGGCACGCCGCTGTGGTGGAGGGCGACGACCTCCCACTGGTCGTTGTAGACGGGAGAGCCCGAGTTCCCGGGCTCGGTGTCGGTGCGGTAGTGGAGGAAGTCGTCCAGGCGTACCTGCAGCGCGTTGTCGCGCACCGCGACTTCCTTCAGCCGCCCCATCGGATGGCCGACGACGTTGACCGGCTCGCCGATCACCAGCTTGCCCTGCCGCGCGCTCAGCCGGTTCCAGCCGAACGTCTCGCCGGGCGGCCTCCCGTCCGGGCCGGGCGCCACCAGCACCAGGGCGTAGTCGAGGTGCCGGTCGGCCGTGAAGAAGCCGTCGGGGTCGAACTCGAGCCGGGCCGGCGCCTGCGGCGTGTTGTCGACGGTGACCTGGGCGTCGAACTCGGCGAAGCAGCCATGGGCGGCCTCCGCGTCGGGCAGGACGTGGTGGTTGGTCATCAGCAGGTGGGGAGAGACCAGAAACCCGGTGCCCACCGGCAGTTCACGTCCGTTCTCCCGCGCCGAGATCCTCGCGACGCTGCGGGCGGCCCGGGCGCCGCGCGGCAGGAAGCTCCAGGCCTGCAGTTCCTTGGACGCCCCGAGGATCCGCTCGAACGCCTCGGGCGCGGCCAGCGGCTCGGAGCGGACGGCCTCCATCACCATCGCGGCCGGCACCGCCTGCCGCTCCAGCAGACGGGCCGTTCGCGCGGCCAGCGCCTCCGGCGAGTCGGGAAAGCCGACCCCCGCGTCCTGCCGCCGCTCGACCTCTGCCCGCTCCTGGGCGCTCTCGTCGTACCGGGCGGCCGCGGCGGCCGCCTGGCGTACCCGCTCGTCACGGAAACCGCCCGTGAGTCCCATGGTTCCCACCGTCCCGTTGTCCGAGGGCGCGGCACCGGACGAGGTGGGTGGTCGGTCCGTCGGGGTGGGAAGCACCTGTCACCGGATGCGGGACCGGGACCGGCGAGACCGTGCCTGTTCCACGCGGCTTCGCCGGGGCGGCCACCGCCCGTCCGCCCGCTGTGAAGTACCGGCCCATGGCCTGGCCGAGGGCCGCACCGGCAGGCACCTCGGACGACACCGGCGTCCGCCGCGTCGCGCACCCTCATCTCCATGATGCGCCTCATGCCGCGGCGCGACGACCGCGTCGAGGTGTCAGGCGGTGCGGAAGCGCGGCGCGTCGGGGCCGTGCGCGACCGGCGAACCGGTGCCGTCCGGCTCCCTCCGGGCCTGCGGCGGATCCGCACACGGGCCCGCACGGCGGCCGGCGAATTTCCCGTACTGCTCCACCGGACCGCCTCCCTGATTGAAGAGGTGATATTTGAACCGAATATCGAAATGTGAGGGTGATTCCCTCGCGGCCGCCGCGCACAATGGAAAGGAGGAGCCGACACGGAGGAAATCAGTCATGACCATCGCAGAACACGTGTCTCGGGTGGAGACGGATTACCTGGCCCAGTTGGACAAGGCGGCGAGGCGGTTCGACGAACGGACGGCGCGGCGGGAGGAGGCGCGGCTGACCCTCGACCGCCGGGGTGTGCTGTACGCCGACGATCCCGAGCGGGTCACCAAGCGGCTGGCGCGGCTGAACGCCGACTGGTCGCTCGCCAGGTCGGTCGAACGCGTCGAAACGGTCCCGCGGACGACCACGGGCAGCACACTGCCGCTGAGGCCGGACGCCTTCGGCGCCGATGTCCTCGGTCTGGAACGGCTGATGGGCCGCAACGACCTCACCGGCGTGGCCTTCCTCGAGGGAGGGTATCTGGCCGCCCGGTCGATCGGCCGGATCGCACTGAGGGTCCCCGGCGGAGTGCGCCACGGCACCGGATTCATGGTGTCGCCCTCGCTGCTGATGACCAACAACCACGTCCTGCGCACAGCGGACGAGGCCTCGCGTGCCGAGATCGAATTCAACTACCAGGCGGATCTCGACGGACGCCCGCTGGAGCCCGTGGTTTTCGCTCTGGAACCGCAGAAATTCTTCGCGACCGACCGGGAACTCGATTTCAGCATCGTTGCCGTCGCCGAACGGAACGAGTCGAACGCACCACTCGCCGACTTCCGCTGGCTGCCCCTGGACGGGACGGAAGGAAAGGTCGTACTCGGGGAATTCGTCAATATCATCCAGCACCCCGGCGGGGAGCCGAAGCAGCTCGCGCTGCGGGAGAACCAGGTCGTCGACGTCCTGGACCGGTTCGTCCACTACGTCACCGACACCGCTCCCGGCTCGTCGGGCTCCCCGGTCTTCAACGACCAGTGGGAGGTCGTGGCGCTGCACCACTCGGCCGTTCCGAAGACCGACGGCGACGGCCGCCTCCTCGCCGTCGACGGGTCGCTCTGGCAGGCGGACATGGGCGAGCACCGGCTGGCCTGGAAGGCCAACGAGGGCGTGCGCATCAGCAGTGTGCTCGAGGCCGTCAGCCGGCTCACCCTCACAGGCCCGGCCGCCCGGCTGAGGGACGGGCTGTTCCTCGCCCCCGGCATGGCGACGCCCGGCGTCGGCACCCCTCCGGGGCCGCCGGAGACCGTCTCCGTCGTCGACGACGCCGCCCAGCGCGACCTGAACGCGGCACTGTTCAACCTCCGGCTGGGGGAGGAGCTCGTCTACTACGACGCCCGCGCCGACGTCGCCGCACGGGACGCCTACTACGCGGGCGTGGACACCGGCGCGGGCGGCGAAGCGCTGCGCGAGACGCTGACCGAACTGCTGAAGGAGACCCACGAGCGGCGCCCGTCCTACGACCCGTCCCGGATGGTCTACCCGTGGGTCGACCTGCACCCGGACCGGCGGCTGCGCAGCGTGTACTCGGGCAAGACGTTCAGCCCGGAGGAGTTCATCCGCGCCGACATCGCCACGGAGACGGCACGGCTGCGCGGGCTCCAGGAGTTCTTGCTGCGCGAGAGCTCCGCGGGACCCGCCGAGCTGGCCGCGGAACTGGACGCCCTCGAGGCGTCGCTGCCGTTCAACTGCGAACACGTCGTGCCGCAGTCCTGGTTCCGCAAGCGCGAGCCGATGCGCGGTGACCTGCACCATCTGTTCGCGTGCGAGATCGCCTGCAACAGCTTCCGCGGCAACATCCCGTACATGGACTTCCCTCAGTTCGACGAGGTCCACCGGGAGGACTGCGGGCTGCGGGAGGGCAACGGGTTCGAACCGGAGCACCACCGGGGCGCCGTCGCCAGGGCCACCCTCTACTTCCTGCTGCGCTACCCGAAGCTCGTCGGCGACAACGAGGAGTTCACCCAGGACCGGCTGCCCATCCTCCTGGACTGGCACCAGCGGGAGCCGGCCACCGAGTACGAACTGCACCGCAACGCGGCCATCGCGGAGATACAGGGCAACCGCAACCCGTTCATAGACCACCCCGAGTGGGCGCCGGACATCGACTTCTCGGAGGTCTGGGCCTGAGCGGATGGCCGGACCGGGCAGGGCGGTGGTCGAACGCGAGGGCGAGAACGCCGAGGGCTTCCTTGGCGGGCGGGTAGATGCGGCGGAGGCCGGCGAGCAGTTCGCCGGGCGGCGCGTCCGGGTCGATGCGCGCGGTGGCCGCGCGCGGTGTCGTGTTCCCTGAGCACGTTCCGGCGGATCACGTCCTGGCCCACGATCGCGATCCCGCGGCCGTAGTGATCTCGCAGGCCCTGGGCCGCACTTGACTTGCCTGACGCCGAGTTGCCGCGGACCACCACCAGACGGGTGTCCGCACGGCCGGCCGCAGTCGCGGTGGACACACGACGGTGGGCGCCGCTCCGTGTGCCGGTCATGCGGGTCATACCTGCTCCGAAGCGGTGGGCGCGGCGGGGTGGGGGATGGCCGTGGTCGGGGCGTACTGGGCGGCCTGGGCGTCGAACATGGCGGCGTACCGACCGCGGGCGGCGATGAGTTCGGCGTGGGTGCCGTGCTCGACGAGGTGCCCGTTGTTGAGGACGTAGATGTGGTCGGCGTGGCGGACGCCCGACATGCGGTGGGTGACCAGGACGACGGCCCGGTTCGGTGCGGCGAGGCGGCGGATGCGGTCGAAGGCTTCGATCTCGGCTTCGGGGTCGAGGGCGGAGGTCGGCTCGTCGACGATGAGGACGCCGTCCGCCTGTGAGGTGGAACTGCGCCAGTGCGTGCGGGCCAGGCCGACTTTCTGCCATTCGCCGCCGGACAGTTCGATGGCGCCGCGGAACACGCGGGCCAGCAGACTGCGCAGTCCTTCGGGGAGTTTGGCGATGACGGGGCCGGCGACGGCGTAGTCGACCGAGGGCTTCAGATCGTCGTCCGTGGCGGGGTGGCCGGGGCGGCCGAGGCGGATGTTCATCGCGGCGGTCATGGGCCAGCGCTGGAAGTCTTGGGTGAGCAGGGAGACCCGCTCGAAGACCTGGGCCCGGTCGAGGCCGGTGAGATCCGCCTCGCCCCAGCGCAGTGTGCCGGAGGCGGGCAGCAGCATGCCCGAGAGGATCTTCATCAGGGTGCTCTTGCCGGAACCGTTCTCGCCCACCACGGCGGTGACCGATCCCATCGGCAGGGTCAGGGACACCCCGTCCAGGGCGGCCGTGTCCCGGTCGGGGTAGCGGTAGGTCACCCGGTCCAGAACGATCTCCTCGACCCGTTCCGGTACGGGCGCCCCGCCGGTGGGCAGCGTCCGCCGGCCGGCCTCGGTGAGGAAGCGGCCGTGGTCGCGGACGTAGAGGCTCTCCTCGTGGAGCTGGTTGATGTTCATGACCAGCGCGCCCAGGCTCGCCGAGCCGGTGCGTACGGCGATGACGGCGGTCCCGGCGACGGCGAGGCTCATGTGCCCGGCCATGATCAGCCAGAACATGGCGCCGTAGGTCGCGGCCATGGCCAGGCCGGACAGCGCGGAGGCCACCCACTCGGTCAGCGCCTTGCTGGAGGCGAGGCGTTCCTGCTCGGCTTCGGCGCTCTCGGCCATGCGCTCGTAGCGGCTGAGGAGGAAGGGACCGACCGCGTGGAGGCGGACCTCCTGCGCGGCGCTGCGTTCGGTGAGCAGGTTGCCGATCAGGCGGCCGGCCCGCACGTGCTCGATCCAGCTCATCACCGACACATAGCGTTCCTGGGCCACGCGCATGGCGCCCCAGCCGCGCGGGGCGGCGATGAGGATCAGCATGGGCAGCAGCACCGGGTGCAGTACGGCCAGAACGCCGGCGGTGGTGATCAGGGAGATGAGGCCGTTCAGCGCGGCGACACAGGAGCTGATCATGCGGCGGGCGGAGCCGGGACCGTGCTGGGCGATGTCGACGAGCCGCCGGAAGTCGGGGTCGTCGATGGCCTCCAGTTCGACCTTGGCCGCGGCGGCCAGGTACTGGGTGGTGGCGATCCGCTCCACCTTGGGCTCCAGTCGCCCGGCGCGGGACGTGGACCAGGCGGAGAGGGCGGAGTTGACGACGCCGATGAGCGCGGCGGCCAGGAGGCCGGGCAGCAGGGCGTGCAGCCGGTCGGCGGCGCTGCCGCTGCCGGCGAGGAGGGCGTGCATGACGGCGTTGACGGCGAGCAGGCCGGCAGCAGCGGCGATGCCCTGGCCGATCTCGCTGATTCCGACGGAGAGCAGGGCACGCCGGTCGGCCTGCCAGGCCATGCGCAGCGTGGCGCCGACGAGCGCGGGCATGGAGCGCAGCGCCGACATCATGGTCAGGTCCAAGGTCGCGTGCTCGTGCCGGGACCATCCCATGTCGTAGCGCAGGGGACCGCCGAACAGTTCGTGTTCGGCGTCGGAGACCTGCGGGTCGGCCATCGTGACCGGTCCGAAGAACCTTTTCACCGGGCGCCTCCCGCGGGCCGGTCGGTGGCCCGGTAGGACGGGCCGTGGGTGAGCATGTGGAAGGTCGTGGTGGTGCAGGGGTGGCAGTCGAGTGACGGTCTTTCCCTCGGCACCCGGAAGAGCCCTTCGTGCTTGTCCGGCTCGGCGTTGTACGGCTCACCCGTCCACGACCGGGTCACGGACACGGTGTTGATCCGGTCCGGTCCGCTGCCGGGCTCGTGGTGGTGCATGAGACCGCAGGACTCCTGCTGCTCCGCGCTGATGACGACCCCCGCCTCCTTCTTCGCCTCGCGCCGCGCGGCGTCCGCCGTGCGGCGCACGCACAGGGCGGCGCCGTTGGACCGGAGCAGGACCTGGGCGGCATCGGTGATCAGCAGGTGAGGCTCCTCGCTCACGGACGGCCCTCCCGCACCGGGCGTTCGACGGCGCCTCGGCCCCTCGCGGCCACGAGGACATCACCGTGCCGGAGACCGTAGGCAAGAGCGCTCGCGGCATCGAACGCAGCGAACGCTCTCAGCACCCCGTCAGCCGCGACGGGCTGACGGCCGTACCCCTTGTCCGGATGTGCCGGCTTCAGCGGGATGGTGGCGCGAGTCATGCCAGGTACCGCGTACCCGGTCGTGACCCACGGGTGGGCAGGGCGTTGCGGTCGGTGGCGGAGTGCAGAGGGGTGCCCGAGGTGCCGGTGGTGTTTTCGAACGCGGGAGGAACGAGCGCAGGAAGGTGTACGGGATTCATGAGGGCTCCTCGGGGTGCGATGCGGACTGGTGATCGGATAACGACGGTTCTCGTATCCCCGTAACGGGTGGAGACGGGCGAAATCTAGAACTGGAATTCGAATACCGGGCCCTCTCCCTCTGTGGCCGGGTGAGGTGGGTTGTGATGCGGTGTTCGATCACTCATGTGGGTTGCGGTACCTCCTTCGGGGGATTGCCTGGTGCCGCCTTGTCGTCTTGGAGAAGTCGCCTCGGTTCGGCTTCGCCGAGGGCGAGGATGTGGACAGGGACCACTGGTGGTCCGCGGGCAGGGTGCGGGCACCGAGACCTGCGTTACCGGCCACCGAACCGAGCGACTTCGGCGAGAGCTGAGAGGAGAGGGTTCGTGTGAGGCCCGTTGGTGGCGAGTGCCCGGGCGGCCGGGCCCGCCCGGGCCTGGAACACGGCGGTCGAGGGCTCCGGATCGGCCAGGAGCGAGGCGGCCGCGCGCTGGGCCTGGCCGAGACCGGCCCGCGGAAGCGGTGCCGCGGCGGGCCGACAGCGGGGGCGGCAGGGCGGCAGGGCGGTGACCGCAACCCCGGAAGCGGGCCGCCTGGCCGGTGACCGCCTTGGCGGGAACCAGGGGGAAGCGGCTTCTGACGCGGTGACTCAGGCCGATGAACAACGCCGCGGAGCTGTCGCCGGCCCGTGCGACGCCGATCGCCGGATCAATCCTCACCCGCACGGTCCGCTGGTCCACGGGGAGCCTTCCGGCCGGACGCGCCGAGCCGGACATGAGCATGGGAGCGGGTGTATCCGCAGGTCGCGTAAGACCGTTGGAGGGACGGCGTCACACCGTCGGGCCGGGGGAGGAGGGACCGGCCCGCCCGGGGGCCGGTGGGGTCACCCCGTGGCGGCCCGCTCGATCAGGCCCGCGGCCGTGTGCAGTCCGTCGCGCGCCCGGATCGTCTCACCGGTCTCGGTCAGGGTGCGCCGCAGGGCCGTGTCGCCGAGCAGGCGGTCGATCGCGCCGTGGAGCCGGTCGTCGGTGAAGCGGTACGGGTCGAGCCGGACGCCGTAACCCAGTTCGGCCATGCGCTGGGCGTTGTCGTGCTGGTCCCAGAAGAGCGGCAGCAGGATCATGGGCTTGCCGAAGTGGAGGGCCTCGGTGGTCGTGTTGTTGCCGCCGTGCGTGATGACGAGGTCGACGAGCGGGAGGATCCGGGGCTGCGGCAGGAACTCCTCGCCCCACATGTTCGGCGGCAGTTCGATCTCCTCGTGCAGCGGGCCTTTGGAGACGATGTAGCGGTGCGGGGTGCGGGCGAGCGAGGCGATGACCCCGCGCATGAGGTTCACGTCGGCCGAGCCGAGCGATCCGAGGCTGAAATAGATCAGCGCGCCGCTGCCGCCTGCCAGGCCGGGCGGCAGCGTGAACTCCTCCCGCGTCTCGCGGACCGACGAGTCCAGCCGGTGCCAGGTGGGGCCCAGCGGGCGGGCGTCCGTGTAGTCGGCCGCCTCGGGATAGACGTACAGGTTCAGATTGCCCTCGTGGATGAACTCCAGGTCGGGCAGCGGACGCGCGCCCTGCTCGGTCACCCAGGCACTGAAGTCGCTCCACAGACCCCGGTGCGTGCGGTCGTATGCGGCGCGGAACCCGTCCCACTCGCTCCGGTCCCCGGCCGGGTGCCCGGAGAACGGCGGCGGAACGCGCTCACCCTTCATCTCCAGCGGGTTGCACGAGACGATCCGAACGAAAGGAACGCCCGCCGTGGTCAACGCCGGGAAGCACACGACGTTGTCCTCGACGATCACATCCGGCCGGACCCGGTCGATGATCTCCTTCAGCCGCGGTTCGCAGTACCGGGCGCCGGAGATCAGCTCCTCCCACACCGGCTTGATCCAGGTGCCCAGCTGCTCGATGGTCGGCTTCCGGAACTCGGGTGCGGTGTCGCGTATGAAGTCTTTCCAGAACTGGCCGGCTCCCTGGGGCTGTTCGGGCGGCGGGGCCAGATCGACCAGCTCCTCCTCGAAACCGAACGGCGTGAGGCGGCCCTTCCAGGACGCCTCCGCGGCGAACACCACACGGTGCCCCCGGCGGCGCAGGACGTCCCCGATCCCCACGCAGTTGTTCGTCGGCCCGTACGCGCTCTCCGGTGCGAAGAGGACGGTCAGGGGCCGTGCCGGTCCTCCCGTAGGCGACAAGCCCAACTCCTTTGATTCTGAAGGGTGTTCCGAAGTCTCGCACCGGATCCGAATGCCGGGCAAGACCACCGGGGCCGGCGCCCTGAACCTGCCGGTCACCCCGCCTCCGCGGTCTCTCGGGGTGCGCCCGCCGGGCCATGACCGTCAGGCCCGCTGGGGCGCGCAGCGGTGGAACCCCTCGCCGGTCTTGCGGCCGGGCCTGCCCTGCGCCACCGGGTCGGCGAGCGGCGTGCACGGGGTGAAGTGCGCGCCGCCGGTGGGTTCGCGCAGCACGTGCGGGGTGTCGACGATGACGTCGAGCCCGATCGGACCGGCGGTGCGCGTCGTCGTCGCCCGGCACCTGCCGCTGCCGCAGGGTGTAGCCGGCGTGCTGGACCGGCAGCGGCCGCCGGTCGGGCGCGTTGCCCGTGAGGCGCGCGGTGCGGACCTCGGCCACGTCGCGCGACGGCGGAGCCACCGCCCGGCCTTCGCCCACGATGCGGTGCACCAGGATCAGCGGCACGGGGTCATCGGGGAACACCCGGAACAGGGTCGCTCGCAGGGGTACCACGCGCGTCCTCTCCGAGCCGTGGACCGTTCCCGACGGTTCCCCTCCCACCGGAGCGCAGGAACGTTCTGTCAGGCCGGGGTGGGTCCACCGCTGATCCTGGCCGTCATCGGACATGGACCGACAGGAACCGGGTGGCTGTCCGAGAAGAACGCCGGGGAACCGGCGGCAACCTGCCGTGGTCGTGCGCCCGGCCTCCAGAGCATCCAGGGCACCCAGGGCGTGTGGTCCGGGTCCTCGCCGTGTCGGTGCCGGGCTGTTCGAGGGAGATCCGGTGCCGCAGCCCGCGCCACGGTGGGTGACGCTCATCGGTTCCCGGCGTCAGATCCGCGGCCGGCCGTGCCTGATCGGACGAGTTGTCGTACCACTCGAGGGTGGTGTCGACGGGGGACGCGGCGACGGTGCGCTCGGGACCCGGAGGAGCGGGGGAGCGGTCGCGGGCGTTCCTCCCAGGTGCCGTGCCGTGTGGCGCGTACGGCACGCGGACGGGCCCCTGCCCACGGGCCGTGTCCGCGACCGCGGCGTGGGGCCCGCGACGCAGCCGTACCCCTGCCGGGCCGGTGTTCCGCATCACTCGCGCGGTCCCGCTCGTGGCCGGCCCGTCGGCCGTCGTCGCGCGCCCGGCTGCGATCTCCAGGACGCCGTGGGCGCACGCGGGGCCGTCCGGTGCCGGTCCGGGGCCGGCTCCGGCAGTCGCTCCCGGCTGTCGCTTCCGGATCGCAAAGCGAGGTAGAAATTGGTCATGGAAGGAGAGCGGTCATTCCGCCCGAACCGACGGTCGCGAGACCGCTTCGACCAACTCGGAACCGGCGGTTCGCGTCGCGGACCGAAGCCGGGGCCGCGTTCACTGCTGAGCCCGCGCACCACGGCGGGGCAAGCGTTCCTGCTCCAGGTCGTCACCGTGTTGCTGCTGGTCGGAGCCGCGGTGGTGGCCTTGGTGGTCCAGGCCGACGAGGACAGCGGGAGAGAAGCCGAGCACGTGTCGGTGACGGCGGCCGAATCCTTCGCGAACGCTCCGGGTACGGCCGAGGCGCTGGACGCCCGGAATCCGACGGCCGTCCTCCAGCCGCGTGCCGAAGCGGCCCGGCAGCGGGCGGGCGTGGACTTCATCGTGGTCATGAACACCGAAGGTGTCCGTCTCACCTACCCCGATCCGAAGGAGATCGGGAAGAAGTTCGTCGGCACCATCGAACCGGCGCTGGAGGGCCGCACCGTCGTCGAGCGGGCCGGCGGACCGGCGCTGCCCGCCGGCGAAGGGGAGGCCGTGCAGGCCGTGGTCCCGGTGACCGGTGCCGACGGCTCCGTGGTCGGCCTGGTGTCCGCGGGGATCACGGTGGAGAACGTGGGCGACATGGTCGATCGGCAACTGCCGATCATCATCGCCGCCGGCGCGGCCGCCCTCGTGCTGTCCATCGTGGGAGCGGCACTGGTGTCGCGCCGGCTGTGGCGGCAGACGCGCGGCATGGGCCCGGCGGAGATGACCCGGATGTACGAACACCACGACGCGGTGCTGCACGCCGTGCGGGAGGGCGTACTGATCACCGGGGCGGAAGGGCGAGTGCTGCTGGCCAACGACGAGGCCCGACGGCTGCTGGACCTCCCGGCGAACGTGGAGCGGCGCCGGGTGGCGGACCTGGGGCCGGACGAGGAGACGGCGCGGCTGCTGGCGTCGGACGAGCCGGTCACGGACGCGGTGCGTCTGGTCGGGGACCGGCTGCTGGCGGTGAACAAACGGTCCACGGCTCCGTACGGGGGCCGGGCGGGCAGCGTGGTGACGCTTCGGGACACCACGGAGCTGGCGACGGTGACGGGGCGGGCGGAGGTGGCACGGGAGCGGCTGAAGCTGCTGTACGAGGCGGGGATACGGATGGGCACCACGCTGGATGTGACGCGTACCGCTCAGGAACTGGCGGAGGTGTCCGTGCCGAGGTTCGCCGACGCCGTCACCGTGGAGCTGTGGGATTCCGTCCTGCGGGGCGAGGAGCCGCCCGGCGGGGGCACCGAGCTGCGGCGCACCGTCGTCCACGGCCGGGAGGGTGACTACGGCCTCTCTCCCGTCGGCGAGCCGATCCGGTTCTCGTCCGCCGGCCCCGGCGTCGCCGCGGCGGCCGACTGCCGGGCGGTCCTGGAGACGGATCTGAGGACGTCCGACGGCTGGTGGGCGCAGGACCCCGAGGACGGGCGGCGGGTGCTGGAGCGGGGAGTCCACTCCCTCGTCGTGTCGCCGATGCGGGCGCGGGAGGCACTGCTGGGAGTGGCCCGCTTCTGGCGGGCGGACACCTCCGCACCGTTCGAGGAGGAGGACAAGTCCTTCGCCGAGGAGCTGACCGCCCGTGCGGCGACCGCCATCGACAACGCCCGCCGTTACACCCGTGAGCACACCATGGCCGTCACCCTGCAGCGCAGCCTCCTGCCCCGGGGCATGCCCGAGCAGAACGCGCTGGAGGCGGCCTACCGGTACCTGCCGGCCCGGGCGGGGGTGGGGGGCGACTGGTTCGACGTCATCCCCCTGTCCGGCGCCCGTGTGGCGCTGGTCGTCGGCGACGTCGTCGGCTACGGCCTGCACGCCGCGGCCACCATGGGCCGGCTGCGCACCGCCGTGTACAACTTCTCCGCCCTGGACCTGCCGCCCGACGAGCTGCTGAGCCATCTGGACGAACTGGTGGCCCACATCGACACCCACGAGGCCGCCGCCGAGGAGCAGGACGGGCAGGAGATCACCGGGGCCACGTGCCTGTACGCCGTCTACGATCCCGTCTCCGGGCAGGTGACCGCCGCCACCGCGGGGCACCCGGGGCCCGCGGTCGTCCGTCCGGACGGGACCGTGACCTTTCCCCGCCTGCCGGTCTCCCCGCCGCTGGGCCTGGGCGCGGCCCTGCCCTTCGAGGCGGCGGAGCTGACCCTGCCCGAAGGTTCGGAACTGGTGCTCTACACCGACGGGCTGATCCGGGACCGGGACCGGAACCGCCACCGCGACCCGGACACCGGTCTGGAGGCGCTGCGTGCCGTCCTGACCGGGCCCGACCGCACCCCGGAGGCCCTCTGCACGGCGGTGATCGAGGCCATGCTGCCCGACCGGCCGAGCGACGACATCGCGTTGCTCGTGGCCCGCACACGCCGCCTCGCCCCCTCGGACTTCGCCGAGTGGGACGTGGCCCGCGACCCCGCGGCGGTGGCGCCGGTCCGTGCCGCCTGCGCCCGGCAACTGGCGGACTGGGGTCTGGAGGACATCAGCTTCACCACCGAGCTGATCCTCAGCGAGCTCATCACCAACGCCGTTCGCTACGGCGGCGACCCGATCACCGTGCGGCTGGTGCGCGACCGGAACCTGATCTGCGAGGTGTCCGACGGCAGCAGCACCTCACCACGCCTGCGCCGGGCCAGGACCACCGACGAGGGCGGCCGCGGCCTGTTCCTCGTCGCCCAGTACGCCGAGCGCTGGGGCACCCGCCACACCCCTGCGGGCAAGGTCATCTGGACCGAGCAGTCCCTTCACGGCGGTGCGGCGGAAACCGGTGACTTCGGTGCCGCCCTGCTCGACCAATGGAACGACGACCCCCTCTGACGAGGACGGTGCCCGGACCGGCCCCCGGGGTGTCGTGCGCCGGCACGGGTCCGGTGCCCGTTCGCGGCGGATCCCGCACACGGACCACCACCGGCACCGGCCCGGAGCGCGGCCGCGCGTGCGGGCTGTGCGCGGGTCACCACGTCGCTGACGCCGGTGGTGGCGTCGAGCCGCAGCGTCCGGGTACCGGCCGCCGCCGCGGCCGACGGCTGCTCGTCCCGGCCGCAGGACACCCGGCGCGGCCCCCGCCGCTTTCCCGGAGGCCGGGAGGTGCCCCGCCTGCCGCCTGCCGGGTGCCACGCGCGCAGCGGAGCGTCGGGCGGGGAGGTGGCGCGGCGAGCGGCCTGCCTCCCGAGTCAGCAGGAACTGCCGCAGGACGACGAACTTCCGCAGGACGACGAACTGCCGCAGGACGACGAACTGCCGCAGGACGACGAACTGCCGCCGCACGACGAACCGCTGCCGCAGGACGAGGGACCGCTCCCGCAGGACGGCGAACCGCCGCCGGAGCAGCCGCTCGACGAACCTCCGCCCGCGCCCGTCTCCCACCAGGACGGGTGGGCGGAGGAGCCGCCGGCGCCGTGCGCCGGCGTTCCGCCGTACGGGCCGGTCCCGGCACCCGGGCCGAACGCGGTCGCCCGCGTGCCCAGATCGTCCCAGGCGCGGCGCCATGCCCGGCGCACCATCCAGGTGACCACCGCGACGAGCGCCAGTACGCACCCGCTCACCCACACGAACACGATCAGCATGATGTCCCCCCGTTCCGCCGGGCCAGCGCACCGGCTGTCCGCAGGATGCCCCGCGTTCCGGTGACCTGAAGCGGCCTTTGAGCAAGTCCAGAGCTTCGGCTCCCCCCCCCGCGACGACGCCGGTCCGCCGCCCGCTGTCCGGAGCGACACGCCGACGTCGAAGGGGATCGTGGTGCGGTTGGAGCCCGGGAGGGGGGCGGCCCGTGCGACGGCGCAGGCGGTGGGAGAGGGAGCGCCGTCCTGATCCCGGCGGTGAGCGCGTGCCGGACGACCCGCACGGCCTCGCCCGCGCCGGCGCGGTACGGCCGGGACGGCGTTGCCACCGAGTCCGCCCCTCTGTTGACAGGACGTCACACCACTCTCATCATGGGAGCGCTCCCATCGGCGGGTTCCGCCGCGCGACGCCCGTGCACGACCGCACCGAACCCCGCACCGCTTCCTGTGCCATCGGCGCGGAACGTCCTGCTGCCGCACCGGCACTCCGCCCGTCCGGCCGCACGGTCCGGCACACGCCGCCCCGTCCGCGCCGCCGGACCCCGAGGGAGGATCCCCCATGTCCTTACCGCAGAGATCCGGCCGGCCGGCCGGTACCGGCACCCGTCACCTCGTACGCACCGCCGCCGCCCTGACCGCCGCGCTCGCCCTGCTGTCCCCGCTGAACGCCACCGGTGTCGCGTCGGCCGCCGCGCCCGAGGCCCCCGCGGCGGACGTCGACGTCCGGGTCAACACGCAGGCGTCGCTGGGCCGCATGTCCGACACCGCGCGCGGGGTCAACACGGCCATCTGGGACTCGCACATGAACGATCCCGAGGTCGCCGGCCTGATGAAGGCGGCCGACGTCGGGGCGATGCGCTACCCCGGCGGCTCGTACGCGGACATCTACCACTGGGAGACGCACACGGCACCCGGCGGATACGTCGCCCCCGGCACCGGCTTCGACGCCTTCATGGGCACCGTCCGCGCCACCGGCGCCCAGCCGATCCTGATCGCCAACTACGGCTCCGGCACGCCCGAGGAGGCGGCCGGCTGGGTCCGGTACGCCAACGTCACCAAGGACTACGACGCGAAGTACTGGGAGATCGGCAACGAGATCTACGGCAACGGCCACTACGGCAGCGGCTGGGAGCACGACGAGCACGTGGACAAGAGCCCCCGGGAGTACGCCCGTCAGGTCCGCGCCTACGCCGAGGCCATGAAGGCCGTCGACCCCACCGTCAAGATCGGCGCGGTCCTCACCACCCCGGGCGAGTGGCCGGACGGCATCGTCGGCGAGGGTGATCCGGGCGACTGGAACCACACCGTGCTCTCCGAAGTCACCGACGTCATCGACTTCGTGAGCGTCCACTGGTACGCGGGCGGCGCCGACACCACCGCCGAGGACGCCCTGGCGAGGCTGACCAGGCTGCCCGGCGAACTGCGGGAGGTCCGCAGCCAGCTCGACCGGTACGCGGGCGCCGGCTCACCGCGCATCGGCATCGCCCTCACCGAGATCAACACCAACACCGGCGGCGCCATGCTCACCGCCCGCCCCAACGGGCTGTTCGCCGCGGACGCGTATCTGACGGCCCTGGAGAACGGCGTGTTCACCGTCGACTGGTGGAACACCCACAACGGCGCGGGGCAGATCACCACCGTCGACGGCGAGACCGACTACGGCGACATGGGGATGCTCTCCAGCGGCGCCTGCGCCGGTGACGTCTGCGAGCCGGCGCCCAACACGCCGTTCCACCCGTACTACGGCATGAAGATGACCAGTGAACTGGGTACGGCGGGCGACACCCTGGTCGCCGCCGCGTCCTCCGCGCAGGACGTCTCCGCCCACGCCGTGCACCGTCGCGACGGACGGCTGAGCGTCCTGCTCGTCAACAAGGACCCGGACGCCGCCCGGACCGTGGACCTCGCGTACACGGGCTTCACCCCGTCCGCCGCCGCACCCGAGGTCAGCCGTTACGCACGCGGCGACGGCGACATCACCGACATCACCGACGGTACGGCGTCCGCCTCCCGGGTCACCGTGCCGCCGTACGGGATGCTCACCGTCACCCTCACCCCGAAGACCGGCACGGGGCCCGGCGCCTCCGACGCCCGGGCCCCGGGGACGCCGCGGCTGGAGGCGGTGACCGACACCACCGCGAGCCTGTCCTGGGAGGGCGCGGCGGGCGTCACCCGCTACCTGGTCCAGGAGCGCGACGGCGCGCACACCCACGTGGTGGGCGAGACCACCGGCACGTCCGTGACCCTGCGGAACCTGCCCCCGGGCAGCACCCACACGGTCAACGTGCTGGCGGCCGACGCCTCGGGCCGGCTCTCCGGCCCGTCCACTCCGCTGACCTTCACCACCGGCACCCCGCCGGACGCCCCCTGCGCGGTGACCTACCACCGCGACACGAGCTGGGGCAACGGCTTCGTGGCCACGGTCACCGTCCGGAACCTCTCGGACACCCCGATCACCGGCTGGACCGTGGACTGGGACTGGCCGGCCGACCGCCAGTCGGTGTCCTCCGGCTGGAACGCCACGTTCCACCAGACGGACACGCATGTACGGGTGACCGCCCCCGAGGGTGCCGGAGTGCTGGCCCGGGGCGGCGGGTCGACGGCCTCGTTCGGCTTCGTCGGCGCCAACGACGGGCCCAACCCGCAGCCGACGGTCTTCCGCCTCAACGGCGCCGTCTGCTCGGGCGGCTGACGCCAGGCCCGCCCGGGACCGGTGGCAGGGTGACCCGCTCCCGGGCGGGCCGGTCTCCTCGCAGGGGGTGAGAGCGCACGGCCATCCGGCCGTCGCCCGCGTGGCGCGCCCGGCGCGCATGGTGTGGCCTGAGACGTGCGGGACGGTCCACCCACGGAGGAGACACGGAGCATGTTCGGTCAGGCGCAGGCGTTCAGCGGTTTCTCGGTCGACGACCTCGGCGAGGCCCGCCGGTTCTACGGCGAGACCCTGGGCCTCCAGGTGGAGGAGACCGGACAGGGGGACATGCGGGTGCTGGCCCTCACGCTCGGCAGCGGTGCGCGGGTCTTCGTCTACCCGAAGGAGACGCACACCCCCGCGACGTTCACGATCCTCAACTTCCCCGTCGACGACATCGTGGCCGCCGTCGCCGAACTGGAGCGGCGCGGCGTCACCCTGGAGCGGTACGCGGAATTCGACCACGACGAGAAGGGCGTCGTCCGGGTCGGCGGCGACGGCCCCGCGGCGATCGCGTGGTTCACCGACCCGGCCGGGAACGTCCTCGCCGTGCTCCAGGAGGACTGACCGAGGCCGTCGAGCGGTACGGCACGGACCGTCCCCCCCTTCCCTTCGGCCATGGACCACCTGCCCCTCCCGCTGCCGTCGGACCGGCTTGGACGGCCCGACGGCGCCTGCGAGGGCGACAGGCCGTGGTGACGGAACACCGGAATCAGATGTTCCGTCACGGGGTGACAGGTCCGTTTCGGCGGGCCACATCCACTTACGCCGTCGAATGCGTTTTCGACCTTCGCGCACTGTATGGCTAATATCAGGCCACCGACCGCTACTGTCTGGCGCGTTCTCGTCACAGGTGCGGCTGACCAGTGACGAGGAGAGTGTCCTGCGGGTGAGCGGATCGAACAGGGACGGGCGGCGCGGAAGGAACAGCGCGCGGGCCGGCCGCCGACGGAAGGGTGCGACGGACAAGCAGCCGTGGGCGGCCGGTGAACGCCGTCTGCCACTGCGCACGGTGCTGCTGGTGCTGCTGCTCGTACCGAGCGTGGCGCTGGTCGCGCTGTGGGGCCTGGCCACGTACGAACTGGGCAGCGAGTACCGGGTGCAGGACGCCCAGCACGACCTGAAGACGACCGTGGGCCCGCGCAACGCGGCCCTGTTCAACGCCCTGCAGCGGGAGCGGCGGCTGACCCAGGAGGCGCTGGCCGCGCCCGAGGCGTCCCGGACCGCCCTGACCCGGCAGCGCACGGACACCGACCGCGCCCTGCGCGCCTTCGAACCGCTGGCCTCCGCGGACACCAGCGACGGCCAGCAGGGCCTGGCCGCCGCGATCTCCCGGACCGTGCGGGTGACCGGCAGGCTCGCGCAGGAGCGCCGCGCGGTGGACGCCGGGACCGCCGACGAGGAGCGGGCGTTCACCTACTACACCGAGGCCGTCGCGGCCGGCACCGAGGTCTTCGCGGCGATCTCCCGCGGCGCCAACGGCGAGGTGACCGGCCTGTCGCAGGTCCTGTTCGACCTGAACGGGGCCGTGGACATGATCAATCGTGAGGACGCGGTGCTGGCCCGGAGCTGGCCCTCGGGCCGGCTGTCCGACGAGGACCACGACCTGGTCGCCGACGCCGTCGGCACCCACGAATACCTGCTCGAGTCGCGCGTGGCACCGAACCTCGACGCCGAGGAGAGCCGGCTCTACACGGCGATGACCAAAAGCGAGGAATGGCGGACGCGGGTCGCGCTGGAGGAACGGCTGCAGGCCTCAGGCAGTGAGGGCGTCGCGCTGTCCCCGGCCCGTGCCAAGGAGTGGCGGACCGCGGCGGACGCCTCGATCGCCCGTCTCGAGGAACTCATCGTCGTGCACAGCCAGGTCTCCGACGCCGCCGGCGCCGCCGCCGTGCGGCAGCTGAAGCTGTACCTGTACTCCGTCGCCGCCCTGGGCCTGGTCGCCGTCGTCCTGGTCGTGCTGATGACCTGGCGGCTGACCAGGGTCCTGCGCCGGCGCGTCCTCGCCGTACACGGTCAGGCGCAGGACCTGGAACAGCGGCTGCCGCAGGTGGTCACCCGGCTCGAACGGGGCGAGGACGTGAACGTGGACGCCGAGGTCCCGGAACTGTCCCCGGCCTCGGACGAGCTCGGCGAGCTGAGCCGGGTGCTGAACCTGGCCAGCCGCACCGCGGTGCACACCGCGGTGCGCCAGGCGGAGCAGCACCGCGGCTTCGAGCGGCTGTTGCAGCGCATCGCGCGCCGCACCCAGCTCCTGATCGGCCTGCAGCTGAAGAAGCTGGACGAGCTGGAGCGCCGGCACGAGGACCCGCAACTGCTGGAAGGACTGTTCGACCTGGACCACCTCACCGCCCGGCTGCGCCGCTACGAGGAGAACCTGGTGATCCTCGCGGGCGGCCAGCCCCGGCGCCGCTGGCGCAAGCCGGTGCCGCTGCTGGACGTCCTGCGCGCCGCGCAGGGCGAGGTCCAGGACTACCGGCGCATCGAGATCGACGTCGAGGGCCGGCCGTGGATCTCCGAGCGGGCGGTGGGGCCGCTGATCCACATCCTGGCCGAGCTGATGGAGAACGCGACCGCGTTCTCCAAGCCGCCGGCTCCGGTCGAGATCAAGGCGGCACCGGTCAGCCGGGGTGTCGCGGTGGAGATAGAGGACCGCGGACTGGGCATGGAGGCCGAGCAGTACGAGGCCGTCAACGCCCTGATGCAGGCGCCCCCGCAGATGGACGTGATGACCCGCGCCGACGACGTGCGCCTGGGCCTGTACGTGGTGGCCCGCCTGTCGGCGGGCCTGGGCCTGCAGGTGGAACTGCGGCCCTCGGCGTTCGGTGGCACCCGCGTCATCGTCCTCGTCCCGCAGGACCTCGTGGCCGAGCGGCCCCGATCGGTGCCGGACGCGGCCGACGGCCCGGCACCGAAGGACGCCGGCCCCTCCTTCCCCCCGCCGCGCCGGCATGCCCCTCCCCGTCCCGCGGACGGCTCGGCCGGCCTGCCGGTACGGTCGCGGGGACAGGCGATGGCCGACGTCGCCGCACCGGCGCCGGCCCCCGCCGGTCCGCCGGCCCCGCAGACCGGGCCCGCGCCCCTGCCCCGCCGGACGCGCCAGGCCAGCCTGGTGGCCGAGCTGCGCGCGCCGGCCCCGCAGGACCCCCCGGTCTCCCAGGCCCCGCCCAGCGCCCCGGCCCGCTCCGGCGCCACCATCGGCGCCTTCCAGCGGCAGTCCCGCAAGAACCGCGCCGCCGGCGCGCGGCCGTCCGCGCCCGGCACCGACCAGTCCGAACCGCCCACGAGGGAAGACCGAGGATGACTCAGCGAACCACCGCCACCGACGCAGACCTGGACTGGCTCCTCGACGGACTGGTCGACCAGGTCGCCGGTACCCGGCATGCCATCGTGCTGTCCGACGACGGCCTGGTGATCAGCCGCTCGAAGACCGTCGAACGCTCCGACGCCGAGCGCCTGGCCGCGATCGCCACCGGTCAGCAGAGCCTGGCCCGTGGTGTCGGACAGCTCTTCCAGGGTGGTCCGGTCCACCAGGTCATCGTCGAGATGGCCGACCTGTGGCTGTTCGTCACCGCGGCCGGCCGAGGCACCCACCTGGCCGTGGTCGCCTCCCAGGAGGTCGACGCCGAGGTGATGGCGGTCGCCATGCACACCCTGGTCCAGCAGGTGGGCCAGAAGCTGGGCACCGACGAACGCACCCCGCGGTCCGACCCGTCCCCGCCCGCCGGTCCCGGGGCCGGCGAGTGAGGCACTGGACGGAGGACCTGGAGGACGACGCGGACGAACCGCTGGTCCGCCCCTACACCATCACCGGCGGCCGCACCACCGCCGGCCGTGACGACCTGACCCTGATCACTCTGATCACGGTACGGACCACGTCCGGTACGGACACCGCGGCCGGCCGGCCCGCACTGCAGCCGGAACACCGCACCGTCCTGCGCCTGTGCGCGCGCAGGCCCGTCGCGGTGGCCGAGATCGCCGCCGAGCTGGACCTGCCGGTGTCGGTGACCAAGATCCTCATCGGCGATCTGATCGACGCCGGCCGGGTACGGGCCCGGCCACCCCTGGCCTTCGCGCACAACGGCACCCTCCCCGACATGACGATCCTTGAGGCGGTGAGAGATGGGCTCCGCGGGCTCTGATCCGGCACAGACGGCCCAGGCCGTGAAGATCCTGATCGCCGGCGGTTTCGGCGTGGGCAAGACCACCCTGGTCGGCGCGGTCAGCGAGGTCGCCCCCCTGCACACCGAGGAGTACCTGACCCGGGCCAGCGTCGGCGTGGACGACCTGGTCGGCATCGACGGCAAGACCACCACCACCGTCGCCCTGGACTTCGGGCGCATCACCGTCAGTGACGAACTGGTGGTCTACCTGTTCGGGACCCCCGGCCAGGAACGCTTCTGGTTCATGTGGAACGACCTGGTGCTCGGAGCCCTGGGAGCGGTGGTGCTGGTCGACACCCGCCGCCTGGAGGTCAGCTTCGCCTCCATCGACTTCTTCGAAAGCCGCGGTGTCCCGTTCGTCGTCGCGGTCAACTGCTTCCACAACGTCCGCGACCGCACGCCCGAGGAAATCCGCACAGCCCTGGACCTGGACCCCCAGGTCCCCCTGGTGATGTGCGACGCACGCGAGCGGACCGACGGCAGGGATGTCCTGCTCACCCTGATCGAACACCTCATGGCCCGCCGCTCCGCGCCCCAGCCGGCCATGTGATCCCTGGAGCGCGGTCGCCACCCGGCTCACCCGCCGATGCGGACGTGGCCGACCGCGGAGGCCGCGTGGTGAGGACGGGGGCGGCCGGCGGGCCCGGCCGCCCCCCGTCGATGCCCCAGCGGGCGAGGCGGATGCGGGTCAGGGTGTCCTCGGTCTGCGTGGCACCGGACTTGTCGGTCACGTAGGCGGTGCCGTCGGCGATCTCCACGTGGTTGGGGTTGGCCCCGGTGGCCACGGTCTCCTCGACCACGCCCTCGCGCGGGTCGACCACCGTGACGGTGGCGGCGGTGCGGTTGACCACCACGGCGTCACCGGAGCGCTCGTCGGTGGCCACCGAGAGGGCGCCGGCGCCGGTCGCCACGGACGTGGTCACGGTGCCCTCGCGCAGGTCGATCACGGACAGGGTGCCCGAGGTCTGGTCGGCGGTGTAGGCCGTCCGGCCGTTCCTCGAGAGCGACACCGAGACCGGGCCGTCGCCGGCCGGCAGGAAACGCGGGGTCGTGGAGCCGCGCTTCAGCTCGATGAGCCGGTCGTTGCCCAGATCGGCGGCGTAGAGGGTGCCGGTCTCCTCGTTGAGGGCCAGGACGGCCGGGCCCGCGCCCTCGATGGTGACGCGCTTCTTCTCCTCGAACGTCCTGGAGTCGAAGGCGACCGGCGTGCCGTCGCCGTAGCCGCTCGCCCAGACCGTGTCGTGCCGCTCGTCGACGACGATCTCGCGGGCGTGGGCGACGCCCGGCAGGCCGGCCAGCCGCTCGCCGGTGCGCTGGCTGTGGACGGAGACGCTGTTGTCGCGGGTGCTGGTCGTCCACACGGTGTCATGCTCGTCGTCCCCGGCTCCGCGTACGGCACGGCCTGCCGCGCACGGGCCGCTGGTCGGTGCGGTACGACACCCGAGCCCTGCGGGTGTGCGCGGCGCTCGCCCTCCTGACCGCCGGCACCGCGGTGCTCGCCCTCGGCACCGGGAGCTACGCGCTGTCCCCGGCCGAGGTGGTGCGCACGCTCACCGGAGAGGGGCCGCCGGGCGCCGACTTCGTGGTGCTCGGTCTGCGCCTGCCGCGAGCCCTGGTGGCCGCGCTGACCGGCTTCGGGATGGGCACGGCGGGCGCGGTGTTCCAGTCGCTGACCCGCAACCCGCTCGGCAGCCCGGACGTCATCGGCTTCGGCAACGGCGCCTCGGCCGGGGCACTCGTCGCGATCATCGTCCTCGACACGGGAGCCGCGCAGACCGCGGCCGCCGCCGTGTACCTGCTGGCCTGGCGGCGCGGCGTGCACGGCTACCGGCTGGTCCTCGTCGGCATCGGCGCGTCCGCCGTGCTCGGCGCGGCCACCAGCTTCCTGTACGTCCGCGCGGACATCGGCAAGGCCGCCCAGGCGGCGAGCTGGATGATCGGCTCCCTCAACGCCCGCGACTGGACCGACGTACGCGTCGCGGCGCTCGGACCGCTGGTCCTGCTCCCGGTCGTCCTGGTCCGCGCGCGGCGGCTGACGATGCTGGAGATGGGCGACGACACCGCGGCCGCGCTCGGGGTGCCGCCCGAGCGCAGCCGCCTGGTCCTGCTCGCCGCCGGTACGGGACTCACGGCGCTGGCCGTCGCGGCGGCCGGCCCGATCCCGTTCGTGGCGATGGCGGCCCCGCAGCTGGCACGCCGCGTGACCCGGGCCGTGGGGCCGAACGTCCTGCCCGCCGGATGGACGGGGGCGCTCCTGGTGACCGCCGCCGACCTGGTCACCCAGTGGCTGACCGGCTCGGCACTGCTGCCGGTCGGCGTGCTCACCGGTGTGGCCGGCGGCGTCTACCTGGCGTGGCTGCTGCGCGGTGAGCGCCGCGGCGCCCGGTTGTGAAACGCCTGCGGGACCACGGCTCGCCGGCCCGGTTTGCCGTACTACGAGTAACAAGATCAAAGTTGATGTAAGCGCCTCAGGCAACCGGTCGAGGCGGCCCCCATCCCCTTGCGGCGCCCGTGATCCGTGGTGCCCGGACGACCTTCAGGAAGCCGAATGCAGCCGTCGTGCGACCGCCTCGAGCAGGCCCGTCAGGACTACGAACAGCACCTTCGGAGCTGCCGTCAATGCGGCGCGGACGGCACGCAGTGCCCCGTGGCCAAGCATCTGAGACGGCTGTACAACAACGTGGCCAGAGCCGGCCGGTGACCACTTCCTCGCGTTTCACATACGGGATAGAATCCCGTATGTGAAACGCGAGGAAACCGGTGACACCATCCCGGACCCCGTCGACGTCCGGCTCGGCGGGCGCCTGGCCGAGCTGCGCGGCGAGCGCGGCTGGTCGCTCGGAGAGCTGGCGGAGCGCAGTGGGATCAGCCGGTCCACCCTCTCCAGGGCCGAGCGCGCGGAGACCAGCCCCACCGCCTCCCTGCTCAACCGGCTGTGCGCCGTCTACGGGCGGACCATGTCCCAACTGCTCAGCGAGATCGAGGCGGAGCCCGCGCCGCTGGTGAGGGCCGCCGACCAGCCGGTGTGGGAGGACAGGGCCTCCGGTTTCGTCCGCCGGTCCGTGTCCCCGCCGCACGGCGGGCTGCGCGGCGAACTCGTCGAGGGCCGGCTCGACGCCGGTGCGGACATCGCCTACGACAGGCCGCCCGTACCCGGCCTGGAACAGCACATCTGGGTCCTGGAAGGGGCCCTCGCCGTGACGGACCGGGACGTCGGGCACCGTCTCGGCGACGGCGACTGCCTCAGGCTCCGCGTCTGGGGCCCCACCCGGTTCCACTGCCCCGGCCCCGGGGCCGTGCGCTACGTGCTGGCGGTGGTGCGGCCGTGAACATCGTCCCGCTGGACGCGGCCCGCCTGACCGGCCTCATCCCGTCATTGGCCGAACTGCTGGCCGACGCGGTGGACGGCGGCGCCTCCGTCGGCTTCCTGGCACCGCTCGGCCGTGCGGAGGCGGCCGGCTGGTGGAAGGGGCGGTCCGCGGCCGTCGCCGCGGGCCGGCTCGTGGTGTGGGTGGCGTACGAGGAACCCGGAAGGGTGCTGGGCACCGTGAGCCTCGCCCTCCCCGACAAGCCCAACAGCGCCCACCGCGCGGAACTGGTGAAGCTGATGGTGCACCGCGCGGCCCGCGGCCGGGGCCTCGGACGGCGGCTGCTGACCGTCGCGGAGGAGGCGGCCGTCGCGCGGGGCATCACCCTGCTGCACCTGGACACCGAGACCGGCAGCCCCGCCGAGCACCTCTACCGCTCCTCCGGCTGGACCCCCGTCGGCGCCATCCCCGACTACGCGGCGGACCCCGCCGGGGTGCTGCGGCCGACGACGGTCTACTACAAGCGTCCGGGGGCGGACCCCGCGGCGCCCGCCCCCGGGTGAGTGTCAGTGCCGGCCGCTACGGTGCCTGCCATGCCGGATGCAGAAGACGTACGACGGACCGCCCTGTCCCTGCCGGACACCACGGAGAAGGTCGCCTGGAACATGCCCACGTTCCGGGTCGCGGGGAAGATGTTCGCCACCCTGCCCGAGGACGAGACCTCCATCGCCGTGCGCTGCCCCAAGGAGGAGCGCGACGAACTGGCCCTCGCCGAGCCGGAGAAGTTCTGGATCGCCGGCCACGAGGCGCAGTTCGCCTGGGTCAGGGTCCGCCTCGCCGCCCTGGAGGACGAGGACGAGCTGCGCGACATCCTCGCCGACTCCTGGCGCCAGGCGGCCCCGCCCCGGCTCCTCGAGGCGCACCCCCGGCTGGGCCTGCCGCCCGGGGAGGCGCACTCCGGGAAGAGCCCGCGGCCGTAAACGGATGCGCGATCACCGCCTGGAGTGCGGTATGGTTTCCGTGCGCGTTCGGCCGGGGGAATCCCCAGGTCAGACGGGTAACGGGACGTGGCGCAGCTTGGTAGCGCACTTGACTGGGGGTCAAGGGGTCGCAGGTTCAAATCCTGTCGTCCCGACTTGCCGAACAGCAGGTCGGAGGCCGTATCGGGGAGACCCGGTACGGCCTTTTCGTCATTTCTCCGCACGACGGCCGGGCCGGGTCCCGACGGTCGCGCCCGGACCGGACCGGCCCCCGCCTGTCGAGTGCCACGGGCGAGTCATCGGAGAATGTCCTTGATGTCGACCTATGTCCTGTTTAATGTTCGCCGGGTAGGCGCCGCCGCGGGCTCGGACACCCGCGCTGCGATCCCGGAAGCGAGGTGTGGAGCGCGTGCACGCGAGGCGCGGACGTACCGGAAGGCCGCGACGGACGCGGACGCTGGTCGCGCTGACCCTGCTGGCCTCGGCGCTCGCCGCCTGCGGCGGCGGTGAGGACGCCTCCCGGCCCACCCTCGACTGGTACAACTTCCCCGACGACTCCGGCGCCCTGCAGCAGGCCGCCGACCGCTGCAGCCGGGCCTCCGGCGGCCGTTACCGCATCAGCTACCACAAACTGCCCCGCGCCGCCGACGGCCAGCGCCAGCAACTGGTGCGCAGGCTCGCCGCCGAGGACGACTCCCTCGACATCCTGGGCCTCGACGTCACCTGGGCCGCCGAGTTCGCCGAGGCCCGCTGGATCCGCGAGTGGACCGGCGAGGCGAAACGCCGGGCCACCGAGGGCACGCTCCGCGTCCCCCTGCAGACGGCCACCTGGAAGGGCAAGCTGTACGCCGTCCCGTACAACACCAACATCCAGCTCCTGTGGTACCGCGCGGACCTGGTGCCCACCCCGCCGAAGACCTGGTCCGAGATGCTGACCATGTCCCGCGAGCTCGCCCGGCGGGGCGAACCGCACTACGTGGAGATCCAGGGCGCCCAGTACGAGGGCCTCACCGTCTGGTTCAACTCCCTCGTCAACAGCGCGGGCGGCTCCGTCCTCGACCCGAGCGCCACCGGGCCCTCCCTCGGCCCGCCCGCCGTACGGGCCGCCTCGATCATGCGCGACCTCGCGGACTCCCCGGCCGCCGACCCCTCCCTGCCCAACCAGATGGAGGACCAGAACCGCCTGGCCATGGAGTCCGGCGTCGCGGCCTTCGAGCTCAACTACCCGTTCGTCTATCCGTCGATGAGAAGCAACAACCCGCGGTTGTTCAAGGACTTCCGCTGGGCGCCCTACCCCCGCGTCGACGCCGGCCGCCCGTCCCGGCCCACCGTCGGCGGCATCGACCTCGCCGTCAGCGCCTACTCCCGCCACCCCGGCCTGGCCTTCGAGGCGGCCCTGTGCCTGCGTAACCGGGAGAACCAGCTCACCGCCGCGCTCGAGGGCGGACTCCCGCCCACCCTGCGCGCCCTGTACGACGAGCCGGCGTTCATGAAGCAGTACCCCTTCTCCAAGGAGGTCCTGACCTCCCTGGAGTCGGCGAGCGTACGGCCGCTCACCCCCGCCTACCAGAACGTGTCGATCGCCGTCTCCCACACCCTGTCCCCGCCGTCGGAGATCAACCCCGAGAGCGCGGTCGACACCATCGGGGAACAGATCGACCAGGCCCTGCGATCCGAGGGCGTGATCCCGTGAGCACCATGGCACAGCCGGCGAAGGGCAGGAAGGCGCTCTCCGCGGGTGCCAGACAGGAGCGCCGGCTGGGCTGGCTGCTGTGCGCGCCGGCCGTCCTCGTCATGACCGCCGTCACCGCCTACCCCATCGGCTACGCGGTCTACCTGTCCCTCCAGCGCTACGACCTGCGCTTCCCGGCACGGGCCGAGTTCGTGGGCCTGAGCAACTACGGCGCGGTGCTGTCCTCCCCGTTCTGGTGGGACGCCTTCTGGGTCACGGTGTTCCTCACCGCCGTGTCCGTGGCCGTCGAACTCGTCCTCGGCATGGGCCTCGCCCTGGTGATGCACCGCACGCTCTTCGCGCGCGGCACGGTGCGCACCGCCGTCCTCGTCCCGTACGGCATCGTCACCGTCGTCGCCGCCTTCTCCTGGCAGTACGCCTGGACCCCCGAACTCGGCTACCTCGCCGAGCTGCTGCCCAGCGGCGACGCCCCGCTCACCGAACAGTGGCCCGCGCTGTGGCTGATCGTCCTCGCCGAGGTGTGGAAGACCACCCCCTTCATGGCGCTGCTCCTGCTGGCCGGCCTCGCCCTCGTCCCCGAGGAGACCCTCAAGGCGGCCATGGTCGACGGCGCCACCCCCTGGCAGCGGTTCACCAAGGTCATGCTGCCGCTGATGAAACCCGCCATCCTGGTCGCCCTGCTCTTCCGTACCCTCGACGCCTTCCGGATCTTCGACAACATCTACGTCCTCACCTCGGGCGCCCAGGGCACCGGCTCCCTGTCGATCCTCGGCTACGACAACCTGTTCACCGCGCTGAACCTGGGCATCGGGTCGGCTATCTCGGTCCTGATCTTCCTCTGCGTCGGGATCATCGCCTTCACCTTCGTCAAGCTGTTCGGCGCCGCCGCACCGGGCGCGGAGGTGAAGCGCTGATGGCCGCCGCGGGCAAGTCCCACGCCACCCGCTGGGGCATCGTCAACGTCGTGGTGGTGCTGTACGCCCTGTTCCCGGTGTGGTGGATCGCCGCGCTGTCGTTCAAGGACCCCGGCACCCTCACCGACGGCAACTACATCCCCCGGGACTGGACCTGGGAGAACTACCGGGGCATCTTCGCGACCTCCGAGTTCACCCGGGCGCTGGTCAACTCGATCGGCATCGCCCTGATCGCCACCGTGATCGCGGTGATCCTCGGCACCATGGCCGCCTACGCGGTGGCCCGGCTGCGGTTTCCCGGCAAGCAGGTCCTCATCGGCATGTCGCTGCTCATCGCCATGTTCCCGCCGATCTCCCTGGTCTCCCCCCTGTTCAACATCGAGCGGATCATCGGGATCTTCGACACCTGGCCCGGGCTGATCATCCCGTACATGACCTTCTCGCTGCCGCTGGCGATCTACACCCTGTCGGCGTTCTTCCGGGAGATCCCCTGGGACCTGGAGAAGGCCGCCAAGGTGGACGGGGCCACGCCCGCGCAGGCCTTCCGGCTGGTCATCGTGCCGCTCGCCGCGCCCGGCGTGTTCACCACCGCCATCCTCGTGTTCATCTTCTGCTGGAACGACTTCCTGTTCGCGATCTCGCTGACCTCCACCGAGTCCGCGCGCACGGTCCCCGCCGCGATCGCGTTCTTCACGGGCAGCTCGCAGTTCCAGCAGCCCACCGGGTCGATCGCCGCCGCAGCCGTGGTGATCACCATCCCGATCATCATCTTCGTCCTGCTCTTCCAGCGGCGGATCGTCGCCGGACTGACCTCCGGGGCGGTCAAGGGATGAGCGTGAAGGCAAGGAGGCGCCGCCCATGGCCGAGATCGTCCTAGAGGGAGTCACCAAGCGCTATCCCGACGGATCGCTCGCCGTGCGGGAGGTGGACCTCGACATCGCCGACGGCGAGTTCGTGATCCTGGTCGGCCCGTCCGGCTGCGGCAAGTCGACCACCCTGAACATGATCGCCGGGCTCGAGGACATCACCGAGGGCACCCTGCGCATCGGCGGCCGGGTCGTCAACGACCTCGCCCCCAAGGAGCGCGACGTCGCCATGGTGTTCCAGAGCTACGCCCTGTACCCGCACATGAGCGTGCGGGAGAACATGGGGTTCCCGCTGCGGCTGGCCAAGGTGGACAAGGCCGTCATCGACAGCAAGGTCGAGGAGGCCGCCCGGGTGCTCGACCTGGGCGAGTTCCTGGACCGCAGACCCGCCAACCTCTCGGGCGGCCAGCGCCAGCGGGTGGCGATGGGACGGGCGATCGTCCGCGACCCCAAGGCCTTCCTGATGGACGAGCCGCTGTCCAACCTGGACGCCAAGCTGCGCGTGCAGATGCGCACCCAGATCTCCCGGCTGCAGCGCCGTCTGGGCACCACCACCGTGTACGTCACCCACGACCAGACCGAGGCGATGACGCTCGGCGACCGGGTCGTGGTGATGCGGCAGGGCCTCGTTCAGCAGGTCGGCACCCCGGCCGAGCTCTACGACATGCCGCGCAACCTGTTCGTCGCCGGCTTCATCGGCTCCCCGGCGATGAACTTCGTCAACGCCTCCCTGACCGCCGGCGGCCTGCGCACCCCGCTCGGCGACCTGCCGCTCGACGACCGCGCGCGCCGGGCGCTGGAACAGCGGCAGGCGCCCCGCGAGGTCATCCTGGGGCTGCGCCCCGAGGCCTTCGAGGACGCGAGCCTGGCCCGTGAGACGGGCGGCCCCGTCGTCACCGCCACCGTGGACGTACTGGAGTCCCTCGGCTCCGACGCGTACGTCTACTTCAGCGCCGAGGGCGGCCCGGTGACCACCGCCGAACTGGAGGAACTCGCCACGGACTCGGGCCTGCGCGACGCGGGCGCCGGGGCGGCCCAGCAGATCGTGGCCCGGCTGAACGCCGCCACCCGCGCCCGCGAGGGCGCACCCGTCGAGCTCCGGGTGGACATGGCCAAGGCCCATGTCTTCGACCCGTCGAACGGGACCAACCTGACCCACCCGGAGAGCTGACGCACTCCGCTTCAGATGACGCAGCCCGCGTGCGCCAGCGCCTGCTTCAGCAGCACCCCGTGACCGCCCGGCATCTCGCTCTGCACCGCCTGCGACACGGCCTCCTGCGGGCTGAACCACACCAGGTCGAGGGCGTCCTGCCGGGGCCGGCAGTCACCCGTCACCGGCACGATGTACGCCAGCGACACCGCGTGCTGACGAGGGTCGTGGAAGGGGGTGATGCCCTGCGTGGGGAAGTACTCCGCGACCGTGAACGGCTGCAACGACGCCGGGACGCGGGGCAGCGCCACCGGGCCGAGGTCCTTCTCCAGATGGCGCAGCAGGGCGTCCCGGACCCGTTCGTGGTGCAGCACCCGGCCGGAGACCAGAGTCCGGCTGACCGTTCCGTCGGGCCCGATGCGCAGCAGCAGACCGACGCTGGTGACTTCACCGCTGTCGTCGACGCGCACGGGCACGGCCTCGACGTACAGGATCGGCATCTGGGCGCGTGCCATCTCCAGATCGTCGGAGGACAGCCAGCCCGGCGTGGTTTCGGTCATGTCAGACATTGCTTGATCATACTTTCAGCGGTCAGGGCTTCACGGCCACCGCGCCGTACTGCGGCACCGCGACGGCGGAGTCGGAGGCGGCGTGCCACTGCGAGCAGGACACCAGACCGGGCTCCACCAGTTCAAGACCCTCGAAGAACGCGGCGATGTCCGCGGCGCTCCGGGCGGTGATCGGGGGAGTGGCGTTCGCGTTCCAGAACTCCATGGCGGGGACCTGCAGTTCGCCGCCGACCTCGGGGTCGTACGTGGGGTGGGTGAGGACCAGGAAGCTGCCGGAGGGCACCGCCGCCATGATCCGGCGGGTGATCTCCCGGGCCTTGTCGGTGTCGAGCACGAAGTTGAGGATCCCCAGCATCATCACCGCGACGGGCCGCGTGACGTCCAGGGTGCCGGCGGCGCGTTCCAGTATGGCGTCCGGGTCGTGCACGTCGGCGTCGATGTAGTCGGTGGCGCCCTCACGCGTGCCGGTCAGCAGGGTGCGGGCGTGGACGAGCACGATCGGGTCGTTGTCGACGTAGACGATCCGTGAGTCCGGCGCGATCCGCTGCGCGATCTCGTGGGTGTTGTCCGCCGTCGGCAGACCGGTGCCGATGTCGAGGAACTGCCGCACACCGCGCTCGCGGGTCAGATACGTCACCGCCCGGCCCAGGAAGTCCCGGTCCGCGCGGGCGATGTCCCGGATCACCGGGTTGATCGAGGCGACATGGTCGCCGACCCGCTGGTCGACTTCGTAGTTGTCCTTGCCGCCGATCCAGTAGTTCCACACGCGCGCGTTGTGCGCCACACCGGTGTTCAGCCTCGCCGAGCCGCTCGGCGGGGTGTGGCTCTCACTCACGGTCTCTCCCTCTTCCTCGCCCACGCGGCCGTGATCGGGCCGCCGCGGCCATTGTGCCGCGTGGTGATCACGTTGTCCCGCGAATGGGGGGAGGGGAAAAGCCCTGTTGACGTGAGGTCACGTGTCCTCGGCCCGGCTGAGTGTGTCCTCGGCCACGTGCTCGTCGATCGCCGCGCGGACCAACGCCGCCGCCAGGACGGCCGGTTCGGTGTGTCCCGCGAGGGCGAGGAGACGGTCCGGTTCCTGCGGCAGCCCCAAGCGCCGTGCGCCGTCAAGGGCCTTGGCGTCCAGCAGCGGTGCCGCCTCCGGCCAGACGCGCTGGACCTCGCGCAGGAAGATGTCGGCGCCCGCCGGGCCTATACCGGGGAACTTCCGCAGCAGGCGGCGCAGTTCGCCGATGTCGCCGTCCGCCTCCGCGCGGAGCCCGCGCAGGTCGCCACCCCAGCGTTCGGTCAGCAGCCCGGCCCCGTCGCCCAGTTGGGTCGCGGTGCGCTCGTCGTAGCGCCGGTAGCCGCCTCGGCCGAGCGCGTCCACCCGTTCCCGCCGGCCGGCCCGAGCCATGCGGCCGGGATCGCGCAGCCCCGCCTCGTGCAGGGCACGGGCGGAGGCCACGGCGATCGACCCCTTGATACGGGCGCTGAGCAGATGGGCCAGCACCAGCAGCCGGTACAGCGGCTGCGGGGTGTCCTTCAGACCGATGCCGGCCTCCTCCGCGTAGGTCCGGCCGTGCGCGTCGACGAGGGCACGGACCACCCGCTCGTCCCGGCCGGCCACAGCGGTTACGGCTTGAGCGGGTCGTGGCCGAGCGTCATCAGACGGTGCCGGCGGGACGTGTCCTCGGCCACGGGCTCGTTCTCCGGGTCCGTCTGCGCCGTGACGGTGTCCACGACCTCCTCCATCACCCGCAGATCGTCCTCGGTGAGGTCGGTGCGGCGTTTCTGCAGGATGGCGAGGACGTGCTGTCCCGTCTCGCTGCCCGCCCGGTCCGGCAGCGGCTCGGTCGTCTCGCCGGCGTCACTCACCCGCAGCCAGGCCGCCAGTTCCGCCGAGGTCATGTTCACCACGCGGTGGAAGTCGTCCCACAGCGCGTCCATCTCGAGGGCGTCGCTCATGATGTGCCCCTTACGTACGTGTGCTCCGGCGCCGTGACGGTCAGGACTCGCCGGGGAAGTTCTCCGCCTCGAACATCCAGCGCTGCTTCTCCAGGTCCGCGGTGATCGAGATCAGCAGGTCCTGGGTGACCAGGTCCGCCTTCTCGGTGGCGTCGATGCGCTCGCGCAGGCGGGTGACGGCCGTGCCGAGCGCCTCCGTCATCACCTCCACGGCCTGGGAGTCGCGCAGCCAGCCCTCGTTCGGGGCCGGCAGCGAGAAGACCTTGGCGATGGTCTCCGGGCGGCCGTCCGGCGGCACACCGAGCGCCGCCGCCCGTTCCGCCACCGTGTCGGCGTGGGTGCGCGCGGCGGAGACCACCTCGTCGAGCTGGAGGTGGATGGAACGGAACCGTGGACCCACGACGTTCCAGTGCGCCTGCTTCCCGATCAGCGACAGCCCCAGCAGGTCCACCAGGGTGTCCTGGAGGGCCTCGCAGGAAACCCGGCGGGCCTCGTCGGGCAGGGTGCTCCTCACAACGGTCATGGGGTGCTGTTCCTCCTTCTCGAATCGTCCGTGGTCGGACGGAGCGGTGCCTCGCGCCCCTTCTCGCCGGCGGCGAGGTCCCGCGACGCCGGCCCCGTCGGTCCGACGGGGAAGGACGGCTCCGGGTCCCCTCCCGTACAGGCCGCGCTCCGCAACCACTCCGTGAACGCGCGGGTGCCCCCGGCCCCCGGGCGCAAACCCGGCCCATGGCCGACGGGGGAGCTTCCCAGAGAGCCGCCCGGCGGTCTATAGTCAAAAACTAGCGGTGCTAATTAAGGATGGTCACCGGCACCGCGGCACAGCCGTCGGCATCGGTCAGGAGTCCCCTCGTGCGTCCCGTCCACTTCGCGGCCGCCCGCCGCACCCCCATCGGCAAACTGCGCGGAGCCCTCTCCGCCGTACGGCCCGACGACCTCGCCGCCGCCGTGATCCGCGGCCTGGTCGCCGACGTGCCCGCGCTGGACCCGGCCCGTATCGACGAGGTCTACTGGGGCGCCGCCAACCAGGCGGGCGAGGACAACCGCAACGTCGCCCGCATGGCCGCGCTGCTCGCCGGGCTCCCCGAGTCCGTGCCGGGCGCCACGGTCAACCGGCTGTGCGCCTCCGGCCTCGAGGCCGTCACCACCGCCGCCCGTACCATCGCGGCCGGCGAGGCCGACATCGTCGTCGCCGGCGGCTCCGAGTCGATGAGCCGCGCCCCGTTCGTCCTGCCCCGCCCCGACGAGGCCCTCCCGCACCGCATGGAGACCGCCGACACCCGCCTCGGCTGGCGGCTGGTCAACCCCGCGATGAAGGACCTCCACGGGATGCTGGCCATGGGCGAGACCGCCGAGGAGGTCGCCGCCCGGTACGGCATCCCGCGCGAACGGCAGGACGAGTTCGCCCTGCGCAGCCACCAGCGCGCCGCCGAAGCCCGCGGACACGGTCACTTCGACGACGAACTCCTGCCCGTGACCCGCCCGGACGGCGTGGTCGTCGATGCCGACGAATGCGTCCGCGAGGACACCTCCCTCGAGAAGCTGGGCCGGCTGAAGCCGGTGTTCCGCGCCGGCGGTTCCGTCACCGCGGGCAACGCCTCCCCGATGAACGACGGCGCCGCCGGCCTGATCCTGGTCAGCGAGGAGGCCCTGAACGAGCTGGGCCTGGAGTCGCTCGGCCGCTACGTCGCCGGCGCCTCCGCCGGCGTCCACCCGGACGTCATGGGCATCGGCCCCGTCCCCGCCACCCGCAAGGTGCTCGCCCGCGCCGGCTGGACCGTCGGCGACCTCCAGGGGGCCGAGTTCAACGAGGCGTTCGCGGCCCAGGCCCTGGCCTGTGTCGACCAGCTCGGCATCGACCCCGAGCGGGTCAACCCCAGCGGCGGCGCCATCGCGCTGGGCCACCCGCTGGGCTGCTCCGGCGCCCGCATCCTCACCACCCTGCTGCACCGCATGCGCCGCACCGGCGCCGGACGCGGACTGGCGACCATGTGCGTGGGCGTGGGACAGGGCAGCGCGGTGCTGGTCGAGAGGCACTGACCGGCACCCCTGGAGCCATCGGGTGAGACGGTCCTTACGGGCATCGCATGCTTGCACATAGCATCTGTCCTCGTAATGAACATGATGACGCCCTGGCACCTCGACGGCTGGGAATTCGCCGCGCTCGCCTTCGCGGCCCTGCTCGTCGGCTTCTCCAAGACCGCCGTCAGCGGGGCCAACACGGTCAGCCTCGCCGTCTTCGCCGCCGTGCTGCCCGCCAAGGCATCCACCGGTGTCCTGCTGCCCATCCTGATCGCCGGGGACGTGCTCGCCGTCCTCACCTACCGCCGGCACGCCCACTGGCCCACGCTGTGGCGGCTGTTCCCGGCGGTCGCGGCGGGCGTCGTCGTGGGCACCCTGTTCCTGGTGTGGGCGGACGACGGGATCGTCCGGATCTCCATCGGGGCGATCCTGCTGCTGATGGCCGCAGTGACGGTGTGGCGGCGGCGGACGGCCGGCGCGGAGGAGGAGCCCGACGGGGTCACCACCCGGGCCGGCCGCGCCAAGGCCCGCTCCTACGGCGTCCTCGGCGGCTTCACCACCATGGTCGCCAACGCCGGCGGCCCGGTGATGTCGATGTACCTGCTCTCCGCGGGCTTCCGGAAACTCGGCTTCCTGGGCACCTCGGCGTTCTTCTTCCTGATCGTCAACACCTCCAAGCTGCCCTTCAGCGCCGGTCTCGGCCTGATCGACGCCGACTCGCTCCTCCTCGACGCGGCGCTCGTGCTGTTCGTGGTGCCCGGCGCGTTCCTCGGCACGTGGGCGGTGAACAGGATCAACCAGCGGCTCTTCGAACGGCTGGTGATCGCGGCGACGGTGGTGGGCGGCGTCCAGCTACTGGTGTCCTGAGCGGGGACCGGCCGGCTGCCGCGGTTCGCGGGGTGCCTCGTGGAAGTGGTGGAGCCGGCTCGGCGCGGCGGTACGGCCCACCGTCGCCGCCAGCTTGCGCAGCCGCCGCCAGTCCATGCGCGGCGGGGCCTGCGCGGCGCCGGGCCGCCTGCGCGGGACCCGGACGCGCAGTGCGCCGGGTGCGATGCGGCAGTGGACGGGGGCGGGCAGGATCATGGCCTCCCCGTCGACCCCGGCCTCGATCTCCGCACGGTCCGCCTCGATGACGACCTCGGTGGCGGTGACGATGGTGAGCCCGCTCGGCTCGGGGTTCAGCAGCAGGGCGGCGGCACTGATGGCGCCCTCCAGCTTCACCCCGAGGACGCCGAGCGCGGCGGAGTCGAGCCGTTCCCGCCGCCCGAGGCCGAAGGGGTCGCCGGTGCGGTACGGATTGTTGCTGACCAGCACGGCCTGCGGCGCGATGAGCGTCGTGTCCCCCGCGCGGGCGACCAGCCGGGGCCCCTGCCGACCGGTGAGCAGACCGGGCAGCATCTCCAGGCTGGTGCCTATCTTGTCGTCGCGGTAGGCGGGGCTCTGCACGATCGCCGCGTACGCGCCGAAGGAGGCGTTGTTCACGAACGGCTGCTCACCCGCGAAACCCAGGTCGACACGGAGCTCGACACCGTCCGTGAGCGCGTCGAGACAGGCGGCCGGGTCACCGCGGTCGAGCCCGAGGTCCAGGGCGAAGTGATTGCGCGTCCCGGCGCTGATCACCAGGAACGGGATGTCGTGCTCCGCGGCCACGGCCGCCACCAGCGCCTGCGTGCCGTCGCCGCCGGCGGCGCCCAGCAGATCCGCGCCGTCCGCGACGGCGGCCCGGGCCAGCGCGGTGACGTCGTGCTGCTTGCCGGGTTCGAGCAGCACCACCCGGGCGCCCAGGCGCTCCGCCTTCTCCCGCAGCCGGAACCGGCCCACCTTGCCGCCGCCCGACCGGGGATTCATGATCAGCACCGGCCGCCGGGGCGGCGGCAGCCGCCGCTCCCGCACCTGGGCCTGCCCGCCGCCCGCGCCGCGCAGCGCGAACCGCCCGCTCCACACCGCCAGCCCCCACAGGGCCAGGGACACCGGCAGCGACCAGAACAGGGTCACGGCGAACAGGGCGATCAGACCGGCCGGCACGCACACGGCGATCAGCGCGGACACCCACCGCAGCGGGCCCCGCAGGGTCAGCGTCCACCACACGGCGGCCGCGCTGAGCCCCACTCCCGCGATCCCGCACACCAGCAGCAGCAGGCCGCGCAGCCCGCCGTAGACGAGGGGGGCCGCCACCGCGAGCGCGGCGGCGGCCAGCGCCCCCCGCGCCGCCCATCGCTGGGCGTGATAGCCACGCCTGCTCCACTCCACGGTCATGCTTCCTCCCGTCACCCGGCGTCATCGTAGGACGTGTGCGTACGTACGTGCGGCCGGATGCCGATCTTCGTCCGGCGGGCCGGTGCCGGTCGTGGCATCCGGGCCTCGTACCCTCGGCGCCATGTCCTCCCACGTCCTGGTCCTCGGTGGCACCACCGAGGCACGCGCCCTGGCCGGCGAGCTGTCCGTCCGTCCCGGAACCAGGGTGACGACGTCCCTCGCCGGACGCGTACGGCGGCCGGGCGCGGTCGCCGGTGAGGTGCGGGTCGGCGGCTTCGGCGGCGCGGAGGGACTGACGGACTGGCTGCGCGAACAGCGCGTGGACGCGGTCGTCGACGCCACGCACCCCTTCGCGGAAGCCATCACGGTGAACGCGGCGCGGGCCGCGGCCGTGGCCGGGGTCCCGCTGGTCGTCCTGCGCCGGCCGGGCTGGCAGCCGGGCCCCGGCGACCGCTGGTACCCGGTCCGCTCACTGACGGCGGCGGCCGGCCTGCTTCCCGGCCTCGGACACCGGGTGTTCCTCACCACCGGCCGCCTCGGCCTCGCGGCCTTCGCCCACCTGACGGACCTGAGCTTCGTCGTCCGGTCGGTCGAGCCCCCCGAGCCGCCCATGCCCCCGCACACACACGTCCTGCTGGCCCGGGGCCCCTTCGCCGTGGCCGGCGAGACGGCCCTCCTGCGCGACCACCGCGTCGACGTCCTGGTGACGAAGGACAGCGGCGGCGCGGCGACCGCCGCCAAGCTCACCGCGGCCCGCGACCTCGGCCTCCCGGTGGTCGTCGTTCGACGCCCGCCGCTGCCGGACGGCGTCACGGCGGTCGAGGACGTACCGGCGGTCCTGCGCCGGCTGGACGCCCTCGCCCGGCCTTGAGCCGGACGGCTCGCCCTCACGCCCGGCCGCGCAGCCCATGCCCGGCCGCGCGGGACGCGGCCGAGCGTCACCTTCACCGAGGCCCGCAGCCCGGGCTTCCGGGCCGTCGCCGTGCGCCGCCCGCCTCCGCCGTGCGGCGTGACCGCCGTCGACGGCGTCCCGGGGCCCCGCGCCGACTGGCCGCTCCCGGCGGCCCGGCACTCCGCCCGGGTGTGCCCCGGCGGATCGGCGGCCGGGGCACACCCGACCGGACGCTCAGCCCTCGGCCGGTCTGCGGCGCAGCAGATACGTGTCCATGATCCAGCCCTTGCGCTCGCGGGCCTCCGCGCGGAGCCGCTCGATACGGGGAGCCGCCTCGGCCAGCGGCCCGGAGACGAGGATCTCGTCCGGCGTGCCGATGTAGGCGCCCCAGTAGATGTCGACGTCCTGGTCGGCGTACGCGCGGAAGCTCTGGTGGGCGTCCAGCATCACCACCACGTCGTCCACGCCCTCCGGGAACCCCTCGGCGAGCCGCCGCCCCGTGGTGATCTGCACCGGGCGGGCGACCCGGTTGAGCCCGGTCCGGTGCCGGGCGACGAGCGCCGACACACTGCTGATGCCCGGCACGACGTCGTAGTCGAAGGCGACGCCGCCGCGCTCCAGGACCTCCTCGAGGACGCCGATCGTGCTGTCGTACAGCGCCGGATCCCCCCACACCAGGAACGCCCCGGTCTGGTCCTCGCCCAGTTCCTCGGAGATCATCCGCTCGTAGATGTCCGCGCGGGCGCTGCGCCAGTCCCCGACGGCGGGGGAGTAGGCCGATCCGCCGGCCGCCCGGTCCCGCTCCGGGTCACGTGCCTCGACGACGCGGTAGCCACCCTCCGGTATGTGCGTGTCGAGCATGTCCCGGCGCAGCCGGGTCAGGTCCGCCTTCGCCTCGCCCTTGTCCAGGATGAAGAACACGTCCGTGCTCCGCAGCGCCCTGACCGCCTGCAGGGTCAGCTGGTCGGGGTCGCCCGCGCCGATACCGATGACATGAATCTCTCGCACGCCCCGAGTCTGCCGCACGGCACCGACGGCCCGTGCACCGCACCCGGCCCCTCCGTCAGGAGACCCCCCGCAGCCGGGGCGCCCGCGCCCCCGCGTCCACCGGGACGCCCGCCTCCACCTCGGCCGCCAGCTCCCGGGCCCAGACGATCACACCGGGAAGATCGATCCCGTGCGGCCGGCGTCCGGCCCCCGCCTCCGCGGCCCATGCCTCCGTCGCACCGGCCCCGCGCCGCAGCAGCCGCGCCCCGCCGGTGACGTTCCCGCGCGCGGCGTGGGTGAGCCCCACGGCGAGCTGGGCCAGCCCCCGCCACAGCTCGCGTTCCTCCTCGGGACCGGACTTCCAGGCGTCCTCGAACACCTCGTGCGCGTGGAACGGCTTCCCCTCGTCCAGCAGCCGCTGCGCCTCCGCGACGCTCTCCTCCGGCCGCCGCACCACCCCCTCGGGCTGCCGGGGCACCCCCGGCGCGCCGTACGGCAGGGGCCGCCCGAGCCCGTCCCGCGGCCGGGCGTTGCGCGCCCGCCCCTCGCTGTCCCGGTCCCGCGCGGCGGCCGTCCGGCCCGACGACGTGTTCTCCGTGCTGCCCATACGCCGATTGTCCCGCGCCCGGCCCGATTCGGGGTGTCCCGGGGGTGTGGGGTAAAGTGCTGTTCGCGCGATCACGCGGTTCACCGCACGTGAGCGCACCGGGACGTGGCGCAGCTTGGTAGCGCACTTGACTGGGGGTCAAGGGGTCGCAGGTTCAAATCCTGTCGTCCCGACTTGCGACACAGCGGGTCGACGAGGCCGTATCGGAAACTTCCGATACGGCCTTCGCGTCGTTCCCCCGAAGTCCCCTCAACGCAGTGTGATGCGCGCGGTCACCGGCAGATGGTCGCTGCCGGTGGCGGGCAGGGGGCGGATGTGGTCGACGGTCGCCGAGCGGGCCATGACCTGGTCGATCCGTGCCACCGGGAGGGCGGCGGGGAAGCTGAAGGCGAAGCCCCGCCGCGCCACGTTCATCCGTGAGGTGAGCGGGGCCAGCCCGCGGTCGTCGACCGTGCCGTTGAGGTCGCCCAGCAGGATCACCGTTTCCAGCGGCTCGGCGGCGACGGCCTCGCCCAGCAGGCCGGCGCTCTCGTCGCGCCGGGAGGACGCGAGGCCGCCCGCCCCCACCCGGACCGAGGGCAGGTGCGCGACGTACGCCGCGATCTCGCCGTGCGGTGTGTGGACCACGGTCCGCAGTCCGCGGCTCCAGGGTTCCGTGACGCCCCGCGGCTTGATGTCCAGGAGCCGGGCGTCGGTGAGCGGATGCCTCGACCACAGTCCGACGGTGCCCCGGACCGCGTGGTACGGGTAGTCCGGGGCGAGTCTCCTCTCGTAGACCGCGAGCGCCGGGGCCACCAGTTCCTGCAGCGCGATGAGATCGGGCCCGGCGGCGGCCAGGGCGCGGGCCGTGCCCGCCGGGTCGGTGTTCTCGTCGCTGACGTTGTGCTGCACCACGATCAGGTCGTGCGGGCCGGACTCCTCGACCGGCAGGAGGAGTCCGCCGAAGAGGTGGGTCCAGGCCGCCGCCGGCAGGAGCAGCGCCATCAGGGCGGCGGCCGAACGGCGCAGCAGGGCCAGGCCGGACAGCACGACGATCACCAGGCCCAGCCACGGCAGGAACGTCTCCAGCAGACTGCCCACGCGCAGCACGGAGTTGGGCACCACCCGGTGGAACACCAGCAGCCCGGCCGTCAGCACCGCGAGAACGGCGGGCACCCGCCCCCGCGTCCGCACCCGTCGGCGCCACACCCCTCCGGTCACTGCTGTCTGCTCCACCTGGTTTCCCGTCCGCTCGACTCGTCGTCCAGGACGAACCGCGGAGCGGATCAGTTTCCGCTTCGCCTCGATGCGCCGCGAAGACGCTTGACTTGGAGCGCTCTTCAAGCGGAAGACTCCCGGTCCGTGCCCCGACGACGGGGTACGGAAACGGGAGGGACCAGCCATGAAGTACCGCACCATCGGCACCGGTCCGCACAGCCGCGAGGTGAGCGTGCTCGCGCTCGGGGCGATGCTGTTCGGATCGGTGACCGACGAGAAGACCTCTTTCGCCCTGCTCGACCGCTATGTCGAGGCCGGCGGGAACTTCGTCGACACGTCCGACAACTACGCCTTCTGGACCGACGGCGGCCAGGGCGGACAGAGCGAGGAACTGCTCGGCCGCTGGCGCCGCAGCCGGGGGGCCGGCGACGAGATCGTCTTTGCGACCAAGCTCGGCGCCCGCCCCCTCGCCCCCGGCACGAGCTACACCGACAACGCCGAGGGCCTGTCCGCGAAGGTGATCCGGGAGTCGTCGGAACGCAGCCGCGAACGGCTCGGGCTGGAGCGGCTGGACCTGCTGTACGCGCACATCGACGACCACACCGTCCCCCAGCGCGAGACCGTCGAGGGCTTCGGGGCCCTGGTCGCCGAGGGCACGGTGGGGCTGCTCGGCGTGAGCAACCAGGCCATCTGGCGGGTGGAGCGGGCCCGCGCCCTCGCGGCGGCGGCCGGCCTGCCCGGCTACGAGGTCCTGCAGTACCAGCACAGCTATCTGCGGCCCCGCGCCGACGTCCCCGACGCCCTCTTCCCCGACGGCAGCCTCGGCCACGCGGGCGCGGAACTGGCCGGCTATCTGCGGGCCGAGCCCGCCCTGACCCTGGTCGCCTACTCGCCGCTGCTCAAGGGCGCCTACGCCCGGCCCGAACGCCTGCCCGGAGACTACGACCACCCGGGCACCCCCGCCCGCCTCGCGGTACTGCACGAGGTCGCCCGGGAGACCGGGGCGACGCCGGGCCAGGTGGTGCTGGCCTGGCAGATCGGCCACGAGCTGCCGGTCCTGCCGCTGGCCGGGGTGTCGTCGGTGGCCCAACTGGAGGAGAACCTGGCGGCGGTGGACCTGGAACTGTCGGCGGAGCAGCGGGCCCGGCTGGACGCGGCGCACTGAACCGCCTCACGGTCTGACCAGCAGCTGGAAGTCGAACGAGTACCGGGACGCACGGTAGACGTGGGTCCCGTACTCCACCGGCCGCCCGGTGTCGTCGTAGGCCGTGCGCTGCATGGTGAGCAGGGCGGCGCCCTCCTTCTCGTCCAGGCCGGCGGCCTCCTGAGCGGTGGCCGCGCGGGCGCCGACGGTCTGGCGGGCGCTGTGCAGGGTGATGCCGGCCGAACGCATCATCCGGTACAGGCCGGTCGCCTCGAGGCGGGCGCTGTCGAGGCCGAGCAGGCCCGACGGGAGGTAGTTGCACAGCAGGGCGACCGGCTGTGCATGGGTGCGGCGCAGGCGTTCCAGCAGGACGACCTCGGCGCCCTCGGCCAGCCCCAGGGCGGCCGCCACGTCCGTCGGCGCCCGCACGGTCTCGTTGCGGATCACCCGCGTGGTCGGGCCCTGCCCGGCCTTCTCCAGGTCGTCGTAGAGACTGCTCAGTTCCAGGGGGCGCCTGACCTGACTGTGCACCACCTGCGTGCCCACCCCGCGCCGCCGGACCAGGAGCCCCTTGTCGACGAGGGACTGGATGGCCTGGCGGACGGTGGGCCGGGACAGGCCGAGCCGCACGGACAGGTCGACCTCGTTGCCCAGCAGGTTGCCGGGGGCGAGGACGCCCTGCTCGATCGCCGCCTCCAACTGCTGCGCGAGCTGGTGGTACAGCGGCACCGGACTGCCCCGGTCCAGGGCGAAGTCCAGGGTGCTCAGCGCGGGTCCGGTCGCGGCACGTGCGGGGTCGCCGGTCTTCGCCATGGACGTACCTTCCTGTAGCAGCGCGGGCGGGTTCAGAGGTGCCGGCGGCGGCCGGCGGCCTCGGCGTCGTACCGTGCGCGGGCCCGGACGGCGGCCTCGCGGGCGGACACCTCGGCCACCGGCACGTCCCACCAGGCCTCGGCCGGGGGAGCGGTGGGAGCGGGGTCGGTCTCCACGTACACGCACGTCGGGCGGGAGGAGGCACGCGCCTCGGCCAGCGCGTCGCGCAGCTCCCGCACGGTCTTGGCGCGCAGTACGTCCATCCCGAGGCTGGCCGCGTTCGCCGCGAGGTCCACGGGCAGCGGGGCGCCGGTGAAGGTGCCGTCGGCGGCCCGGTGACGGTAGGCGGTGCCGAAGCGCTCGGCGCCCACCGATTCCGACAGGCCGCCGATGGAGGCGTACCCGTGGTTCTGGATCAGGACCAGCTTGACCGGGAGGTCCTCCTGGACGGCGGTGACGATCTCCGTCGGGTTCATCAGATAGGTGCCGTCGCCGACCAGCGCCCACACCGGGGTGCCGGGCGCGGCCTGCTGGACACCGAGGGCGGCCGGGATCTCGTAGCCCATGCAGGAGTAGCCGTACTCCAGGTGGTACTGGCGGGGGCTGCGCGCGCGCCACAGCTTGTGCAGGTCGCCGGGGAGCGAACCGGCCGCGTTGATCACCACGTCCTCGTCGCCGACGACCGCGTCGAGCGCGCCGAGCACCTGCGTCTGCGTCGGTACGGCCGTGTCGTCGTCCGCGCGGTAGGCGGTCTCGACGACCCGCTCCCAGCGCTCCTTGCCGGCCCGGTACTCCTCCTCGTACGACGGTTCCACGCGGTGGCCGGCGAGCGCCCCGGTGAGCTGCTCCAGACCGGTGCGCGCGTCGCCGACCAGGGTGCGCGCCGCCAGCTTGTGGGCGTCGAAGCCGGTGATGTTGAGGTTGAGGAAGCGGACGTCCGGGTTCTGGAAGAGGGTGCCGGAGGCGGTGGTGAAGTCGGTGTAGCGGGTGCCGACGCCGATCACCAGGTCGGCGGTGCGGGCGAGCGCGTCGCTCACCGCCGTGCCGGTGTGGCCGATGCCGCCGAGGTCGGCGGGGTGGTCGTGGCGCAGGGAGCCCTTGCCGGCCTGGGTGGAGGCGACCGGGATGCCGGTGGCGTCCACCAGCGCCTTCAGCGCCTCCTCGGCCTCGCTGTGGTGGATCCCGCCGCCCGCGACGATCAGCGGGCGCCGCGCGGCCCGTACGGCCTGCGCGGCCGCCGCCAGCTCCGCCGGGTCCGGGGCGGGACGTCGTACGGACCAGACGCGGTCGGCGAAGAACTCCTCCGGCCAGTCGTACGCCTCCGCCTGCACGTCCTGGGGGAGGGCCAGCGTCACCGCGCCGGTCTCGGCCGGGTCGGCGAGCACCCGCACGGCGCCCAGCGCGGAGGGGATCAGGGCCTCGGGGCGGGTGACGCGGTCGAAGTAGCGCGACACCGGGCGGAGCGTGTCGTTGACCGACACATCGGCCTCGACCGGGTGCTCCAGCTGCTGGAGCAGCGGATCGGCGACGCGCGAGGCGAAGTAGTCACCGGGGAGCAGGAGCACCGGCAGCCGGTTGACGGTGGCGAGGGCGGCGCCGGTGACGAGGTTGGTCGCGCCGGGGCCGATGGACGTCGTCACCGCCTGCGCCGAGAGCCGGTTGAGCTGGCGGGCGTGGCCGACGGCGGCGTGCACCATCGCCTGCTCGTTGCGGCCCTGGTGGTACGGCATCACGGCGGCGTACTCCACCAGTGCCTGCCCGATGCCCGCCACGTTGCCGTGGCCGAAGATGCCCCAGGTGCCCGCGATCAGCCGGCGGCGCACGCCGTCGCGTTCGGTGTACTGCGCGGACAGGAACCGCACCAGGGCCTGGGCGGTCGTCAGTCGGCGGGTGGCGGCGCTCATACGGACCTCTCCGGTGCGGTGTAGAGGGGGAGTCGGGGGTCGACGGCCTGGTCCGGCCAGGTGTCGCGGATCCAGGCGTGGTCGGGGTGGTCGCAGATCAGCCAGGCGCGTTCCGGGTCGGGCCCCGCCATGACGTTGAGGTAGTACATGTGGTGGCCGGGCACGGCCATGGACGGGCCGTGCCAGCCGTCCGGGACGAGGACGACGTCACCGTCGCGCACTTCCGCCAGTACGTCCGTCTCGCGGCCCGGACCGGACGGGGAGACCCGCTGGTAGCCGAGACCGGGGGTGCCGTCGTGGCCGGCGAACTCGAAGTAGTAGATCTCCTCCAGCACGGACTCCTCACCGGGCCGGTGCTCGTCGTGCTTGTGCGGCGGGAAGGACGACCAGTTGCCGCCGGGCGTGAGCACCTCGACCGCGATCAGCTTGTCGCACTCGAACGTGCCCGCCGCGCCGAAGTTGTTGACCTGCCGTGAGCAGTTCCCGCTGCCGCGCAGCTCGACGGGGACGCCGGAGGCCGGTCCGTAGCGGGCGGGCAGCCGGCGGGTGCAGCGGGCGCCGGTGAGCGCGAACCGCCCGCCGTCCGCCGAGGTGACCGTCGCGCGGGTGTCGCGCGGGACGTACGCGAAGTCGGTGACGCCGTCGAACACACCGGTGCGGCCGGTGAGTTCGAAGGATTCGTGGCCGAAGTCGTCGTCGGCGGTGACCGTGCAGCCGCCGCTCAGCGGCAGCACGATCCACTCGCTGTCACCGGTGTCGAAGGTGTGCGCGCCGCCGGGCGGCAGCTCCAGGACACGCAGGCTGGAGTGGCCCCAGCCGGCGTTCTCCGGGTTCACGTCGACGGCGTAGGGCCCGGCGAGGGCCCTGCCCGCGGGAAGGTGATGTGTCATGGCGTGCCTCCGGGTCGCAACAGGCTTCTCACAACAGGCCGACGGCCGTGTCCACCGCCGTCTCCACACTGCCCTCGGCCGGGTAGAGCAGCGAACGGCCGACGACCATCCCCATCACGGTGGGCAGCCGCAGTGCCTTGCCCCACCGCTCGTACGCCGCCTCCTGGTCGCCGACCTCGCCGCCGAGCAGGACGACGGGCAGCGTGGAGGCCCCCAGCACCTCCGGCATGGCGTCGACGTCGTCGGTGACGGGGAGCTTCAGCCAGGTGTAGGCGGAGGTGCCGCCCAGACCGGAGGCGATGGCGATGGAACGGGTGACGGCCTCGGCGGACAGGTCGTTGCGGACCCGGCCGTCCGCACCCCGGCGCGAGATGAACGGCTCCACGAACACCGGCAGCCGGCGTTCGGCCATGGCGTCCACGGCGCGGGCGGCGGACTCCAGGGTGGCCAGCGAGCCCGGGTCGTCGTAGTCGATACGGACCAGCAGCTTGCCCGCGTCGAAGCCCAGCCGGGCGATGTCCTCGGCGCGGTGGCCGGTGAAGCGGTCGTCCATCTCGAAGGACGCGCCGGCCAGGCCGCCGCGGTTCATCGAGCCCATGACGACCTTGTTCTCCAGCACCCCGAGGAGCAGCAGGTCCTCCAGGATGTCGGCGGTGGCCAGCACCCCGTCGACGCCCGGCCGGGACAGCGCGATGCAGAGACGTTCCAGCAGGTCGGCGCGGTGGGCCATGGCCAGCCGGCGGTCGCCGATGCCGAGCGCGCCCCGCGCGGGGTGGTCGGCGGCCACGATCATCAGCCGGCCGCTGTCGCCGATCAGCGGGCGGCGCGCCCGGCGGGCCGCGGCCTCGGCGACGGCCTCCGGGTTGCGGGCCCGGACCGCGGTGAGGTCGGGGATGCTGAGGTTCAAGGAAGGGCTCCGTTCAGGACTGGCTCGGCAGGTCCGCCGGGTCCGGCGAGGCGGCCCGCGCGAGGAGGTCCGCGACCTCCGGCCCGGTCGGCATGGCGGACGAACAGGCGAGGCGGGAGGCGACGACGGCTCCCGCGGCGTTGGCGTGGCGCATGGTCCGCTCCAGGTCCCAGCCGGAGAGCAGACCGTGGCAGAGCGAGCCGCCGAAGGCGTCGCCCGCGCCGAGGCCGTTGACCACCTCGACCGGCACCGGGGGCACCTCGGCCCGGGGGCCGTCGCGGTGCACGGCGAGCACTCCCCTCGGGCCCTGCTTGACCACGGCCAGCTCCACACCGGCTTCCAGCAGCGCCTCGGCGCAGGCCGCGGGCTCGCGCACACCGGTGGCGACCTCGCACTCGTCGAGGTTGCCGACCGCGACCGTGGCGTGCCGCAGTGCCTCGCGGTAGTACGGGCGTGCCTGGTCCGGGTCCCGCCAGAACACGGGGCGCCAGTCCAGGTCGAAGACGGTGGTCCCGGCCCGGGCGCGGGCCTCCAGGGCGGCGAGGGTGGCCGAGCGGCTCGGTTCCTCGCTCAGACCGGCGCCGGTGATCCAGAGGATCCCGGCCGCGCGTACGGCGGCCAGGTCCAGCTCGTCGGCGCGGATCTCCAGGTCCGGGGCCTTGGGGCGGCGGTAGAAGTACAGCGGGAAGTCGTCCGGCGGGAAGATCTCGCAGAAGGTGAGGGGGGTGGGGTACGCGGCGACCGGGGTGGCCCAGCGGTCGTCCACGCCGAACTCCTTCAGCGCCTCGTGCACAAACGTGCCGAACGGGTCGTCACCGGTACGCGTGATGATGGCCGCGGAACGTCCCATTCGCGCGGCCGCCACCGCGACATTCGCGGCCGATCCGCCCAGGAATTTCCCGAACGTCTCCACCCGCGCCAGCGGAACGCCGGTCTCCAGTGGATAAAGATCGACCCCGATGCGACCCATGGTGATCAGGTCGAAATAGTGTGGTGGGACGGCCATTGAGCGACGCTCCTCGAGCTGCTGGGGATGCGGGTCCCAGGGCGCCCTGCCACGGTGGGGGGCGAGGATTCCAGGGACCTGCCGCCTCACAGGTGTAGGTCTCGGAGGGCGGCGATGTCAATAGTTTGTACTTACATTCGGACTAGTTAGTGAAATGATGTCTTAACAAAGTATTGACACCGGGCGGTTCTGGGGATTGGATCGCGTCCCAGCGTGACCGCCGTATTCCATGGCACACCCACGGATTTCCGAGGCACCGGGCACCGGATCCTCGGACTCCCGCCCCTTCCCCGCGTAGCACAGTGAGGTGCAGGACAGATGGACCGCTCTTCGCACACCCGCTCCCGCAGAATCGCGTTCGTCGCGGTCGCGGCGGCAGCCGCCCTGACCCTCGCAGGCTGCTCCAGCGGTTCCGGAGGCAAGGAGTCCGAGGAGGGCGGAGCCGACGCCTCCGCGGGCAAGGCGAACACGCCCCGCATGAAGGTCGCCCTCGTCACCCACCAGGCGCCCGGCGACACCTTCTGGGACATCGTCCGCAAGGGCGCCGAGGCCGCCGCCGCCAAGGACAACGTCGACCTCGTCTACAGCAACGACCCGAACGCCGGCACCCAGGCCAACCTGGTGCAGAACGCGATCGACCAGAAGGTCGACGGCATCGCGGTCACCCTCGCCAAGCCGGACGCGCTGAAGGCCGTCATAGCCAAGGCGAACGCGGCCGGCATCCCCGTCGTCGGCCTCAACTCCGGGCTGACCGACTGGAAGGACCTCGACCTGCTCGAATTCTTCGGCCAGGACGAGTCCGTCGCGGGTGAGGCCTTCGGCAAGAAGCTGAACGAGGTCGGCGCGAAGAACACCGTCTGCGTCATCCACGAGCAGGGCAACGTCGGCCTGACCCAGCGCTGCGACGGCGTGAAGAAGACCTTCGAGGGCGAGACCCAGATCCTCAACGTCAACGGCACCGACATGCCGTCGGTGAAGTCGACCATCACCGCGAAGCTGAAGCAGGACTCCTCCATCGACTACGTCGTCACCCTCGGCGCGCCCTTCGCGCCGACCGCGGTGCAGTCGGTGGGCGACGCGGGCAGCAAGGCGAAGGTCGCCACCTTCGACCTCAACAAGGAGCTGACCAAGGCGATCGAGGCCGGCGACATCGAGTTCGCCGTGGACCAGCAGCCCTACCTTCAGGGCTACCTCGCCGTCGACGGCCTGTGGCTCTACGAGAACAACGGCAACTACAGCGGCGGCGGTGAGCAGCCGGTGCTGACCGGCCCGGCGTTCGTCGACAAGTCCAACGTCGACGCGGTCTCCGAGTACGCCGCGAAGGGCACTCGGTGATGAGCATGGCCCAACAGGCTGAGCCGGCGGTGAGTCCACCGCCGGCCCCCGGCCCGAAACAGAGCGACGGCCGCACCGTGCGGCGCCCGCTCGCACTGCGGCTCCTCGCCCGTCCCGAGGTCGGCGTGTTCCTCGGCGCCATGGCCGTCATGGTGTTCTTCCTGTTCGCCGCTCCGCCGGTGCGGGACGGCGGCTCCATGGCGAACATCCTGTACCAGTCGTCGGTCATCGGGATCATGGCACTGCCCGTGGCCCTGCTGATGATCGGCGGCGAGTTCGACCTCTCGTCCGGTGTCGCCGTCGTGACCTCGGCACTGACCGCGAGCATGCTCAGCTACCAGCTCACCCTGAACGTGTGGACGGGCGTGATCGTCGCCCTGGCGGTCTCCCTGGGCATCGGCGCGTTCAACGGCTGGATGCTGGTCAGGACGGGACTGCCCAGCTTCCTGGTCACCCTCGGCACCTTCCTCATCCTGCAGGGCGTGAACCTGGCGGTGACCAAGCTGGTCACCGGCAACGTCGCCACCGACAGCGTCGCCGACATGGACGGCTTCGGCCAGGCCAAGGCCCTCTTCGCCTCCACCTTCGACGTCGCCGGCATCGAGGTGAAGATCACCGTGGTGTGGTGGCTCGTCTTCGCCGCCCTCGCCACCTGGGTGCTGCTGCGCACCAAGTACGGCAACTGGGTCTTCGCCGTCGGCGGCAACAAGGAGAGCGCCCGCGCGGTCGGCGTCCCCGTCACCTTCACCAAGATCTCCCTGTTCATGCTGGTCGGCTTCGGCGCCTGGTTCGTCGGCATGCACAACCTGTTCTCCTTCAACACCGTCCAGTCCGGCGAGGGCGTGGGCCAGGAGCTCATCTACATCGCCGCCGCCGTCATCGGCGGCTGTCTGCTGACCGGCGGCGCCGGCAGCGCGATCGGCCCGGTCTTCGGCGCCTTCATGTTCGGCATGGTGCAGCAGGGCATCGTCTACGCCGGCTGGAACCCCGACTGGTTCAAGGCCTTCCTCGGCGTGATGCTGCTCGGCGCCGTCCTCATCAATCTGTGGGTCCAGCGCCAGGCGACCCGGAGGTGACCGCAATGACCGACAAGACCCCCGGCACCCACGGCCCCGTCCTCAAGGACACCGCGCCCGACGGCGACCGCCCCCTGGTCGAACTCCGCGCCGCCGGCAAGTCCTACGGCAACATCCGCGCCCTGCACGGCGTCGACCTCACCGTCCACCCCGCCAAGGTGACCTGCGTCCTCGGCGACAACGGCGCCGGCAAGTCCACCCTCATCAAGATCATCTCGGGGCTGCACCAGCACACCGAGGGCGAGTTCCTCGTCGACGGCGAGCCGGTGCGCTTCTCCACCCCGCGCGAGGCCCTCGACAAGGGCATCGCCACCGTCTACCAGGACCTCGCGGTCGTCCCGCTGATGCCGGTGTGGCGGAACTTCTTCCTCGGCTCCGAGATGACCAAGGGCCCCTGGCCCGTCCGCCGCCTCGACATCGACCGGATGAAGAGGACGGCCGACGAGGAACTGCGCAACATGGGCATCGTCCTGGACGACCTGGAGCAGCCCATCGGCACCCTCTCCGGCGGCCAGCGCCAGTGCGTCGCCATCGCCCGCGCCGTCTACTTCGGCGCCCGCGTCCTCATCCTCGACGAGCCGACCGCCGCCCTCGGCGTCAAGCAGTCCGGCGTGGTCCTGAAGTACATCGCGATGGCCCGCGACCGCGGCCTCGGCGTCATCTTCATCACCCACAACCCGCACCACGCCTACATGGTCGGCGACCACTTCAGCGTGCTGCGCCTGGGCACCACGGAACTGTCCGCCCCCCGCAGCGAGGTCGGCCTCGAGGAGCTGACCAACCACATGGCCGGCGGCGCCGAACTGGCCACGCTCAAGCACGAACTGGCGCAGGTCGGCGGCGTCGACACCGAGGAACTCCCCGAGGAGGGCGACCTCCAGGCCCCCGCGGCCGCAACTCCGGAAGGAAAGTCCTGACATGGCAGTCGCGCTCGACCGCATCCGGGTCGGTTCCGCCCCCGACTCCTGGGGCGTCTGGTTCCCCGACGACCCGCGGCAGGTGCCCTGGCAGCGCTTCCTCGACGAGGTCGCCGAGGCCGGCTACTCCTGGATCGAACTCGGCCCCTACGGCTACCTCCCCACCGACCCGGCCCGCCTCACCGATGAGGTGAAGAAGCGCGACCTCAAGGTCTCCGCCGGCACCATCTTCTGCGGACTGCACCGCGGCCCCTCCGAATGGGACAGCACCTGGGAACAGGTGAGCCGCGTCGCCGCGCTCACCCAGGCCATGGACGCCGAGCACCTCGTCGTCATCCCGTCCTTCTGGCGCGACGACAAGACCGCCGAGATCCTCGAAGCCCCGGAGCTCACCACCGAGCAGTGGGGCCACCTCACCCGGGGCATGGAACGCCTCGGCCGCGAGGTGAAGGACACGTACGGCCTGGACATCGTCGTCCACCCGCACGCCGACACCCACATCGACACCGAGGAGCACGTCGAGCGCTTCCTCGACTCGACCGACTCCGGCCTGGTCAACCTCTGCCTGGACACCGGCCACTACGCCTACTGCGGCGGCGACAGCGTCAAGCTGATCGAGACCTACGGCGAACGCATCGGCTACCTCCACCTCAAGCAGGTCGACCCGGAGATCCTCGCCGACGTCGTCAGGAACGAGGTCCCGTTCGGGCCGGCCGTGCAGCGCGGGGTGATGTGCGAACCGCCCGCCGGCGTCCCCGAGCTGGGCCCGGTCCTCACGGCCGCGCAGAAACTGGGCGTGGACCTGTTCGCGATCGTCGAGCAGGACATGTACCCCTGCGAGCCGGACAAGCCGCTCCCCATCGCCGTACGCACCCGCAATTTCCTCCGCTCCTGCGGCGCCTGACGAGCCCGACGAAGGGGAGGCGAGAGCCATGGACCGGCGCGAGCCACTGCGCGTCGCCGTCATCGGCACCGGCCGGATGGGCGCCGACCACGTACGCCGCATCGACCGGGCCGTCAGCGGCGCGCGGGTCACCGCCGTGGTGGACATCGACGCCGAACGGGCCGAGGCCGTCGCCGCGGGCGTCGACGGCTGCACCGCCCACACCGACCCGGCCGCCGCGATGGCGGCGGCCGACGTCGACGCCGTGCTCATCGCCTCCTCCGGGCCGGCCCACGAGGCCGCCCTGCTCACCGCGTTCGCACACGACCTGCCCGTCCTGTGCGAGAAGCCGCTCACCCCCGACGCGGCCTCCGCCCTGCGCGTCATGGAGGCCGAGCAGGCCCTCGGCCACCGCAGGGTCCAGGTCGGCTTCATGCGCCGCTACGACACCGAGTACGTGCGCCTGAAAGCCCTGCTGGAGACCGGGCGGCTGGGCCGCCCGCTGATGCTGCACAACCGGCACCGCAACGTGGCCAGCGCGCCCTTCTTCACCAGTGCGATGATCGTCACCGACTCCGTGGCCCACGAGGTGGACGCCACCCGCTGGCTCCTCGGCCACGAGATCGCCGCCGTCACGGTCCTGCGCCCCACCCCGTCGGCCGGCGCCCCCGAGGGACTGCGCGACCCGCAGTTCGTCGTCCTGGAGACCGACGGCGGCGCGCTCAGCGACGTCGAGATCTTCGTCAACTGCGGTTTCGGCTACCAGGTACAGGCCGAGGTGGTCTGCGAACGCGGCACCGCCCGCATCGGCGACGGCCACGCCCTGGTCACCCACACGGCCGGCCACTGGGGCGGCACCATCACCCAGGACTGGACCGAACGCTTCGCCCAGGCCTACGACGACGAGGTCCAGGCCTGGGTCGACGCGACCCGGCGCGGCGAGATCACCGGCCCCAGCACATGGGACGGCTACGCCGCGGCGGCCGTGTGCGAGGCGGGGGTGCGGGCGCTGGAGGAGGGCGGCCGGGTGGAGGTCGGGCTGGTGGAGAAACCCGCGCTGTACCGGTGACAGCGGGCCCGCCCGCGCGGCTCCGGGGATTCCGATGCGCGGGGGCCCGGCCGGACCCGCTCAGGTGTGCCGTACCTCCTCGACGGTGACGGGACGGTGCTCGCGCAGCGACAGGGTGCACGCCTCGGCGATCCAGCCCGCCTCCAGGGCGTCCGCGACCGTGCACGGCGAGGGGAGGACACCGGCCACGACCTCGGTGAACGCGGCCAGTTCGGCACGGTAGGCGGCAGCGAACCGGTCCATGAAGAAGTCGTGGGGAGTGCCGGAGGGGAAGGTCGTGCCCGGCTCCACCGACCGCAGCGGCAGCTTGTCCTCCAGCCCCACCGCGACGGAGTCGGCGAAGCCGTGGATCTCCATGCGGACGTCGTGACCGCGCCCGTTGTGGCGGCTGTTGGAGACCACTGCGAGGGTGCCGTCGTCCAGGGTGAGGACCGCGCCGGTCGTGTCGGCGTCGCCCGCCTCCCTGATGTAGTCGGCACCCCGGTTGCCGCCGGCCGCGTACACCTCGGTCACCTCGCGGCCGGTCACCCAGCGGATGATGTCGAAGTCGTGCACCGAGCAGTCCCGGAAGATGCCCCCGGACGCGGCGACGTACGCGGCCGGCGGCGGCGCCGGGTCCAGCGTGGTCGAGCGCACGGTGTGCAGGGTGCCCAGTTCCCCGCTCCGTACGGCGGCCCGCGCGGCGGCGAAGCCGGCGTCGAAGCGGCGGTTGAAGCCGATCTGGACCGGCACGTCACGGCCCTCGACCGCCTTCAGCACCGCCACCCCCTCGGCCATGGTGCGGGCCACCGGCTTCTCGCAGAAGACGGGCACGCCCGCCTCCGCACAGGCGAGGATCAGCGCCGGGTGGGCGTCGGTCGCGGCGGCGACGACCACGCCGTCCACCCCGGCCGCGAGCAGGGCCTCGGGGGAGTCCGCGACCTCGGCGCCGAACCGTTCGGCGGCTGCCTTCGCGGCGTCCGTGAACGGGTCGGAGACGACGAGGGACTCGACGGCGCCGAGCCCGGAGAGGGTCTCGGCGTGGAAGGCGCCGATGCGGCCGAGGCCGAGGATTCCGATGCGCATGGGGACGTGCTCCTTGCTTGCGGGTTCGTACGAGCGGGGCGTGCGGGGAGGTCAGTCGAGGCCGCCGAGGACGTTCTGGTCCCAGTCGATCACGGAGCCGGTGACCACCCCGGAACGGTCGGAGAGCAGCAGGACCACGAAGTCGGCGATCTCGTCCGGTTGGCCGAGCTTTCCCATCGGCAGTCGCGCGGCGGCCTGCTCGCGCCAGTCGTCCCCGGCGCCGTGGAAGGCGCGCTGGGTGGCGTCCTCGCCCTCGGTGGCGGTCCAGCCGATGTTCAGGCCGTTGATCCGGATCCGGTCCCAGCGGTGGGCGTGCGCCGCGTTCCGCGTCAGGCCGATCAGCCCCGCCTTCGCGGCGACGTACGGCGCCAGGAACGGCTGCCCGCCGTGCGCGGAGGAGGTGATGACGTTGACGACCGTGCCGGGCGCCGTGCGCCGCACCATGTCGGCGACGGCGGCCTGCATGGCGAAGAACGGCGCCTTGAGGTTGACCGCGATGTGCTGGTCGAACAGTTCGGGCGTGGTGTCGAGCAGCGTCCCGCGCGAGGTGAGTCCCGCGGAGTTGACCAGGCAGTCGATCCGCCCGTACGCCTCCACCACCCGCGCGACACAGGCCTTGGCCTGTTCGGCGTCCGCCAGGTCGGCCCGTACGAACATCGCCTTGCCGCCCGCGGCGGCCAGCTCGGCCACCAGCGCCTCACCGGGCTCCGGGCGCCGCCCGCTCACGGCCACGACCGCCCCCTCGCGGGCCGCGGCCCGCGCGACGGCCGCACCGACGCCCTGACTGCCGCCGTTGACGAGGACGACCTTGTCGTCGAGGAGTCCCATGCCTGCGTCCGGGTCCTCTCAGCTCTCGCGCCGCTTGGCGCCGGCCCGCAGTTCGCCCCGCAGCGTCCGCGCGGTCCAGCCCTCACGCAGGGCCCGGCGTACGACATCGGCCTGTGAGGGCGGGGCCAGGCCCTCGACCGGCGGGTCGCGGTCGAGGTTGGTGGGGAAGGGGTAGCCCTCGGCGCTCGCCGCGATCACGTTCTCCAGCCACCGCTCGCCGGCGCCCTCGCCCCGCCGCTTGAGGAGCACCGGGTAGACGGCGCCCGCCACGGCCTCGCGGTCCACCGTCTCCATCGCCCGGCCGAACGCCGACGACACCTGGAGCAGGTTGGCCATGCGCCGGATGTCCGCCGAGTGGTTGGCGCCGGCGGCGTGGAACAGCGCCGGGTTGAAGAACACCATGTCGCCCTTGGCGAGCGGCAGTTGCACGTGGTGCTCCTCGAAGTACGCCCGGAACTCCGGCAGCCGCCAGGCGAGGTAGCCGGGCTCGTACTTCTGCGAGTGCGGCAGGTACAGCGTGGGCCCGGACTCGACGGGCATGTCGCAGTGGGCCACCGCGCCCTGGAGGGTGAGCACGGGGGAGAGGCGGTGCACGTGCGCCGGGTAGGCGGAGGCGGCCTCGTCGGAGAGGAACCCGAGGTGGTAGTCGCGGTGCACGGTCTGCGCCGCGCCGCCCGGATTGACCACGTTGACCTGGGAGGTGATCTGGTAGCCGGGGCCGAGCCAGGCGGAGGAGACCAGCGCGATCACGTCGTTGGCGTAGTAGTCGGCGAACGCCTCGGGGTCGTACAGGGCCGCCTTCTCCAGGGCGTTCCACACCCGGTCGTTGGCGCCCGGCCTGGCGAAGTGGTCGCCGGCTCCGGCGCCCGAGGCGCGCTGCTCGGCGATCAGGGCGTCGAACACGGCGGTGGTCCGGTCGACCACCGCCGGGTCGGCGAAGGCCCCGCGGATCACCACGATGCCGGGGCCGTCCGCGAACGCGCGCACCAGCTCGGCCTGGACGGCACGGCGGTCGGCGAGGGCGAGCCGGTCGGCGTCGTACAGCAGCACGTTCCGCTCGACACCACCGGCGTGCGGGTAGGCGTCGAGGTCGGTCGGCTGCTCGACCAGTGCGCGGAAGGCGTCCAGGTCGCAGTCCCGCTCGGACAGCCAGGTGGCCGGCGCGGGCGTCCGCTGGTGGGTGGAGGCTGACATGGGGTCGTCCCTTCGGGTCACGGAGCGACGCGACTGATGTCATTCTTGTCAGTACAAACCCTTCGAACAACCAGCAGTGAGCCATCAAAAACCCCTCAGGAGCGGATGTGGGCCATCCCTTCCCGATCCGGGAAATCGCACGTCAGGCCGGTTTGAGCGAGGCCACGGTGGACCGGGTCCTCAACGGCCGGGGCGGAGTGCGGGAGAGCACCGCACGGGAGGTGCGCCTGGCGATCGCCGACCTGGACCGGCAGCGCACCCAGGTCCGGCTGGTCGGCCGGACGTTCATGGTGGACATCGTGATGCAGTCGCCGGAGCGGTTCTCGACGGCCGTCCGGGCCGCCCTGGAGGCCGAACTGCCCTCCCTGCACCCGGCGGTGGTCCGCTCCCGCTTCCACTTCCGGGAGACGGGCCCGGCGGGGGAACTGGTCGCCGTCCTGGACCGGATCGGGCGGCGCGGCTCCCAGGGCGTACTCCTCAAGGCCCCCGACGTCCCCGAGGTCACCGCGGCCGTCGGCCGGCTCGCGGCGGCCGGGATCCCCGTGGTGACCCTGGTGACGGACCTGCCCGCGAGCGCCCGGATCGGGCACGTCGGCAGCGACAACCGGGCGGCGGGCGCGACCGCCGCGTATCTGATGGGGCAGTGGCTGGGGGACCGGCCGGGCAATGTCCTCACCAGTCTGTCGAGCGGGTCCTTCCGCAATGAGGAGGAGCGCGAGATGGGGTTCCGGGCGACGATGCGAGCACGGCAGCCGGGGCGGGCGCTGGTCGAGATCGCGGAGGGCCAGGGCCTGGACGCCACCCAGTACGACCTGGTCCGGGCCGCCCTGGAACGCGACCCGGGGATCCGCGCGGTCTACTCGATCGGCGGCGGCAACATCGCGACCCTGCGCGCCTTCGAGGACGCCGGACGCGAGTGCGCCGTGTTCGTCGCGCACGACCTCGACCACGACAACACCCGGCTGCTGCGCGAGCACCGGCTGTCCGCCGTGCTCCACCACGACCTGCGCCACGACCTGCGCGAGGCCTGCCACCTGGTGATGCGCGCCCACGGCGCCCTGCCGCCTGCCGGGCCCACCCTCCCCTCCGCCGTCCAGGTGGTGACCCCCTACAACATGCCGCCCCCGATGCCGGCGGGGTGACGGCCGGGCGTGTAACCCCGGGCCCCGGGCCGGGCCTGCCTACCGTCGTGCGCATGAGGAAACCGACCCCGGAAGGCGGGCCCGAGCGGCTGATCGCGCTCGCCGACGGCGTGTTCGCCATCGCCATCACCCTGCTGGTCCTGGACATCTCCGTGCCGCAAGGACTGGACTCCGAGGAGTTCCACCAGGCCCTGAGTGACACGGTGCCCAGTCTGGGGGCCTACGGGATCAGCCTGGCGGTGCTGGGCGGCTTCTGGCGCGACCACCGGGCGATCTTCCGCACGGTCCGGCAGGTGGACGGCCAGGTGATCTCGCTGACCCTGCTCGGTCTGGGTATCGCGGCCCTGCTGCCGTTCCCGACCGCGCTGGTCTCCGAGTACGGCGACGAACGCGCCCCGGTGATCATCTACGCGGTGACGGTGGCCTCGCTCGGCGCCGTCCACCTGGCGCTGGCCGCCCTCGTCGCCCGGCGCCCCTGGCTGCGCGGCGGATCCGCACCCGTGCGGGACGAGTGGCTCTACGCCGTCGACCTGGGGGCGACGGTGACGGTGTTCCTGGTGACCGTCCCGCTCGCCCTGGCCGTCGGGCCCGCCGCCATGTGGTGGTGGCTGGTGCTGGTACCGGTGAAGGTGTGGCTGGGCCGGCGTGAGAACGCCCGGGCGGAGTGACGCTCCTTTTTCTCGCCCCCGCCGCCCCTTCCCTCCCCCACTCTCGACCTCGCTCGAGCGGGAGGGAAGGGGCGGCGGGGGCAAGGAGATGTCAGAGCACCACCCAGGCCCCGCTCTCCGCCGACCGCGCCATCGCGTCCAGCGCCACCGCACTGTGCACGGCGTCCGCGAGCCCCGCACCGTACGGAACCCCCTCCGCGACGGAGCGCAGGAACCGGTACGCCTCGATCACCTTCAGGTCGTCGTACCCCATGGCGTTCGCCGCCCCCGGCTGGAAGGCCCCGAACTCCCCGTGCCCCGGGCCGACGTAGACCGTGCTGACGGGCTGGTCCTGGTAGCCGGTGCCCCGGCTGACACCCAGTTCGTTCATCCGGCGGAAGTCCCAGAACACCGCCCCCTCGGTACCGTGCACCTCGAAGCCGTAGTTGTTCTGCTCGCCGACCGACACCCGGCAGGCCTCCAGCACCCCGCGCGCACCGGAGGCGAACCGCAGCAGGCAGTTGACGTAGTCCTCGTTCTCCACCGGGCCGAGTTCACCGCCGGCCGCGCGGGAGTGACCGGCCGTGGCACCCACCGGCCGGGCCCGCTCGGGCAGGAAGACCGCCGTGTCCGCGGTCAGCGAGGCGATGTCGCCGAGCAGGAAACGCGCCAGGTCCACGCCGTGCGAGGCCAGGTCGCCGAGCACCCCGCTGCCCCCGCGCTCCCGCTCGTAACGCCAGGTCAGCGCGCCCTCCGGGTGGGCCGCGTAGTCGCTGAAGAGCCGGATGCGGACATGGGTGACCGTGCCGATCTCACCGGAGGCGATCAGCTCGCGGGCCGCCTCCACGGCGGGCGCGTTGCGGTAGTTGAAGCCGACCGTCCCCTGGACCCCGGCCTTGGCGACCGCGTCCGCGACCGTGCGGGCGTCGTCCGCGCCCAGGCCCACCGGTTTCTCGATCCAGAGGTGCTTGCCGGCCTCGGCCATCGCGACACCGATCTCGCGGTGCAGGAAGTTCGGGGCGGTGATGCTGACGGCCCGCACCCGGGGATCGGCGGCCACCTCCCGCCAGTCGCGGGTCGTCGAGGCGAACCCGAACTGCGCGGCGGCCTCCTCGGCCCGGCCCGGCACCTCCTCGGCGACCGTGACCAGTTCGGGTCGGAGGGGGAGCTGCGGATAGTGGTGCCGCACGCGTGCGTACGCCTGGGTGTGCACCCGCCCCATCCAGCCGAATCCGACGACGGCGACACCCAGTGCATCCACCATGAAAGCCCCTCTCCGGCCCGGTCCGTGTCCTGCCCGCTCACCTTCTGCGGGCACCCGGCGTCATGTCAACCTTTTGACAGGACAATCCACGCACCGGAAGCGACCACCGCAATACGGCGAACAAAATTGTTGACAATCTTGTTTGGCTAGATTTACGTTCGACAGGCACTCACTCAGGGAGGGCAACCATGCCGAACCAAGTCCGTCCGGGCACCGGGGAGCAGGCCAAACAGCTTGCGCTCGGGCAGCTGCGGGAGGCGATCCTGCACGGCGAGATGGCGCCGGCGCAGCGGCTGGTGGAGAACGAACTCGCCGAGCAGTTCGGCGTGACCCGGGCCAGCATCCGGGCCGCGCTGATAGAGCTGGAGTCCCAGGGGCTCGTGGAGCGGATCCGCAACCGTGGTTCACGGGTGCGGGTGGTGACCGTGGAGGAAGCGGTCGCCATCACCGAATGCCGCCTGGTCCTCGAAGGACTCTGCGCGGCGAAGGCGGCGGCCGCCGTCACCGACGCACAGGTCACCGAACTCAAGGACCTGGGCACGTCGATGCGCAAGGCCGTGGCCGACGGTGAACCGCTCACCTACTCGGAGCTCAACCACGAACTCCACGCCAGGATCCGGGAGTTCTCCGGCCAGGCGACGGCGGTGGAGCTCCTGGAGCGGCTCAACGCCCAACTGGTGCGGCACCGCTTCCAGCTGGCGCTGCGACCGGGGCGTCCGCAGCAATCCCTGAACGAGCATCTGGCCATGATCGAGACGATCGCGGCCAGGGACCCGCAGGCGGCCGAGGCGGCCGTCCGCGCCCACCTCACCAGCGTGATCGAGGCGCTGCGCGACTGACACACGCACCGGGGCGGGCGTCACCTGTCACCAAGGAGATCTTCAGTCATGACGCATGCCAACGCGCCCGCCGCCGTCCCACGTTCGACGCTCGTCGTCACCGCGCACGCGGGGGACTTCGTGTGGCGGGCGGGCGGCGCCATCGCCCTGGCCGCCTCCCGCGGGGAGAAGGTCACCATCGCGTGCCTGACCTTCGGCGAGCGCGGTGAGTCGGCCAAGGCCTGGCGCGAGGGGAAGAAGCTGGAGGAGATCAAGGCGATACGCCGGGAGGAGGCGGAGAAGGCCGCCGCCGCCCTCGGCGCCGAGGTCCGCTTCTTCGACGCCGGCGACTACCCGCTGACCGAGACCCCCGAACTGACCGACCGGCTCGTGGAGGTCTACCGGGCCACCCAGCCCGACGTCGTGCTCACCCACCCCGTCGAGGACCCGTACAACGGCGACCACCCGGCCGCCAACCGCATGGCCCTCCAGGCCCGCGTCCTCGCCCAGGCCATCGGCTACCCGGGCGAGGGCGAGATCATCGGCGCCCCGCCCGTCTTCTACTTCGAGCCGCACCAGCCCGAGATGAGCGGCTTCAGGCCGGAGGTCCTGCTCGACATCACCGAGGTGTGGGAGACCAAGCGCAAGGCCATGGAGTGCCTCGGCGCCCAGCGGCACCTGTGGGACTACTACACCGACCTGGCCGTCCGCCGCGGCGTCCAGCTCAAGCGCAACGCGGGCCCCAACCTGGGCCTGCCGCACAAGACCATGGCCGAGGCGTTCATGCGCCCGTACCCGCAGATCGCGAAGGAGCTGGCATGAGCGGCGTCGTCGTCACCAACCCCCCGAAGGCCGACGCGAAGGACGTCGAGGCGCTCGCCGGGTACGGCGTGGCCACGATCAGCGAGGCCATGGACCGCACCGGTCTGCTCGGACCGGAGCTGCGCCCCGTCCAGCAGGGCGTACGGGTCGCGGGCACCGCGGTCACCGTGCTCTCCTGGCCCGGCGACAACCTGATGATCCACGCCGCCGTGGAGCAGTGCGGCGAGGGCGACGTCCTGGTCGTCACCACCACCTCCCCGTCCACCGACGGCATGTTCGGCGAGCTGTTCGCCACCGCGCTGCAACGGCGCGGCGTCCGCGGCCTGGTCATCAACGCGGGCATCCGCGACACGCAGGAGCTGCGCGAGATGGGTTTCGCCGCCTGGTCCCGGGCCGTCTCCGCACAGGGCACGGTCAAGGCCACCGGAGGCTCGGTGAACGTGCCGGTCGCCGTCGACGGCCAGGTGATCCGCCCCGGCGACGTGATCGTCGCCGACGACGACGGCGTGGTGGTCGTCCCCCGCGAGAAGGCCCGGGAGACGGCCGAGGCGTCCGAGGCCCGGGAGAACAAGGAGGCCGCCTCCCGCGCCGCCTTCATCGAGGGCCAGCTCGGCCTCGACCGCTACGGGCTGCGCGAGAAGCTGAGGCAACTGGGCGTGACCTACCAGTCGTACGACGCGTACGCGGCCGGGGAGCGGTCGTGACCGGCTCCGACGGGGTGCGCTGCACGCTGATGCGCGGCGGCACCTCCAAGGGCGGCTACTTCCTGGCCGACGACCTGCCCGCCGATCCCGCCGCCCGCGACGACCTGCTGCTGCGGATCATGGGCAGCCCCGACCCGCGCCAGATCGACGGCCTGGGCGGCGCGCACCCGCTGACCAGCAAGGTCGCCGTGGTCTCCCGCTCGGCCGACCCGGACGCGGACGTCGACTACCTGTTCCTCCAGGTCGCCGTGGACACACCCGAGGTCACCGACCGGCAGAACTGCGGCAACATCCTCGCCGGAGTGGGCCCGTTCGCCGTCGAACGCGGGCTGGTGGCCGCCGGGGACGACGGGACGTCCGTACGCATCCGCATGCTCAACACCGGTGAACGCGCCGTCGCGACCTTCCCGACCCCGGGCGGGCGCGTCGATTACACCGGCACCGCCGGGATATCCGGCGTGCCGGGCACGGCCGCCCCGGTCGTCATCGAGTTCCCGAAGGGCGAGGGCCCGCTGCTGCCCACCGGCAACGTCCGCGACACGATCGCCGGCACCGAGGTGACCTGCGTCGACAACGGCATGCCGGTGGTGCTGATCCCGGCGGCCGCGCTGCAGGTCACCGGGTACGAGACGCCGGCGGAACTGGAGGAGGACGCGGCGCTCGCCGACCGCCTCAAGGAGATCCGGCTGGCCGCCGGGCACCTGATGGGCCTCGGGGACGTCGAGGGCACCACCGTGCCCAAACTGACCCTGCTCGCCCCGCCCCGGCACGGCGGCGCGGTCACCACCCGCACCTTCATCCCGGTGCGCTGCCACACCTCCATCGGCGTCCTGGGCGCCGCGAGCGTGGCGGCCGGACTGCGCGTCCCCGGCGGGGTGGGGGAGGGGATCTCACGACTCCCCGACTCCGGCGACCGGGTACGCGTCGAACACCCCACCGGCTTCCTGGAGGTCGACGTCCACGTCGACCCCGGCTCCGCCACGGTCCGCCGCACCGCCGTCGTACGCACCGCGCGCAAGATCTTCGACGGCACCGTCTTCCCCCGGTCCGCCGAGACGGCACCGATCCCCGCACAACGCCCTGGAGGCACCCATGACTCCGCCGCTCGGTGACATCGCCCACGTCGGCCACGCCCAGCTCTTCACGCCCGACCTGGACGCCAGCGTCGCCTTCTTCACCGATTACCTCGGCCTGACCGTCAACGGCCGGGACGGCGACACCGTCTACCTGCGCACCTACGACGACTACGAACACCACAGCCTGGTCCTCACCGCCCGCGAACACCCCGGCCTCGGCCGGCTCGCGCTGCGCACCTCCAGCGAGGAGGCCCTCCAGCGCCGGGTGGCGGCCCTGGAGGCGGCGGGCCGGCCCGGGAAGTGGGTCGAGGACGAGCCCGGCATCGGCAGGCTCTACCTCACCGCCGACCCCGACGGCCACGAGCACGCCCTGTACTGGGAGAGCGAGCACTACCGGGCCCCCGAGGAGCTGAAGCCGGCGCTGAAGAACCAGCCGCAGGCCAGGCCCAACCGGGGCGTGGGCGTACGCCGCCTCGACCACATCAACTTCCTCGCCGCCGACGTGCTCGCCAACGCCGAGTTCCAGGAACAGCTCCTCGGCGCCCGGCCCACCGAGCAGATCCGGCTCGACTCCGGGAAGACCGCCGCCCGTTGGCTGACCTTCACCGACAAGTCGTACGACGTCGTCTACACCGAGGACTGGACCGGCTCCTCCGGACGGCTGCACCACATCGCCTTCGCGGCCGACACCCGCGAGGACATCCTGCGCGCCGCCGACCTCGCCATCGACACCGGCGTGTTCATCGAGACGGGCCCGCACAAGCACGCCATCCAGCAGACGTTCTTCCTCTACGTCTACGAGCCGGGCGGCAACCGCATCGAGCTGTGCAACCCGCTCACCCGTCTGGTGCTGGCGCCCGACTGGCCGCTGATCACCTGGACCGAGGCGGAGCGGGCCAAGGGACAGGCCTGGGGCCTGAAGACCATCGCGTCGTTCCACACCCACGGCACGCCGCCGGTCGCCTGACGGACATCGGACAAGAAGGGGGTGGACCGCGCGTGTCGCGCGCGGTCCGCCCCCTCCGTGTACGTGTTCCGACTCCGGTGTCTCAGATTGTTGCTGAGATTGTTAACAAAAGCGTTGACACTTCGGGAGCGGGGTCCTTAGCGTCGCCCCATCACACGTCCCCTCCAGGGAAACTCCTCCTGGACGAGAGGAAAACAACGATGTCCTCCTCCTCCGCGCCGCCCGCCCGCGGCAGCAGACTGGCCCTGCTGGTCGTCGGCCTGTGCTGGCTCGCCGTCCTCTTCGACGGCCTGGACATGTTCATCTACGGCTCGGTCCTGCCCCACATGCTCGAGGAGAAGGCCCTCGGCATCACCTCGGCCCAGGCCGGCGACCTCGGCAGCTACGCCACCTTCGGCATGCTCGTCGGCGCGCTGACCGCGGGGACGGTCGCCGACCGCATCGGCCGCAAGAAGCTGATGGTCTCCTGCGTGGCGCTCTTCTCGCTGGCCTCCGGCCTCTGCGCGGTCTCCAGTAGCGTCGCCGTCTTCGGCCTCGGCCGGACCCTGGCCGGCCTCGGCCTCGGCGGCCTGCTCCCCACCGCGATCAGCATGGTCTCCGACTACGCCCCGCGCGCCCGCGCCGCCCTCACCATCGGTCTGCTGATGACCGCCCACCACGCCGGCGGCATCCTCTCCGCCTACGTGGCCCTGTGGATCGTCGAGCCGCTCGGCTGGCGCGCCGCCTTCTGGGTCTGTGTGGTCCCGCTCCTCTTCGTCCCCGTGCTCGCCCGGTTCCTGCCCGAGTCGCTGAGCTTCCTCGTCGCCCGCGGCCGCACGGAGGAGGCCCGCGCGCTGGCCGCCCGCTACGACGCCGAGCTGCCCGCCGCCAAGGACCGGACCGCCGCCGGCGCCCCCTGGGCCAACCTGCTCAACCTGTTCCGCGGCGGCGAGTGGGTCCAGACCCTGCTGTACTGGCTGGCCTCCTTCGGCGGCCTGCTCCTCGTCTACGGCGTCGCCACCTGGCTGCCCACCCTGATGCGCAGCGAGGGCTACGAACTCGGCTCCGCGCTCACCTTCGTCGTCCTGTTCAACCTCGGCGGCATCGTGGGCATGCTGATCGCCGGCCGGGCCTCCGACCGCTTCGGCGCCCCGCGCATCTCGGCGATCTGGTTCGCGCTGACCGCCGGCGGCGTCTTCCTGCTCAGCGTCCACATGCCGCTCGCGCTGACCTTCGTCGTCGTCTTCCTCACCGGTGTGTTCCTCAACAGCGCCCAGACGATGATCTACGCGACCGTGTCCATCGGCTCCGCCCCCGCCAACCGGGCCACGGCGGTCGGCTGGACCTCCGGCATGGGCCGCTTCGGCGCGGTCTTCGGACCGTGGCTGGGCGGCCAGCTGCTCGCCGCGGACAAGGGCGACTGGGGCTTCACGGCCTTCGCCCTGGCCGGCACGGCGTCGATGGTCTTCATCGGGATCGCCGCGCTGCGGACCGCGCGGCCGGAGCGGCGGGACGGCGAACCGCGGCAACTGGTCGCCACCGGCTGAGTCCGGCCGCGCGCACGGTGTCCCGTGCCCCTGGGCTTCAGGGACACGGGACACCGTGCGCTCCGGGCACCGGTGCTTTCCGACGCGCAGCATCACCTTGCGCCCCGGGAAGGGTGGGCTTTCCCGCTTCACCAGTACCTTCACTGGCACCGCACGGCTCGTCGGCTCCGTGCGCACCCCAGGCCCTTCCCTTCCCTCCCTTCCCGCGCCACCCGGCGCAAGGAGGCGCTCGGTCCATGAGAAGCATGAGGAACGGCGGCAGCCCCAGAGCCCTCGCCGTCGCGTCAATGGCGACCGTGCTGGTCCTCGCGGACTGCTCGGAAGGCCCCGGGAGCACGGACGAGGCCAGCACCCTGGCCGTCAATCGGGGCGGCTTCCCGGAGAGCTGGGCGCCGGGCGCCGAAACGGAGGCCGACCACCCGCGGGTACCGTACGAGAACCTGGTGGTGCTCGACACCGGCGGTCCGATCAGGCCCGTACTCGCCACCGAGTGGGAGCAGACGGACGAGGCACTGACCGCGCACCACCCGATACGACCGCGGGGCGGCCCCGGGAAGGGGGCCGCCCCGCGGTGCGTCGCGGCTCAGCGTTCGGTGCGCACCCCGTCCAGGGCGATGGCCAGCACCCGGTCGCGCTGGGCGTCGTCGAGGAAGTTCGTCGCGGTGATCCCGGCGACCATCCGCAGCAGATCGTCGAAGGCGATGTCGCCCCGCGCCCGCCCGGCCCGCTGCGCCCGCTCGAACAGCGGACCGCCCGCCGCGTACATCGACTCCCGGCACGCCAGGAAGATCTCCGACTCGCCGTCCATCGCCTCCCGGATGGCCCGCTTGGTGACCGTGTAGTCCACGAACCGGCGCAGCCACGCGTCCAGCGCCTCCCACGGCTCCCCGTCGGCGACCTCCTCGGCGTACCGGCACAGGTCGTTCACCTCACCCGCGTAGACGCTCTCGAACAGGTGCCGACGGGTCGGGAAGTTCCGGTAGAGGGTGCCGATGCCGACCCCCGCCCGGCGGGCGACGTCCTCCAGGGAGGCCTCCGAGCCGTGCTCGGCGAACGCCTCGCGGGCCGCGGCCAGCAGGGCGTCGTAGTTGCGGGCGGCGTCCTTCCGGTGCGGTCGCCGGGACGCCACGATCTCGCTGACGGGGAACGGCTGGGCGGTCACGACTGCCTCCCGGACGGGGCTCGGATTGAAGCGGAGGGGTACCTCCGCTACAGTGGAGGGGTGCCTCCACTTTAGCAGTGCGGGGTGTGATCGCCGTGGACGCGTGCGGCCGCACGCATCGACGGGCGCGTCGGCACCCCCTACCCCTTACTCCCGTACCTCCGCGTACGACCTCCCTCACGGGCCCTGCGCCAGGCGCACCGCCCCCGTCCCGTGCCACCGTTCCGCGACCGCCCCCACGGCCGCCGGAGTGCCCGACGCCGCCCGCGTGCCGCATCGGCCCCGCACCCGGCCGCCGCGGCACGCCGGCCGTGCGGCGGCGGCCGCACCTGTTCGGATTCGGAGAGGCTTTCCATGCCCCGCTCGTCCACCCGCCTCACCTTCGCGGTCCTCGCGACCGGTGCCGGCGTGTTCTCCATGCTGCAGTCGCTGATCGCGCCGGCCCTGCCGACCGTCCAGCACGCGCTGCACACCTCGCAGTCCACCGCGACCTGGGTGATGACCGCGTACCTGCTGTCCGCCTCGGTGTTCACCCCGATCCTCGGCCGCGTCGGCGACCTGATCGGCCGCAAGCGGACCCTCGTCGGCGTCCTCGTCGCCGTGGCGGCCGGCTGTCTGCTCGCCGCCCTCGCGCCGACCATCGGCGTCCTCATCCTCGCCCGGGTCGTCCAGGGTGTCGGCGGCGCCCTGCTCCCGCTCTCCTTCGGCATCATCCGCGACGAGTTCCGGGCCTCCGAGGTGAGCGGCAGCATCAGCAGCCTGTCCGCCGTGATCGCCGCCGGCGGTGGCGTCGGCATGGTGGCGGCGGGCCCGATCGTCACCGCACTCGACTACCGCTGGCTGTTCTGGATCCCCGTGGCCGTCGTCGCGGTGACCACCCTGATCGCCCTGCGCTACATACCCGAGTCCCCCAACCGGTCCGAAGGCAGTGTCAGTTGGGCGAGCGCCGGGCTCCTCTCGGCCTGGCTGGTGGCCCTGCTGCTGCCACTCAGCCAGGCCGGCGGCTGGGGCTGGGGCTCCGCCCGCGTCCTCGGACTCCTCGGCGCCGCCGTCGTCCTGTTCGCACTCTGGCTGTACGCCGAGTCCCGCTCCCGCAGCCCGCTGATCGACCTGCGTGTCATGCGGCTGCCCGCCGTGTGGACCACCAACACGGCCGCACTGCTCTTCGGCGCCGGCATGTACGCGATCTGGTCCTTCCTCCCCGGCTTCGTACAGACCCCGGACTCCGCGGGCTACGGCTTCGGCGCGAGCGTCACCACCGCCGGGCTGCTGATGCTGCCCATGCTGGTCGCGATGTTCCTCTCCGGGATGCTCAGCGGCCGGCTGGAGCCGGTCGTGGGCGCCAAGGCGCTGCTGACGGCCGGTGCCGCGCTCGGCGCGCTCGCCTGCGCCGTCCTCGCCCTCTGGCACGGGCGGCAGTGGCAGGTCGCCCTGGCCGCGGGCGTGTTCGGCCTCGGTATCGGACTGGCCTTCGCCGCCATGGCCAACCTCATCGTCGGCAGCGTCCCGGCCGACCGGACCGGCGCCGCGACCGGCATGAACGCCAACATCCGCACCATCGGCGGCTCCATCGGCGCCGCGATCACCAGCGTCCTGGTCACCGGCCGGCTCCAGCCCTCGGGGCTGCCGTACGAGTCCGGCTACACCCAGGGCTTCGCCCTGCTCGCCGTGCTCTGCCTCGCGGCGGCGGGCGCGGCCCTCCTGGTCCCGGCCCGCCGCACCACCCGCCCGGCCTCCTCCTCCGTACAGCCGGCCACCCCGGAAACGAAGCCCGGGGCCCCCGCCGTGCGCGGCTGACCCGCGCCCCGATGCGGTAGTGTTGACCTGCGAGATCACGCGGTTCGCCGCGCGAACCGCATCGGGACGTGGCGCAGCTTGGTAGCGCACTTGACTGGGGGTCAAGGGGTCGCAGGTTCAAATCCTGTCGTCCCGACTTTACGAAGTCGTAAGCCAGGGGCCGCTTCAGGGGAAATCCGAAGCGGCCCCTCGGTCATTCCAGGGGACCAGTGGGGGACCAGGGCGTTCGGCGGCGGGCAGACTCGGTGGGAATCCGGTACACGGAGACGGCCGGACGCTCCACGACGGGCCCGTCCTGGCACGTCCGGTCCTGCGGCGCCCTCCGGGTCACCTGTTCCCTTCGCTGCTGTCGTGCCGGCCGGCGCCGGGGCGGTCGTCGCGGTGCCGGCTGCCGGGGAGCATCTCCTGCACTTTGGCCTTGAGTCCCTGCTTCACCATGGAGCCGCGGTCGCTGTCGCCCTTGAGGATCGCGGTGGCCGCGGCCTCGATCTGGTCCAGGGAGGCGTGCGGCGGGACGGGCGGGACGGCCGGGTCGGTGCGGAAGTCGATGACGAACGGCCGGTCGGCGGCGAGGGCCCGGTCCCAGGCGGCCTCGACCTGCTTGGGCTTCTCCACCCGCACACCGTCCAGGCCGATGCGCCGGGCGATGTCCGCGTAGGGGAGGTCGGGAAGGTGCTGGGACTCCTCGAACTGCGGAGCGCCGGACAGGGCGCGCATCTCCCAGGTGACCTGGTTGAGGTCACCGTTGTTCAGCACGGCCACGATCAGCCGCGGGTCGGACCACTCGCGGTAGTACTTCGCGGCGGTGACCAGCTCCATCATGCCGTTCATCTGCATGGCGCCGTCCCCGACCAGGGCGATGGCGGGCCGGCCGGGATGGGCGAACTTCGCCCCGATGGCGTACGGCACGCCCGGGCCCATCGTCGCCAGGGTGCCCGACAGGGAGCCGCGCATCCGGCCGCGCAGCCGCAGGTGCCGGGCGTACCAGTTCGCGGCCGAGCCCGAGTCGGCGGCGAGGATCGCGTCGTCGGGCAGCTTGCCGTCCAGGGCGTGGACGACGTACTCCGGGTTGACGGGGTCCGCGCTGACGGCGGCACGGCGCTGCATGACCTCCCACCAGCGGGCGACGTTCTTCTCGGTCTTCTCCCGCCATGCCCGGTCCTGCTTGCGGTGCAGCTTGGGCAGCAGGCGGCGCAGCGTCTCGCGGGCGTCGCCGACGAGGTTGACCTCGTTCGGGTAGCGCAGGCCGATCATGTGCGGGTCGATGTCGATCTGCACGGCCCGCGCCTGGTCCAGCTCCGGCAGGAACTGCGTGTACGGGAAGCTGGAGCCGATCGTCAGCAGGGTGTCGCACTCCCGCATCAGCTCGTAGGAGGGGCGGGTGCCCAGCAGCCCGATGGAGCCGGTGACGTAGGGCAGGTCGTCGGGCAGGGCGTCCTTGCCGAGCAGGGCCTTGGCCACCCCGGCACCGAGGACGTCCGCCAGCCGCTCGACCTCCTCACGTGCGCCGCGGGCACCCTGCCCGATCAGCACGGCGACCTTCTCGCCCGCGTTCAGCACGTCGGCGGCCCGCTGGAGGTCCTCGTCGGCCGGCACCGGCGCGTACCGGCCCAGACCGAGGCTGGAGGGCACCATCTTGAAGGCGTGCGTCGGCGGGCTGTAGTCCAGTTCCTGCACGTCGGCGGGGAGGATGATCGCGGTGACGGTGCGCTTGGCGTAAGCGGTGCGGAACGCCCGGTCGATCAGGTTCGGCAGCTGTTCGGGGACCATGGCCGTCTCAAGGAAGTCCGAGGCCACGTCCTTGTAGAGACTGGCGAGGTCCACTTCCTGCTGGTAGGAGCCGCCCATGGCGCTGCGGTTGGTCTGCCCGACCAGCGCCACGACGGGGACGTGGTCCAGCTTGGCGTCGTAGAGACCGTTCAGCAGGTGGATGGCGCCGGGTCCGGAGGTGGCCGCGCACACCCCGACCCTGCCGGAGAACTTCGCGTAGCCGACGGCCTGGAACGCGGACATCTCCTCGTGGCGGGACTGGACGAACTTCGGCTTGTCGTCCGCCCGTCCCCAGGCCGCCAGCAGACCGTTGATGCCGTCACCCGCGTAGGCGAAGACGTGGTCGACATCCCACTCGCGCAGCCGCTGGAGGATGTAGTCGGACACCTTGGTGCTGGCCATGCGAGCTCCGTTCCGATCCCGTCGACGAACCACGGCCCCCGGCGTCCGGACCGTGCACAGCGGGCGCGCGAGGTTACCCCTCCTCAGGGGTAACCGTGCGGGTACGGGCGAAACGCCACCCTCGCGGAGTCCGTCCGGCCGTCCGAGCGTCAGCCGAGGGAGGCGGGCGGGTCGTCGCATGCCCGCTCGCAGCGGCGGCGGACTTCGGCGCGGACGCGGCAGCGCTCCTGCCGGCCGGCCCGGCTCGCACTCGTCACCGCGGGCCGTGCGGACGGTGGCACACGCCTGGAGGGCGGCTCGGGTGACGTCCGGTGCTCGCGCGGACCCCGCGCCGCCATCGAGCCGGACCGCACGATCGCCGCGTTCGGCGGCGGCGTGCCAGGGGGGGAGGTACCGCGGTCCACACCCCACCACACCGGCCGGGAACGCCACCCTCCCCCGAAGGTGACGTCCCCGGCCGCTCCCCCGGCGCCGGATGTGGCTCGGTCGTCCGTGGGCGGTCGGCTACCAGCACATGACCGCCGTCTCGCCCGGACCCCACGCGGAGTACAGGCGGACCCGGACGTAATAGCGGCGTCCCTTGACCAGCCGGGCCGTGACGGCCGCGTTCCGCGCGGTTCCCCCGTCGTCGTGGCCGGCGAGGAAACGGGGCTCCCCGTCCCGCTCCTCGAAGAGCACGACGACCCGGTCGGCCTCGCCGAAGGTGCCCACCGTGTAGTCGCGGGTCTCCGGCGGATCGACACGGAAGTCCGCCTGCCCACCGGGGCCCAGACCCAGCGGCACCGAACGGAACGGCACCAGCGGCGGTGGCAGCGGCGGATCGGCCGGCGGGTACCGGCGGAGCACGAACTCCTTGTCGGCGGGGGAGAGGGTGCCGGGCGGGTGCACACCCCTGTGGTACTGCTCCGGCTCCAGGACCAGCCCCGGCGGCAGCGCGTACTGCATGATCGACTGCGGGTCCCAGACAGGGCCGTTGGCCTCGTCCGGGCCGAGCCTGCGCAGGATGTTGTGGTACGTCCTGTCCCGGCTCCAGTGGTTCGGCGGGCCCGCCAGCTCGGTGTACACGGCCTCGTCGTCCCAGTGGATACCGGCGTACGGGCTCTGGTGCTCGTGCAGCATGCCCAGCGCGTGCCCGATCTGGTGCAGGGCGGTGGCGCGTTCACCCGGTGCGGTCAGGTCCCAGCCGAAGTTCATGGTGCGCTCGTGCACGCCGGTCCGGAGCGCGTCCCTGCCCACGGCCGACCAGGAGCCGTCACCGAGCTGGAACCCGATGCGCAGCTCCGCCTCGGTGCGGTCGTGGACCTCGGTGAACGTCAGGCCCGGCCCGAGTCCCCGCCACTCCTCGAAGCACTCGCGCACCACGTCCCGCTGCTCCTCGGCCCCGCCCCACGGAACCCACCGGGTCCGCCCGGTTCCGGGCACGGCGATCTCCGACCCCGCGCTGTCGTCGCCGAAGAAGCAGTAGTGCAGCACGGTGCCGGCGACCCACAGCCGCCGCCCGCCGACCAGCGCGCCGAGCCGCTCGGCGGCCAGGCCCGGCGGATACGCGGGGGCCGGCTGCGGCGGCAGCGAGCAGTGGCGGACGGTCATGGAGCACAGGCTGCCGTGCCGCCGCTGCGGGCGCTTGAGTCGGGGTCTGCTCAAGTGACCCTGTATCAGGCTTGAGTACCGGGGCTCCTGTTCTTGTGATGACCTTGCGACGCGATGCCACCGGCCCGTGCGAGAAGGACGCGACGACACTGCGAGCGCCCTGGCCGTTCACCGGCCGGGAGGACGAACTCGACCTGGTACGGCGCTCGCCGACCGGCGCGGGACGCGGCCTCGTGGTGACCGGACCGGCGGGACGGGGCAAGACCCGCCTCGTCACCGAGGCCGTACGGGGTACCGACCGCGCCCGGGTCACCGGGACGCCGGGGACCCGGCACCTGCCCTTCGCCGCCTTCGCCCCGCTGCTGCCCGAGCCCGTCACCCTGCACCGCGCACTGCGCCGGCTGTCCGAGGTGCGCACGCTGTTCGTCGACGACGCCCACCTGCTCGACGACGCCTCCGCCGCCCTGGTCCACCAGCTCGCCGTGCACGGACGCACCCGGCTGCTGGTCGTCGTCACCGACGGCGAGCCGGTGCCCGCCGCCGTGTCCCGGCTGTGGACCGGGGAGCTGCTGCCCCGGCTCGCCCTGCCGCCGCTGCCCCGGGAGGACACCGCGCGGCTGCTCGCGGCGGGCGGGGGACCCGCCCCGGAGCCGCTCACCGCGAACCGGCTGCACCGGCTGTGCGACGGGGACCTGCGTCTGCTGCGCGACCTGTCGGACGCGGTACGCGCACACGGCCGGCCCACCGAGGTCCCGGGCACCTGGGAAGGGCGGGGCCCGCTGCCCCTGACCCCGGCCGTACGCGAACGCGCCGCCCACCTCCTGGACCGCGCCCGCCCCGAGGAGCGCGAGACCCTCGACCGCCTCGCCTTCGCCGAACCCCTCCCGCTCGACGGCGACGGCCTCGACCTCACCGTCCTGGAACGCCTGGAGACCGCGGGCCTGGTCCACGTCGACGACCACGGCGGCATCCGCCTGGCCCACCCCCTGCACGGCCCGGTCCTGCGGGCCGCCGCCGGCCGGCTGCGCGCCCGCCGGCTCGCCCGCACACCCGAGGACTGCGCCCCCGCCCTGGCCGCCGAGTCGGCGGAACTGACCCGGTGGATCGAACGGGCCGACGTGACGGCGGACCCGGCGCCCGTCGGGGACCGGCTCGTGGACGAGGGGACGCCGGTCCCCGCCGGGTACGCGGCCCTGCGCGCCCGGTACGCGCGACTGCGCGGCGCGCTGCGGGAGGCGGCCGCATGGGCACGCGAGGGCCTGCGCACCGCCCCCGGCGACCCGTCCTGCCGCACCGAACTCGCCCGCGCGGAGGGGACCCCGGAGGCGTACGGCGACCCGTACGACGCCGTACGCCTCGGCACTCCCGAACGGGCCGCCGGCCGGCTCACCGGCGTCTTCGCCGACCACGCCGACGCCCTCGCGCGGGCCGACGGGCCCGCACTGGACCGGGTGGGCGAGGACTTCGAGCGGCGGGGCTTCCTGCTGTTCGCCGCGGAGGCGCACGCGCAGGCGGCCTCCGCCCACCGGGAACCGCACGCCGCCCGCACCGCGCGCACCCGTGCGGCCGCCCTCGCCCGCCGCTGCGGAGACGCCCGCACACCGGCGCTCGCGGGCCTCGCTTTCGGTGAACTCACCGCGCGGCAACGGCAGATCGTCGCGTTGGCCGCGGAGGGGCTGAGCAATCGGCAGATCGCGGAACGCCTCACCCTTTCCGTGCGCACGGTGGGGAATCACCTGTACGGGGCGTACACCCGGCTGGGCGCGACCGTGCCCCGTCGGACCGCTTGACGGCTCGGGGATCATGTTTCGTCGGCGGCTGCGGGTGGTTCGTGGTTGCTCGCGCCCACCCGCAGCCGCCCACGGCGGGGATCACGCAGCCCCGAAGGCGCTGAAGGCCCACCCCGTGGCCCGATGCACCGCGTCCCCCGGCAGCGCGGCACGCGCATCCCGCAAAGCCTCCGCCAAGGACAACCCGGCCCCCAGGCCCATATGGAGGGCCACCATGAGGGGGACGACCGCCGCGTCGTTGACGGGCGCGCTGCACGCCACCACCCCCGCCGTGCCCAGCGGCAGCAACGCCGTGACCAGACCGAGGAGTTCATCCGCGCCCACCGCGGCGAACCGCGCGGTGTCGCAGCAGGACAGGATGATGCGGTACGGACTGCGGTCCAGCCGCTCGAAGTCGTGGACGATCAGCGGCCCGTCGGCCATCCGCAGGGACGAGAACAGCGGTCCGTCCGCGCGGAACGCGCCGTGCGCGGCGATGTGCGCCAGCCCCGCCCCGTCCAGCTCCCGCAGCACGCGCGGCACCGTCGCGTCGTCGTGCTCCAGGACGGTCGCGCCGCCGTAGCGGCCGGCCAGCTCGGGCACCTCCGCGCCGCCCGTCGCGAGACCCGGACCGCGCACCAGCACCTGGCGGCCCCCGGGCGGCGGCGCCGTCTCCTTCGCGCGCAGCCAGCTGCTCGCCGACGGCGACACGCTCAGCACCCGCTCCCGCAGCGAGGGCAGCAGCGCCCACGGCACCCGGTGCAGCCGCCCCGGCGGCACGATCACCACCGGGCCGTCACCGAGGTGCGCCGCGGCCGGACCGAGCAGCAGCTCCTCCAGCCGGCGGCCCGCGGCCTCCACCACCGGCAGCCGCGCCTGCGCCCCCGGATGGGCCAGCCGCCGCAGCCCCGCCTGTACGTGCTCGGCCTCGGTCTCCGCCGCCGCGAGCAGACCCGCCTCGAACCGCCGCACCCGCCCCCGCCCGCACAGCAGCACCTGCACCCGCCCGTCGAGCACGGCCAGTTCGACGAGGGACGTCTCGTTCCCCAGCCGCGCGAGCAGCCGGCCGACGTCGAAGCGGTCACCGCCGCCGGGGGCCTCACCGCGCATGTGCAGCGTCCGCGACCGGATCTCCCGCTCCAGCCGCCGCTGTTCCCGCTCAAGGGCCGGTACGGGCCTGCCCTCCATGCGGGCCTCCTCCGCGCGGGCGGCGATCTCCCGGTAGGCGGTCATGCCGCTGAGCAGCGCCGGGTCGGCCGGCGGCCGGGCGGGCGGCGCGGACAGCGCGGTGGCCCGCCAGCGTTCGCTCCACACCAGCAGCCGCCGCGGCCCACCCGAGACCAGACTGGCCCGCTGGGCGAGCGCGGCCAGCTCCGCGCCCTGCGCGGTGGCGCGGGCCCGCAGCTCCGAGGCGCCCAGCGTCATCCGGTGGTCGTCGAGCACGTCCAGACCGCGCCGGCAGGCCTCCAGCACACCCCGCGCGGAACCGGCGGCCTGCGCGCGCAGCGCCTGCGCCGCCCAGCCCGTCATCCGCGCCAGCGGCGGCCCGCCGCGTCTGCTGCGCGCGGCGACCGCCAGATGCCGCTCCGCGTCCGCCGTCCAGCCCAGTTCCAGCGCGATCCGGCCCGCGAGCAGCGACGCCTCCGGGGCGGCCGGGGCACCGAGTGCGGCCAGTTTCTCCGCCACCGTCGCCGCGTCCGCGACCAGCCGGCCCGAACCGCGCCCGGCCGCGTGCCGGGCCCCGATCAGCACCAGCCGCGCGTGCGTCTCCCACCAGGTGCGCCGCTGCCCCGCGAACAGCCGCACCGCGAGCGCCGCGCGGGCGATCGCCGTCTGCGGCTCGCCGGCCAGCCGGGCCGCCCGCGCGGCGGCCAGCAGCAGCTCCGCCTTGCGCGTGGACTGCCCGCCGATCCCGTCCAGCGCCCGGAGCGCCGCGTCCGCCTCGGCCAGCGCCTCCGCGGCGAGACCGGCCGCCATCAGCACCTCGCAGCGCCGGATGTCCAGCATGAACGTCGGCGTGCCGAGCTTGGCGTACCGCTCCTCCGCCTCGTCGAGCAGCCGCAGCGCCGCCGGGACGTCGCCCGCGCGGAACGCGGCCAGCCCCCGGCTCTCCACCGCGTCCGCTTTGTCGTGCTCCTGCCCTGTGGTGTCCCACAGCGCCTCGGCCGCCGTGAAGTCGGCGTTCGCCCGCTCCACCGAACCCAGCGCCAGGTGCACCGTCGCCCGCAGGGTCAGCGCCCGCGCCGTCCAGATCACGTCGTCGGCCTGCCGCAGTACGGGAATGGCCCGCCGTACGTCCTCCAGGGCCTCCTTGTGATGGCCCAGCACCCACCACGAGTACGCCCGGCGGAACAGCACCCGCGCGCGGGTGTGCCCGGTGCCGCGCTCGACGCCGCGCCCCAGCGCGTCCATGCCCTGCCGGGTGCGCCCCGCGTGCACCAGTGCGACCCCGAGCGTGGCGAGGACGTCCGCCTCCCGCTCGGCCGAGTCCGCGCGCGCCGCCCAGGTCCGGGCCCGCCGCAGATGCGCCAGGGCCAGCCGCATGTCGCCGAAGTCCCGCTGCCAGATGCCGATCACCTGATGGGCGACGGAGGCGTGCAGGGGCGGCGGACGGTCGCCCAGCACCGCTTCCGCCCTCGCCAGCGCCTCACCCGGGGCGGCGAACACCATCGGCAGCAGTTCCAGCACCGTGTCGCTTCCGGCTGTCACCCCACGATGGTAGTGGTCCGCAACCACGCCTCACAGGTATGGCGTTGTATCAAACGCCCGCCCCCCGGCTCTGCATACACGACAGCTCCGCGGCACCGGCCGCCGTCGCACCAGTGGAGGACACGCCATGGCACCACAGCGATTCCGCGAGCAGTTCGCACAGATCCAGCGCTCGATGCCCGGCGTCCCCCTGGCGATCGGGCCGGACGACGCGGGAGAGTTCCTCTACGAGAAGGGCGTCGTCCTCGCCCGCGACGGTGAGGAGGCCCGCGTCGTCGAGGACACCGTGCGACAGCACTTCACCACCTTCGCCGGCCTCACCCCGGACCAGGTGCGCCGGACGAGCCCGGAGACCAACCGCTCCGGCATCACCCGCATCCGGGTCGCCGACCCCGGCCGGGGCGACGGCAGCGGCGACCCGGCGGTCGCGGGAGCGCTGCGCGCGCTGTCGGCGGCCGAGGGCCGCGCCGGGCGCCGGCTGGTCAGCCGCAACCACGTGGTGTCGATCGCGGTCAACGCCTGCCCCGGCGACGAGCCCGTGCCCGTGGCGCCCGGCGGGCAGCCCAACCCGGCCGTCGCCGACGCCGCCCACGACGCGGACACCGCCGTCGGCGTGCTCGTCATCGACACCGGCCTCATGCACGACCACCGTTCCTACCCGCCGCTCGCCCACACCCGGGGCGACGCCCAGGTCGAGGAGTGCGACGGCGACGGGACCCTCCGGCAGTACTGCGGGCACGGCACGTTCATCGCCGGACTCGTCGCCGCCGTCGCCCCCAACACCGACATCACCGTCCACGGCACGCTCAACGACGCGGGCGCCGTCCTGGAGTCCGAGTTCGGCGAGAAGCTCTTCGAGGCCGTGGACCGCGACGGCTGGCCCGACGTCATCAGCCTCTCCGCCGGCACCTCCAACGGCCGTACCGACGGACTCCTCGGCGTCGATGCCTTCATGCGGGAACTGCGGGAGCGGCCCACCCTGCTGGTCGCCGCCGCCGGCAACAACGGCAGTGCCACGCCCTTCTGGCCCGCCGCCTACGCCGATCTGCCCGGCTACGAGAACGCCGTGCTGTCCGTCGGCGCGCTGCGCGGGGACGGCGAGTTCGGCGCCTGCTTCAGCAACCACGGCGGCTGGGTGAAGGCCTACGCGCCCGGTGAGCGTCTCGTCAGCGCCCTCACCGGCTTCACCACGCCCGTCCCGTACGTGTACCAGCACTCCACCTACGACGCCTGCCGCTACGGTTTCACGTACGCCTGCACGTGTCACCACCCGCGCCACACCGGCGTGCTGAGCGAGGACGAGGGCTCCGGCAAGCCTGACCAGGTGATGTTCGAGGGGCTCGCCCAGTGGAGCGGGACCTCGTTCGCCACCCCCGTCGCCGTCGGCATGGTCGCCGCCCACATGACCGCGCAGGCGGAGACCGACCCGCGCAAGGCCCGCCGGCAACTGCTCGACGCCACCACCGAGTACGCACAAGTGCGCGGGGCGCACGTCCCGGCGCTTCTTCCGCCCACTTGGCGCCCCGTGCAGGTCTCACCCCCCTCGGCACGGTCATGAGGACCGGAGTCCTCCCCTCCGCGGCGTACGATGACGTGCCGTACACGAGGGGTGGGGCCGTGGAGCGTAGTGAAGTCGGCGCGTTGGTCCGGTCCGCTGTCGACGGCGACGCGGCGGCCTGGAAGGCGATCGTGGAAGGGCTGGGCCCACTGGTGTGGTCCGTGGTGCGCGCGCACCGGCTCTCCGACGCCGACGCGCACGAGGTCTACCAGACCGTGTGGTTCCGTTTCGCCCAGCACCTGGGGCGGATCCGGGAACCCGACAAGACGGGCTCCTGGCTGGCCAGTACCGCACGGCACGAGTGCCTGAAGGTGCACAGGGACGCGCGGCGGCTGGTGCTGACGGACGATCCGCAACTGCTGGACCGGGTCAGTGAGGACGGTGCGCCGGAGCAGTCGCTGCTGGAGTCGGAGGAGGCCGCGGCGCAGAGCGAACGCGTGCGGCGGCTGTGGCAGGAGTTCGAGGAACTGGGCGAGCGGTGCAGGCAGTTGCTGCGCGTGCTGATCGCCTCGCCGCCGCCCAGTTATCAGGAGGTGTCCGCCGCGCTCGACATCGCGGTGGGCAGCATCGGACCGCTGCGCCAGCGCTGTCTGCGCCGGCTGCGGGCCCGGCTCGAGGCACGGAGGGCGACGTGAACGACGACGTGAACGACGATATGCACGACGACTTCGACAGCGGGCTGCTGGAGGAGGAACTCCGGCAGGCGGCAGCCGTCCTGGACCCGCTGCCTCCCGCCCTGCTGCAGATCGCCGTCGACGCCTACGCGCTGCACGACCTCGACGTCCGCGTGGCCGAGCTGACCTTCGACTCGCTGGTCGACGCCATCCCGGTCAGGGGCGCGACGGACGTGCCGCGCATGCTCACCTTCACCGCCGGTGAGGTGACGCTGGACGTCGAGGTGACCGCGGAGGGCCTGATGGGCCAGGTGCTGCCGCCCCGGCCGGCCCGCGTCGAGGTACTCGGCGGCCCGCAGCCCGCCACCCCGCTCACCGCCGACGACCTGGGCCGCTTCACCACCGCCACCCCGCCCTCCGGCCCCTTCGCCCTGCGCCTGCGCACCGACGACGACGTGGTCGTCACGGAGTGGCTCCGCGCATGACCCTGCCGGGCCTGGAGCCGGGGGTTCGACCGGGCCTGTCCACGGGCTCCCGGCTTTTCGAGGGCACTGCGCGGCGGGCGGGCAGCCGCTGCCGTGCGGGGGCCGGGTCCACCGCCCCCGCCGCCCCTTCTCCTTCCCAGGGGGGCGCTGCCCCCGGACCCCCGCTCCTCGAACGCCGGAGGGGCTGACATGTGCCGGTGTCAGCGGGAGGCCGCGTCGATCAGGGTGGTGAGTGCCGAGGCGAGGCGGGACAGGCCCTCTCCCGCGGGGCCGCCCGGCTCGGTCATGTAGGTGTCCCGGCGGATCTCCACCATCAGGGCGGACACCTCCGCCCGCTTGCCGTAGAACTCCAGCGGTACGTACGTCCCGGCGAACGGGCTGTCCAGCCCCGTCCCCCCGCACGGCGCGAACGCCTCGCGGGCGGCGGCGAGCAGCCCGGGCGGGGTGTGGAAGGAATCGGTGCCCAGGCAGACCTCCGGCCGCGGCCCGTCGCCGTGCAGCTCGTAGGGCAGCGGCGTGCTCGGATACGAGTGCACGTCGATGATCACGGCCCGCCCGGTCGCCGCGAGCCGGTCGACGACGGCCCGGGTCATCGCCCGCGCGTACGGATGGAAGTACCGCTCGATCAGCGGCTCGGCGTCGAACCCGTCGGGCCGCAGCACGTCCTTGTGCGTGGTCCGCGTGTAGACCGCGCCCATGCCGACGGCCAGCATCTCCTCCCGCTCGTCCGGGAACCGCTCGGGATCGACGACCAGCCGCGAGAGCCGGTTCACGAACCGCCAGGGCGTGACACCGGCCGCCCGGGCCGCCGCCTCGGCGATCGACGCGGTGTGCGAGTCGGTGATGTGGTCCAGCTCCCGCTCAAGACCGGCGTCGTCCAGCACGATCCCGGATCGCACGTCCCCCGGTATCTCCCGCGAGGAATGCGGCACATGCAGGATCACGGGGGAGTCCGGATCACCGGAAAGAACCTCGAAGGACGGCGGTGTACCGGTCATTCAACTGCTCCAGGGGAATGGTCAGTGGTGCACGACATGATCAAGATGCCACACGGCACTGACAACGCCCCGGGAGACGGCTCCGCCCCGGCCGGGCGCATGGCCGGCCGGGGCGGAGCACCAAGGGACCGCTCGCGTCAGCTCAGGGACGCCAGCGCCTCGTTCCACGTGGTGGACGGGCGCATGACCTCGGCCGCCTTGGCCGGGTCGGGCTGGTAGTAGCCGCCGATCTCGGCCGGCTTGCCCTGGACGGCGTTCAGCTCGTCGACGATCGTCGCCTCGTTGGCGGCGAGCGTCTCGGCGAGCGGCGCGAACGCCTTCGCCAGGTCCGCGTCGTCGCTCTGCGCGGCCAGCTCCTGCGCCCAGTACAGGGACAGGTAGAAGTGGCTGCCGCGGTTGTCGATGCCGCCGACGCGACGGGTCGGGGACTTGTCCTCGTTGAGGAAGGTCGCCGTGGCGCGGTCGAGGGCGTCGGCGAGGACCTTGGCGCGGGTGTTGCCCGTGACCGAGGCGTACTGCTCCAGGGACGGCACCAGCGCGAAGAACTCACCGAGGGAGTCCCAGCGCAGGTAGTTCTCCTTGACGAGCTGCTGCACGTGCTTCGGCGCGGAGCCGCCGGCACCCGTCTCGAACAGGCCGCCGCCCGCCATCAGCGGCACGACCGACAGCATCTTGGCGCTGGTGCCCAGCTCCAGGATCGGGAACAGGTCGGTCAGGTAGTCGCGCAGCACGTTGCCGGTGACGGAGATCGTGTTCTCGCCGCGGCGGATGCGCTCCACCGACAGCTTGGTCGCCTCGACGGGGGACAGGACGCGGATGTCCAGGCCCTCGGTGTCGTGCTCCGGCAGGTACTGCTCGACCTTGGCGATCAGGTTGGCGTCGTGGGCGCGGGTGGCGTCCAGCCAGAACACCGCCGGGTCGCCGGTGGCGCGGGCGCGGGTGACGGCCAGCTTCACCCAGTCGCGGATCGGCGCGTCCTTGGTCTGGCAGGCGCGGAAGATGTCGCCGGCGGACACGGCCTGCTCGATGAGGGCGTCGCCGTTGCCGTCGACCAGGCGGACCGTGCCCGTGACGGGGATCTCGAAGGTCTTGTCGTGGCTGCCGTACTCCTCGGCCTTCTGCGCCATCAGGCCGACGTTCGGCACCGAGCCCATGGTGGACGGGTCGTAGGCGCCGTTGGCGCGGCAGTCGTCGATCACGGCCTGGTAGACGCCGGAGTAGCTGGAGTCCGGCAGGACGGCGAGGGTGTCGGCCTCCTGGCCGTCGGGGCCCCACATGTGGCCGGAGGTGCGGATCATGGCCGGCATGGAGGCGTCGACGATGACGTCCGAGGGGACGTGCAGGTTGGTGATGCCCTTGTCGGAGTCGACCATCGCCAGCGCCGGGCCCTCGGCGAGCTCGGCGTCGAAGGACGCCTTGATCTCGGCGCCCTCGGGCAGGGCCTCCAGGCCCTTGTAGATGCCGCCCAGGCCGTCGTTCGGGGTCAGGCCGGCGGCGGCCAGCTTCTCGCCGTACCGCGCGAAGGTCTTCGGGAAGAAGGCGCGCACCACGTGGCCGAAGACGATCGGGTCGGAGACCTTCATCATCGTGGCCTTCAGGTGCACGGAGAACAGAACGCCCTCCTGCTTGGCGCGGGCGACCTGCGCGGTCAGGAACTCGCGCAGCGCGGCGACGCGCATCACGGAGGCGTCGACGACCTCGCCCTTCAGGACGGGGACGGACTCGCGCAGCACGGTGGTGGAGCCGTCGTCGCCCTTGAGCTCGATGCGCAGCGCGCCGTCCTCGGCGATGACGACCGACTTCTCGGTGGAGCGGAAGTCGTCCGCGTCCATGGTCGCCACATTGGTCTTGGACTCGGCGGTCCAGGCGCCCATGCGGTGCGGGTGGTTCTTGGCGTAGTTCTTCACCGAGGCGGGGGCGCGGCGGTCGGAGTTGCCCTCGCGCAGCACCGGGTTGACGGCCGAGCCCTTGACCTTGTCGTAGCGGGCGCGGATGTCGCGCTCCTCGTCGGTCTTCGGGTCGTCCGGGTAGGCCGGAAGCGCGTAGCCCTGGCCCTGCAGCTCGGCGATCGCGGCCTTGAGCTGCGGGATCGACGCCGAGATGTTCGGCAGCTTGATGATGTTGGCCGCCGGCGTCTTCGCCAGCTCACCGAGCTCCGAGAGGGCGTCCGGGACGCGCTGGTCCTCGGACAGGTACTCCGGGAACAGGGCGATGATGCGCCCGGCCAGCGAGATGTCACGCGTCTCCACGGTGACACCCGCCTGCGAGGCGTACGCCTGGACCACCGGCAGGAAGGAATACGTCGCCAGGGCCGGGGCCTCGTCAGTGTGCGTATAGATGATGGTCGAGTCAGTCACCGGGTGCTCCGCTCCACGTCTGCAACATTGCTCGACATCAAGATATCTCGTGATCGACCGGGGCTCGACAGGGGTCCGCGCCGAGTTCCGGCCGGCCTCCCGCCGCGGTCCTCACCGGCGCGGCGGGAGATCACCCGGGACGGTGGGCTCAGATCGGCCGGGCGATGGTCATGTCGTCCGGCGCGGAGTCCGTCGCGGCGTCCGCGCCGCGCTGCTGGGGGAAGACCACCGAGCCCTGCTGGAGCGCCACCGTCCGCGCCGGCGACGGGATGCGGATGCCCTCCTCGCGGTAGCGGCGGTGCAGGCGCTTGATGAACTCGTGCTTGATCCGGTACTGGTCGCTGAACTCGCCGACGCCCAGGATGACGGTGAAGCCGATACGGGAGTCCCCGAAGGTGTGGAACCGCACCGCCGGCTCGTGCTCCGGCACGGCACCGGTGATCTCCGTCATCACCTCGGCGACGACCTCCTTCGTCACCTGCTCCACCTGCTCCAGGTCGCTGTCGTACGACACCCCGGCCTGCACCAGGATGGTCAGCTGCTGCTCGGGACGCATGAAGTTGGTCATGTTCGTCTTGGCGAGCTGCGCGTTCGGGATGACCACCAGGTTGTTGGACAGGTTGCGGACCGTCGTCTGGCGCCAGTTGATGTCCTCGACGTAGCCCTCCTCGCTGCTGCTGAGCTGGATGTAGTCCCCGGGCTGCACGGTCTTGGAGGCGAGGATGTGGATGCCCGCGAACAGGTTGGCGAGCGTGTCCTGGAGCGCCAGCGCGACCGCGAGACCGCCGACGCCGAGGGCGGTGAGCAGCGGGGCGATCGAGATGCCCAGCGTCTGCAGCCCCACCAGGAAGCCGATCGCCAGGACCAGGATCCGGGTGATGTTCATGAAGATGGTCGCCGACCCGGCGACCCCGGAGCGGGACTGGGTGACCGAGCGCACCAGCCCCGCCACCACCCGGGCCGCCGAGATGGTCGCCGCGAAGATGACCATCAGCGTCAGCACCTGGTTGACGTTGTGCTGCACGGTGCGGGTCAGCGGCAGCGCCGCCGCCGCGGAGGCCGCGCCGCCCGCGATCGCCGCCCACGGCGCGATCATGCGCAGCGCGTCCACGAGGACGTCGTCCCCGCGCCAGCGGGTGCGGTCGGCGTGCCGGCCCAGCCAGCGCAGCAGCATCCGCAGCAGGAACGCCGCCAGCAGGCCGGCCGCGAGGGCGATGCCGGCGTACAGCAGGTCGTGCCCGGTGAGCGCGCGGGTCACCGCTCACCCCCGGTGAACGCCCTGGCCGACGGCCGTATGTGAAGTCGTGTCACGTGTCGTCACCTGCTCGATTTCTACGGGATGTACATCGCGCCGGCCGTCCCTGACCGGCGGCCGGCGCGATCGCTCATCCTGCCGTATCCCGCAGGGTAGTTCGTACCGGCTCCGTCCTCGCCCCGCTGGTCAGATCACCTTCAGCCGCACCAGCACGCCCAGCGTCAACGCCCCCGGCAGCAGCGGCAGCCACACCGTGACGACCCGGAAGGCCAGCACCACCGCCGTGGCCGGCGCGGCGGCCCCGCCCACCGCCACCAGCGCCACGACCAGCGCCGCCTCCACCGAGCCGATCCCGCCGGGAGTCGGCACCAGCGCCACCGCGACCGTCGCCGCCAGATACGCCACCGCCATGTGTGCCGGCGGCACCGGCAGCCCGAACGCCAGGCCCACCAGCACCAGCACGGCCGCCTGCAGCGCGGGGAAGGCCAGCGCCCCGCCCCACAGCGCCAGCGCCCGGGAGGGCAGGGCGTGCACCGACCGCGCCTCGCCCAGTGCCGTCCGCAGGAACGCGCCCACCGCCCGCCGCAGCCGTCGTACGGCCACGAGCGCGCCCGCCACCACGGCCAGCACCGCGCCGACCGTGAGCAGCAGCGGACCGAACGCCCCCTCGGGCAGCAGGGAACCGAACCGCAGCGCGCCGGGGAACGCCACCAGCAGGGCCGCCAGCAGCCCCACCCGGCCCACGGACTCCGCCAGCAGATACAGCGCCAGCGCGGCCGAGGAGCGGGCCGGCGGCAGCCCGCACACCGTCATGAACCGCAGATTGACCGCGCTCGCCCCCAGCCCCGTCGGCAGCAGGTGGTTCGCCGCGCCCGCCGCGAACTGGGTGGCCAGCAGCCGCCGCCGGGGCAGTCGTTCGAGCACCGCGCCCTGCCGGGTGCACGCGGCCGCCACCCAGGTCAGACAGGTCACGCCCGCCGCGGCCAGCAGCCAGGGCCACCGGGCGGTCGCCAGGTGGGCGAATCCCTCGGCCAGCACCGACCGGTGCCGCACCGCGACCACGGTCACGAGCAGCAGCGGCAGCACACACAGCACCCGGCGGATCGTCCCCGTCACGCTCGCCGAGGATGCCCGCCGGGCACCAACGGCGGGTTGCGGCGGCCCGGACGCCCGCTGACGGCCGGACGACGGCACCGGGCCGTCCTTGACCTCAATCATGCTTGAGGTCCTACCGTCGTCCGCATGAGCATGGAGACCACAGCGTGGACACAACTGCGCGGCATCATGACCGCCGAGGACGAGCACCGCCCCCTCAGCAGGGCGACGCTGCGCCGCATCGGCGCCTTCGCCCGCCCGCACCGCCGCCGTCTGGTCCTGTTCGTGCTCCTCGGCACGGCGACCGCGGCGCTCGCCGTCGCCACCCCCGTACTGGCCGGGCGCGTCATGGACACCATCGTCTCCGCCGGCGACGAGGCCACGGTGGTCCGGCTGGCCCTGCTCATCGCGCTGATCGCGGTCGTGGAGGCGGCCCTCGGCGTACTCGGCCGCAGACTCTCGGCGGCCCTCGGCGAGGAACTCATCCTCGACCTGCGGACAGCGGTCTTCGACCACGTACAGCGGATGCCGGTCGCGTTCTTCACACGCACTCGTACGGGAGCGCTCGTCTCCCGTCTCAACAACGACGTCATCGGCGCCCAGCGCGCCTTCAGCAACACCCTGTCCACCGTGGTCGGCAACCTGGTCACCCTGGTCCTCGCCCTCGCCGTCATGCTCACCCTGTCCTGGCGGATCACCCTGCTCGCGCTGGTCCTGCTGCCGGTGTTCGTGGTCCCGGCCCGCCGCATGGGCCGCCGCATGGCCGGGATGCAGCGCGAGGCCGCCGCCCTGAACGCGGCCATGGGCACCCGGATGACCGAGCGGTTCTCCGCCCCCGGCGCCACCCTGGTCAAGCTGTTCGGACGCCCCGAGGAGGAGTCGGAGGAGTTCGCGGTCCGCGCCCGCCGGGTGCGGGACATCGGGGTGCGTACGGCCACGGCGCAGACGGTGTTCATCACCGCGCTGACCCTCGTCTCCGCCCTCGCCCTCGCCCTGGTCTACGGCCTCGGCGGCCGGCTCGCCCTCGACGGCACCCTGGAGCCGGGCGCCGTCGTGGCGCTGGCGCTGCTGCTGACCCGGCTGTACGCGCCGCTCACCTCGCTCGCCGGGGCACGGGTGGAGGTGATGAGCGCGCTGGTCAGCTTCGAGCGGGTCTTCGAGATCCTGGACCTCGAACCGCTGATCCGGGAGCGGCCCGACGCGCGCGAGGTGCCCGAGGGCCCGGTCGCCGTCGAGTTCGACGACGTCCGCTTCGGCTACCCGTCCGCCGACAAGGTCTCCCTGGCCTCCCTGGAGGAGGTCGCCACCCTCGACCCGCGCGGCGGTGACGAAGTCCTGCACGGCATCTCCTTCCGTGCCGACCCCGGGCAGACCGTCGCCCTCGTCGGCTCCTCCGGCGCGGGCAAGTCGACCGTCGCCCAGCTCCTGCCACGGCTGTACGACGTCGACTCCGGCGCCGTACGCGTGGGCGGCGTCGACGTCCGCGACCTGACCGCCGCCTCCCTGCGCGCCACTCTCGGGATGGTTACCCAGGACGGTCACCTCTTCCACGACACGGTGCGCGCCAACCTGCTCCTGGCGCGGCCGGAGGCGGACGAGCCCGACCTGTGGGACGCCCTGCGCCGGGCCCGCCTCGACGCCCTCGTACGGTCCCTGCCCGACGGCCTGGACACGGTGGTCGGCGAACGCGGCTACCGCCTCTCCGGCGGCGAACGCCAGCGCATGACCATCGCCCGGCTGCTGCTGGCCCGCCAGCGCGTCGTCATCCTCGACGAGGCCACCGCCCACCTGGACAACACCTCCGAGGCGGCCGTGCAGGAGGCGCTCACGGAGGCGCTGGAGGGCAGGACGGCGGTGGTGATCGCCCACCGGCTGTCCACCGTCCGCACCGCCGACCTCATCCTGGTCGTCGAGGCCGGCCGGATCGTGGAACGCGGCACGCACGAGCGGTTGCTGGCCGCCGGCGGCCGCTACGCCGAGCTGTACCGCACCCAGTTCGAACGGCGGCCGGGGGAGGCGGCGGTGGCGTAGCGGCGCTGCCGGGCGGAAGGGATGGACGGCCTCCGGGCGGCCCACCCCTTCCGGCTGTTCCTACCGTGCCCGCGCGGCGGCCTCGGTCCGCTCCGGGCGCCCCGCGGCGCCGGACCTCGTCTGCCCGGAACGGCCCCGGCCGCCCTTGCCGTCACCGGCGTACGCGTCGAGCACGACGGCGAGCGGCGAGGCGGTCAGGACCGACGAGTACGTGCCCACGAGCACGCCGATCAGCAGCGCGAGCGCGAAGTCGGTGAGCGAGTCGCCGCCCAGGAGGGCCAGCGCGGCCAGGATGAAGATCACACCGATACCGGTGTTGACCGTACGGGGCACCGTCTGCAGGATCGCCTGGTTGGTGACCTGCGCCAGCGGCGCCCTGCCGTCCTTGCGCCACAGTTCGCGGATCCGGTCGAAGACCACGACGGAGTCGTTCACCGAGTAACCGATCACGGTGAGCAGCGCGGCCAGGAACACACCGTCGACCGGCTTGCCCAGCCAGGCGAAGACGCCGGTCAGGATCACCACGTCGTGCGCCAGGGCGGCCACCGCCCCCGTACCGAACATCCAGCGGAACCGGAAGGCCAGGTACAGCAGCTGGGCGCCGAGCGCCAGACCGAGCGCGATCAGCGCGTTGCGCCGCAGCTCGTCGCCGAGGCTCGGGCCGATCAGCTCGTCGCGGACCTTCTCCGCCCCGCCGCCGACCTCCGCGACGGCGTCGGCCACCTCGACCGCCTCCGCGTTGGTCAGCTCCTCGGTGCGCACCGTCAGCCTGTCGTCCCCGGAGGACTGCACGACGGCCTGCGGGAACCCGGCGTCGGCCAGGGCCGCACGGGCCCGGTCCGGGTCGACGGTCTCGCCGGTGGAGTACTCGATGAGACGGCCGCCGGTGAACTCCACCCCGAAGTCCAGCCCGCGCACCAGGATGCCCGCACCGGCGACGGCGAGCACCACGGCGGACACCGCCAGCCAGCGGCGCGGGCGCCGCATCAGCCGCGGGTCGCGGCGGGTCAGGTACGTACGGACCCGGCCGATGGAGGCCAGACCGGTGACCCCCGGACGCCGGTGCACCCAGCGGCGGGCCACGGCGAACTCCGCGAGCACCCGGGTGATCACCAGGGCGCTGATCATGGAGGCGAGGACACCGATGCCCAGCGTGACACCGAAGCCCTTCACCGGACCGGACGCCAGCAGGAACAGCAGCGCCGCCGCGATCAGCGTGGTGACGTTGGAGTCCGCGATGGCGCTGAACGCGCCCTTGAAGCCGGCGGTCAGGGCCGAGCGGCCGCTGGGCCGGTTGCGCTTGCCGTACTCCTCCCGGGCCCGTTCGAAGACCAGCACGTTGGCGTCCACGGCCATACCGATGGCCAGGACGAAACCGGCGAGACCGGGCAGGGTGAGGGTGGCGCCGAGGGCCGCCAGACCGGCGTAGGAGATCAGGCCGTAGCAGAGCAGGGCCAGGGTGGCCAGGACGCCCATCAGCCGGTAGACGACGATGATGAAGAGCGCGGTCAGCGCGGTGCCGACGACGGCCGCCCAGGCGCTGGCCTCGATGGCCTCGGCACCCAGCGTCGGGCCCACGGTCCGCTGTTCCACCGTCTCGACCGGCACCGGCAGGGCGCCGCCCTTGACCAGCAGGGCGAGCTCCTTGGCCTCGTCGTTGGTGAAGGAACCCGTGATCTGCGTGGATCCGCCGGTGATGCCCGTGCCACAGGCGACGGACGGGTCGACCTGCGGCGAGGAGATGATCTTGTCGTCCAGTACGATCGCGACCCGGCGCTGCGGGTCGCCCGCCGGATGGCAGGCGGCCTCGCCGGTCAGCTTCGCCCAGCCCTTGCCGTCCTCGAAGTCCACGGTGACGTGCCAGCCGGCACCGCTCTGCTGGTCGAAGAGGGCCTCGGCGTCCTCGACGTCCTGACCGGTGAGTGACGCGGCGGCCAGCCGCAGCCGTTCACCGGACTGCTCGTCTGGCAGGACGCGTTCGCCCTCCTTCCGAGCCTCGTCGGACCCGGTGGCGGTGCCGAGCACCGGGTGCACGGAGAGCTGCGCGGTACGGCCGAGGACGTCGGCGGCCTTGCGCGGATCCTGTACGCCGGGCAGCTCGACGATGATCCGGTTCTCCCCGGAGCGGACGATGCCCGGTTCGGCGACGCCGAGCGCGTCGACCCGGCCGCGCAGCACCTCCAGGGTGCGGTCGGTGGCCTCGGCGTCGGCCTTCACGGTCTCGGTGGAACGGGTCTCCAGCACGATCTGGGTGCCGCCCCGCAGATCCAGGCCCAGACGGACCGGGACGGTGACGGCGACGAACACGGACAGGGCGATCACGGCGAGCGCGAACAACGCCCTGACGCGGGCGGGACGTTTCACAGATGCCTCCAGCAGGCACGCGGAGAAGAGGAAGAGGGAATCTCAGGTGCTGGAGGCCGTGGGCGGGGCGCGCCCCAGGTCCGACGGCATGTGCGCGGCGGCGGGCGGCGCGTGCCCGGCCGCCGGAGCGGGCCGGGCTGGCCGGGGCGGGACCGGCGGCGTGTGCGCCGCGGTGAAGAGCAGATGGCCGGCGGGCACCGTCCGCTCACCGGTGTCCCGCTCCGGCCTGACGAACAGGGTGCGGGCACCGACGTAGGCGTCGTCGCCGTACGGACGGGTGTCGGACTGGTACGCCGAGGCGGCGGAGGAAGCGGTGGCGGGGGCGAGTTCCGCGCCGTGGGTGAACCCGAGGGCCAGCAGCACGGCCGCGAACGCGGCGAGGGCCGCCGCGGCGGCCCGGGACGGAAGGGCGGAGCGTCCCCGCCGGCCGGCGGTCAAGGTTCGACGAGCCCGGCACGGATGGCGTAACGGGTCAGTTCGAGGCGGTCCCGCAGCCCCAGCTTGTGCAGCAGGTTCTCACGGTGCCGCTGGACCGTCTTGACGCTGATGAACAGCAGCTCGGCGATCTCCTTCGACGAATGCCCCTCGGCGACGAGCTTGAGCACCTCCTCCTCGCGCGGGGTCACCAACCGCTCCGGTGCCTCCTCACCGTGCCGGACCCGGTCGAGGTAGTTGCGGATCAGGGCGGTCACCGCACCCGGGTACAGGAACGGCTCGTCCCGCATCGCCGCCCGGCAGGCGGCGACCAGGTCCCGGTCCGCGACGGACTTCAGCACGTAACCGCCGGCTCCGGCCTTGAGCGCCTGGAACAGGTACTGCTCGTTGTCGTGCATCGTCAGCATCAGGATGCGCAGCCCCGGCTTCAGCACGGTCAGCTCGCGGGCGGCCTGCAGACCGGTCAGCCGGGGCATGGCGATGTCCAGGACGGCCAGGTCGACGTCGTGGGTGCGGGCCATGGCGATCGCCTCCGCGCCGTCACCCGCCTCGGCGACCACTTCCAGGTCCGGCTCCCGGTCGAGGATGAGCCGCACACCGCGCCGTACCAGCGCGTGGTCGTCGGCGAGCAGGATCCGGATCGGGGGATCCGTCCGGCGGTCGCCGTGGGTGTCCTGGGTGTCCTGGTGGTTCATGGCTGCTTCCTGACGGTGGGCACGGTCAGCCGGACCCGGGTACCGGCCGGTGTCGCGGAAGTCTCGCCGGGGCCGGAGATGTCCAGTCCGGCCCCGATCAGCAGGGCCCGCTCCCGCATCCCGCGGAGCCCGGCGCCCTCGCGGGCGGCCCCGATGCCGCGGCCGTCGTCGCCCACCTCCAGGACGACGCACCCGTCGGTGGCGTGCAGGCTCACCTCCACGCACCGCGCCTCGGCGTGCCGCGCGGCGTTGGTCAGGCTCTCCTGCGCCACCCGGTAGATCACCAGTTCCGCCTCGTGGTCGAGAGCGGGCAGATCGGGGTCGAAGCGGCGCAGCACGCGCAGCCCGGTGTGCGTGGCGAACTCGGTGGCCAGCGAGGTGACCGCACTGACCAGGCCCAGATCGTCCAGGACGCCCGGGCGCAGCCGGCGCACCAGCCGGCGGACCTCGTCGAGGCTCTCCCGGGTGATCTCCTGCGCCTGCTGGAGTTCACCGCGCAGCGGCTGGGACGCCTCGTCGGCCGCCCGCTTCAGGGCCAGCAGCACGGCGGTCATGCTCTGTCCGACCTCGTCGTGCAGCTCCTGGGCGATACGGCGCCGCTCGCCCTCCTGGGCGAGGATGGCGCGGGCGCTGCTCGCGACGCGTTCCCCCTCCAGCCGCTCCAGCATCGAATTGAACGTGCTGACCAGTTCGGCGACCTCGCCGCCACCGCGCACGGGCAGCCGCTGACCGGGGCGCAGCAGGTCCACGGTGGTCATCAGCCGCGTCACCCGGTCCAACGGGGCGAGGCCGATGCGCAGCAGGGCCGCGTTGGCGACGAGCATGACGCCGAGGCCGCCCACCAGGATCACCGCCTCGGTCAGCAGCACCGGAACGGACACGGTCACCGGAGCCCACAGCAGCAGCGCGGTGGCACTGCCCAGCACCACCGCGTTGAGCCCGAAGATCCGCCAGTACAGGGACACGGAGGTCACGCCTTCCTCTTTCTCGTCTGCCTCTACTGTCGGTCACCGTGCCGTCCTGTGCGGCCGCGGCCCCCTTGTCCCGGCGGACACCGGCCAGCCTGCACCAGGAGCGGCCCCCGGTCGATGGGCCCCGCGACCCATTTCCGCCGGCCCGCCCGGCCCGCACCGGGCGGGGTGGGTCCTCGGACCCCGCTCGGATGGGTACCGCGCCCGATGGGCGCCGGGGCGGAAACGGGCGAGGGTGGGGACAACACCCGTACGTCACATCCGTACGTCACCCCTGTACGTCACCGTCCCCGAGGAGGACCGTCCGTGTCGCTCGACCTGCCCCGCACCGAAACCCGTACCGCCCACCCGGCCGCCGACGAGGTCCGCCGGCGCCTCGAACACGCCCGTACGACCCGGCTCGCGCAGCTCAAGGCCCTCGACGAAACGGGGCAGAGTCCCGGCGACCACCTGATGTCCAACCAGAAGGACGCCATCAAGCGGGTCCTGAAGGAGATCGACGAGGCCTTCACACGCGTCGACGACGGCACCTACGGCACCTGCCTGGGCTGCTCCAAGGCCGTACCGCCGGAGCGGCTGGAGATCCTCCCGCACACCCGGTACTGCGTCGCCTGCCAGGGGCGTTCTTAGGTCCTGTCGTCCTTCCCTCCCGCTCTGCCCAAGGGGTGCAGTGGTGACCCACCAGATCATCGGCGAGCGCGACACGGTCCTCGACGACGAGGACCTCGCCGCGCTGCGCGAGAATTTGCACGAGCAGCGGCTGTTCCGGCAGGAGCAGCTACGGCAGTTCGCCGTCCACTCCTCGAACCGTGCCGACGACCGGCGTCAGACGGACGCCGCACAGATCGAGGTGGGCGTCAAGCTCGCGGCGTCCGCCCGCATGGTGCTCGCCGACGTCGAGGCGGCGCTCGCCCGGATGGACTCCGGGCAGTACGGCGCCTGCCACCTGTGCCGCCGCGCCGTCGAACGCCACCGCCTGCTGATCGTCCCCCAGGCCCGCTACTGCGGGCGCTGCCAGCAGGTGAGGGAGGCCGGCCGGTGACCGTGATCCGGCGTTCCCTCCCGGCTCCGGTACGGCACCGGCACCGGCCGCTGTGCCGGCGCTGCCCGGGGATCGCTCTCGACCTGGGCAGCGCCCGCACACGCGCCTGGATCACCGGACGGGGCATGGTCCTCGACGTGCCCACCGTGACCTTCCCGGGCACCGGCGCGATCCACCCCATTCAGCGCGGCACCATCGTCGACACCCCCGGTACGGCACGGATGCTGGAGCGGCTGCTCGGGCACCGGCTGCCCCGGACCGGCCGCCCGCTGGTCGTCGTCACGGCGCCGGTCCTGGACGGGCTCGCCTTCCGGACCGCCGCCCGCACGGCCGTCGAGATCCTCCGCCCGCGCGCCGTACTGACCGTCCCCGGCGCCCGCGCGGTGGCCCTGGCGGCGGGCGTCGACCACATCCGGCCGCTGCTCGTCGTGGACATCGGCGCCCACCTCACCGAGGTGGTGCTGCTCGTGGACGGCGCGGTCACCGACGCCCGTCGCACCGCGCTGGGCACCGCCGACCTGGCCGACGGCACGCCGCCCGGCGACATCACCGCGGCGGTGGCCGGCATGGTGACCGCGATGCTGCGGCAGGACCGCACCGGGCTCACCCGTGCCGCCCTGCGCCGGGACGTCCTGCTGGCCGGCGGCGGCGCGCTGCGTCCCGACATCACCCACGGCCTCCCCGCCGGCCTCGGCTGCGCGGTCCGGCAGGTCCCGTCGCCGCACACCGCCGCCGTCCGGGGCGCCGCCGGCCTCCTCGCCTCGGCGCACCACCACCCCTCGGCCACCGGAACCGTCTGACCGGCCCGGCCGCCCGCGCCCCGCCACCGGAAGGAGCCCTGACGTGGCCGGCGAGATCCCTCCGGCACAGCCGCCCCCGGGCCCGCCCCCGCGCCCCCTGCTGTGGCGCTGGCGGCACAACCCCCTGCGCCGCCGCACCGACACGCTCCACGCCTGGCTCGGCCTCGGGGCGCTGATCGCCGTACTGGCCGTGGCGCCCATGGCCGCCGTCCTCGCCGGCGACGCCGCCCGCCGGCATTACGAGGACACCGCCCGCCACCAGAACCAGACCCGGTACGAGACGGACGCGGCCCTCGTCCACGATGCTCCGCGCCACCCCGAGCCGGGCTCGGACGAGGAGAAGAAGATCCGCTACCCGGTCGAGGTCCGCGTGGTCACCCGCGAGGGGCGGACCCGCACCACCCGGGCGGAGGTCCAGCCGGGGCTGACCGCCGGCAACACCGTACGCATCTGGGTCACCGCCGACGGCGAGGCGACGGACCGGCCGCTGACCCGCAAGGAGGTCCGCAGCCGCACCATGGGCTGGGCCCTCCTCGCCGCCATCGGCGTCGCCCTCACCGGCGCCGCCGCCCACGCCCTGACCGGCCTGACCCTGCGCCGCCGCAACCTCGCCGACTGGGACACGGCCTGGGCGGAGACGGCCCCGCGCTGGACGACACCTACGTGAGGTGTGGCCGCCGGGGCTCGGCAGTGAGGGCCTTGACCCGGCGCCCCTCGTGAGCCTGCGACCGGCAGGTGACATCGTCGGCCGCGCTCGGGAGAGCGAAACTTTCGGTTACTTCACATCGGAGTTCGGCATCTTTCCGACGCATAGTGCAAGGCCCCTGAATTTGACCGGTTCAGTACGCCTATTGAGCTGGTGTTATGTGAATCCCTCCCTGTTTTTGATCAAGCGAAGATTTCGAAACATTCACCGAAACTGTTGACGGTTGACGCGCACAGACCAACACTGTCCGGCATCGCACCCCCACCGAGCCGCACAGGAGGCGCACCACATGCACGTGCCCGTACATCCGAAGGGCCGCAGACACGGCCGACCGCTGCTCAGAGTCAGAAGCGTCTGGACCGTCGCGCTGGCCGCCGTCACCGCACTGCTCCTGACCGCCACCACCGCCACCGCCGTCACCACGAACCAGACCGGCACCCACAACGGCTGGTGGTACTCGTTCTGGACCGACTCCCAGGGAACCGTCTCCATGGACCTGGGCTCCGGCGGCAACTACAGCACCCGGTGGAGCAACACCGGCAACTTCGTGGCCGGCAAGGGCTGGAGCACCGGCGGCCGCAAGACCGTCAGCTACTCGGGCTCCTTCAACCCGTCCGGCAACGCGTACCTCACGCTCTACGGATGGACCACCGGCCCGCTCATCGAGTACTACATCGTCGACAACTGGGGCACCTACCGTCCCACCGGCGAGTACAAGGGCACCGTCACCAGTGACGGCGGCACGTACGACATCTACAAGACGACCCGGTACAACGCCCCCTCCATCGAAGGCACCAGGACCTTCGACCAGTACTGGAGTGTCCGCCAGTCGAAGCGCACGGGCGGCACCATCACCAGTGGCAACCACTTCGACGCCTGGGCGAGCAAGGGCATGAACCTGGGCAACCACAACTACATGATCATGGCCACCGAGGGCTACCAGAGCAGCGGCAGCTCCAACATCACCGTGAGTGAAGGCAGTTCCGGTGGCGGCGGTGGGGGCGGTGGCGGCGGCTGCAACGCGACCCTGTCGGCCGGTGAGAAGTGGGGCGACCGCTACAACCTCAACGTCTCGGTGAGCGGCGCCGACAACTGGACCGTCACGATGCGGGTCCCCTCCCCGGCGAAGGTCTCCTCGACCTGGAACGTCAGCGCGTCCTACCCCGACAGCCAGACCCTCGTCGCCAAGTCCGACGGCGGCGGCGACAACTGGGGCGCGACGATCATGGCGAACGGCAACTGGACCTGGCCGACGGTCTCCTGCAGCGCAGGCTGACCCCTCAACGAGGAGGAGCACCGCAGATGACCACCGGAAAAGTCTCCCGGTCCCTGGTGTCAGGGCTGGCCGTCGCCGCGCTGACCCTGGCCGGCACCGCCGGCGCGACCCTCGACGCCGCACCGGCGCACGCCGCCGCCTGCAGCGGCTACGTCGGGCTCACCTTCGACGACGGCCCGTCCACCGGCAGCACCATGAACCTGCTCAACGCGCTCAGGCAGAACGGGCTGCGGGCCACGATGTTCAACCAGGGCCAGTACGCCGCCGCCAACCCCTCCCTGGTCAAGGCCCAGGTCGACGCCGGCATGTGGGTCGCCAACCACAGCTACACCCACCCCCACATGACCCAGCTGAGCCAGTCCCAGATGGACTCGGAGATCTCCCGCACCCAGCAGGCGATCGCGAACGCCGGCGGCGGCACGCCCAAGCTGTTCCGTCCGCCGTACGGCGAGACCAACTCGACGCTGCGCGCGGTCGAGGCCAAGTACGGCCTGACCGAGATCATCTGGGACGTCGACTCGCAGGACTGGAACAACGCGAGCACCGACGCCATCGTGCAGGCCGCCTCCCGGCTCACCAACGGGCAGGTCATCCTGATGCACGACTGGCCGGCCAACACCATCGCCGCGATCCCGCGCATCGCGCAGAACCTGGCCTCCCGGGGCCTGTGCGCCGGCATGATCTCCCCGCAGACCGGCCGCGCCGTCGCACCCGACGGTTCCGGCGGCGGGGGAGGAGGCGGTGGTGGCGGTGGCGGCACCGCCTGTACCGCGACCCTGTCCGCGGGCAGCCGCTGGGGCGACCGTTACAACCTCAACGTCTCGGTCAGCGGCGGCAGCGACTGGACGGTGACCATGAACGTGCCGTCCCCGGCGAAGGTCTCCTCGACCTGGAACGTCAGCACCTCCTACCCCGACAGCCAGACCCTCGTCGCCAAGCCCAACGGCAGCGGCGACAACTGGGGGGTGACGATCATGGCCAACGGCAACTGGAACTGGCCGACCGTCTCCTGCAGCACGGGCTGAGACCGGGGCGGGGCGCGGGCCACACCCTGCCGCGGCCCCCCCCCCCCCCCGGGCGGGCGCCCCGCGGCGCCCCCCGGCGGGGGCGCCCGGCGGGCCCCGCCCCCCCCCCCCCCGGCGG